>JAJPKH010000050.1 GCA_021323795.1 Acidiferrobacteraceae bacterium | reverse complement strand
CGTTTGTAGATCTCGCTCCACCAATCGCGCATCCTCGGCAAATTGCTCGGCCGACATGCCGGGCGTTTGAAAAACGGTAAACATCACTTCGCTGCCGGTGCCGTTCGGAATAACACGCATGGGAACGTAGACCTCGACGCCGGACGTTAACGTCACGTAATGATCCAACACGCCTAGATCATTGTTTTCGACGAACCTGATTGTCGCCAACCCCGGCGGCGTTTCCACGATCCAGCCGGCGTCCGATTTTCTCACCGACGCGCCAAGCCCCGCCGCCCAGCGGGGAAGATTCCGCGGGTTCGCCGCGAACGCATAGACCTGATCGGGAGGGCGGTCGATAGTCACGTTCAGCGTGCGCGACGGCACCGTCATAGCCGCGCTACCGGGATTTACGCGGCGCGCGCAGCGCCTCGATCGTCGTCTGCGTGGTGATCGCGTTCGGGTCGATGACGACTTCGATCAGGGCGGGTTTGCCGCTCTCGCGCGAGCGCTCCAATGCGCCGGCAAACTGCGCCGTGTCGCGCACCGTTTCGCCGTGCGCGCCATAGGCGCGCGCGAGCGCCGCGAAGTCGGGGTTGGCGAGCTCGGTGCCGTGCACGCGCCCGGGATATTCGCGCTCCTGATGCATGCGGATGGTGCCGTACATGCCGTTATTCACGACGATGAAAATAATATCGAGCCGGTACTGAACCGCGGTGGCGAGCTCCTGGCCGTTCATCAGGAAATCGCCGTCGCCGTTCAATGAAATCACCGTGTGGCGGCGATCCGCCACCTTGGCCGCGACCGCCGCCGGCACGCCGTAACCCATCGAGCCCGCGGAGGGCGCGAGCTGCGTGCGAAAGCCGGTGTAGCGGTGAAAACGGTGCAGCCAGCCGGAAAAATTTCCCGCGCCGTTGGCGTAGATCGTGTCTTCCGGAAGCGTCTTCGCGAGGTGCAGCACGATATCGCGCAGCTCGACGTTTCCCGGCATTCCCTTATAGCCGGTGGTCTGCCAGGTTTCATAGTCGGCGCGCGCGGCGCGCGTCCACGCCGCATATGCCGGGCTCGCTATTGCGCCGAGCGCCCGCGCGGCGGCCGCGAACTCGTCCATGCCGCTGACGATCGGCAGCTCCGCCTGGTAGACGCGCCCCAATTCGCCCGGGTCGTTGTGCACGTGAACCAGCGTTTGTTCGGGCACCGGCGGCGTCAGCAGGGTGTAGCCCGAGGTCGTCATCTCGCCGAGGCGCGCGCCGATGGCGAGCACGAGATCGGCGTCGCGTACGCGCGCGGCGAGCGCGGGATTGACGCCGATGCCGATGTCGCCGGCGTAATTCGGATGGCGATTGTCGAGCAGATCCTGAAAGCGGAAAGCGCAGCCGGCGGGCAGGTCGAAGGCCTCGATGAACGCCTGCAAGTCGGCGATGCCGGTGCGCGTCCATCCGGCGCCGCCGAGAATGGCGAGCGGCCGCTTCGCCGCCTGCAGCAGCGCCTTGAGCCGCGCCATATCCGCCGGCCGCGGCGACGCTTGCGCCACCTTATAAGGATTGGCGTCCGGGCAGGTCACCGTCGCGGTGAGCATGTCTTCGGGCAACGCCAGCACCACCGGCCCCGGGCGCCCCGATACGGCGAGATGAAACGCATGGCTCACGTATTCGGGCAGGCGATCGGCGCGATCGATTTGCGCGACCCACTTGGTCAGCGGGCCGAACATGCGGCGGAGGTCGATTTCCTGGAATGCCTCGCGCTCGACCTGGTCGCTCGCCACCTGGCCGACGAAGAGAATCATCGGATCGGAATCCTGCTGCGCCGTGTGCACGCCGATCGAGGCGTTCGTCGCGCCCGGGCCGCGGGTGACGAAGCACACACCCGGTCTGCCGGTGAGCCTGCCGTAGGCCTCCGCCATGAACGAGGCGCCGCCGTCCTGGCGCGCGACGATGAGCTCGATGTCGCCGCGCGCGTCGTAGAGCGCGTCGAGCACGGCGAGATACGACTCGCCCGGCACGCAGAACGCGTGCCGTACGCCGTGGATTTTCAGTTGCTCGACGAGAATTTCGCCGCCGCTGCGCGATCTGAGTGGCGCTGCCATGCGCCGCTCAAGCTAGCATGACGCGGCGCCTGCCGCCACGGGCAGTCGCATCTACGCGCCGACGGCGAATTCAATCCTCGTTCGGCTCCGATTCGTGGCGCCGCTTGGAATGCCGTGGCGCGAACGCGCGGTCGAACACGTAATCGCCGACGCGCCGCCCCTGGGCGATACCCTCGGTTTTATCGAACGCCCAATGAATGCCGAGATAGATGCGGCTCTCGCCGTTCTCCTCCTCCGCTTGCGAGAGCGACGTGAAGTTGCGCGGCACCAGCGGACGTACCTCGCCCTGGTTGTCCCGCGTCACGCCGTTCAGCTCATCCGAAACGAAAGTGAAGACGATGTCGTCGGTGCCATAGAAGCGCCGCAGAATCTGGAAAAACGCGCCGCCGAAACCGGCATGTCCCGACGGATACGAGGGAAACGGTGGCGTGAAGTTCGGTCCATCGAGATTACTGGCCGGCGCGCCGAGCGGTGTAAAGTTCGGATCGCCCACCGTGTCCGGATTGCCGTCCCCGATGCCGGTCGGGCCGGTTCCCTCGTCGGATTCGCGGATGCCGGTGACCGGGCGCCAAAAATTGTAATAGTACTTCGATTCCCAGACCGCGGTGCCCGCGTCGGCGAGCGCGACGTGCACCAGCGCCATCAACCGCGCGAGCTCCATTCCCGTCGAACCCATTTGCTGTCCGATTTGCACCGCGATCTGGTTGTAGAGCCGCGGCGGCGCGCACAGGCTCGGTGTTCCATCGTAGGCCCAGTAGAGAGCGATCTCCGTTTGTTCCGGCGTGCGGGCGCTCGGCGTTACGATGCCGTCGCCGCCGAGCGCTTTTACTTCTTGATATGCGGCGGTGTACTCGCGACTGTCGAGCGCCGGCGGAGGCGGAACGCGGAACTGATCCGGCGATTCGAGCACGAAGGGTGTAACCTCGCCCCAGTGAGCGCCGAGCGCGAGCGGACTGTGGCCGATCGGGTCCTGACGCCACTGTCCCGGATCGTTGCCCATGATGAAATCGACGTTGATGCGCGGCTCGGGATGTTGCGAGTGATCATCCGCGCGCAGCGCCAGAATTGCCGCGGCGGCGCGCCGTCCGAGCGCAATCCCACGTTCCTTGGCGCGTTTGTCGCGCGGTCGAATCTGCTTGAGATCCTCGACGAGCAAATCATCGAAGCCGGCGTGCTGCGACGGAAACAGCGCGGCCAATGTGTCGTGCGCCGCCTGCGCGATTGCCGCATCCATGGACGTATCCTCCGCCACCCGCGGGATGCCGGTGTAGCCGTGGTACCCGCCGGCGATAGCGTTCATCGCGTCGAAGATCGCGATATGAACGATCGCCATGGCGCGCGCGGCGCGGCCGGGTCCATACTGCTCCCCGAAGACGCGGTCCTCTCCCGGCGCGACGGGCGTGTGGTCGAGCCCGCTCGCGTCGACGGCGATGCTGTTCCAGTAGAGAAGCCGGCTGGTCAAGTCGGCGCCGCGACGCCACGGATGGTGCCGCGGCGCCTGACGGTAGGCGGGGGGAGCGCTGAAGCGTGGTCCAAGCTTGCCGCGGACGTCGCCGGAGGAACTGTTCGCCCAGGCGGGGACGGTGAGAAGTAGCACGGCGACGGCTGGAATCATCAAAATCCGGTTTCGCTTCAAGCGCATTTCTTGTTCTCCTTGGTTGTTGCTGTTGTTTTCCTTCCTGGAATGACGCTTCGATTTGAAATCGTGTTCGTCGCGTCAGCGGCGACGCCGTAGCGGCGCGGGACGAGGAGAGGCGCGCGGCGAAAAATAACTTCCGCGACGCCGAACCCTGCCATGCTGAGACACCGAGATTGTCGGGTGCACGTTGCGCATTCTTGTTATGAGTCGACGACCCGAATGATACGGGGCGGTTTCGGTCGATTGCGCTCCGTGATGCACCTGAGCGCCAAACGAATTTTTATGCATGGCTTCTGGCGCCCGCGACTTTCCGCGTTGCTCCCGCGGCGGGCCCTCGAATTGTCTTATGAATGGCAGCGGATTTTTGCGTCGGCCAGTGCCGGCCGACCGTGCGTTGCTGCAAAGGTTGTCAGTTAATCGGCGACCGCGAACGGTCGCGCAAGGCGCTTACGCCTCATGCTGATCGGTCACGCCGTCGCCGAGATCGATGGTGACGGGTGTGCGCCCGAGCATGACAATCGAACCCGAGCGGCGCTCGCCGAGCGGCGTACTGTAGTCGAAGGTGTAGATGCGCCGCAGCCTCAGCACGCCGTCGGCATCGCGCGCGAGCTTAATGCGCCACGCGGGCGCGATATCGTCCAGGAATTGCATGCCGGCTTGCCGGCATGCCCGCCGGCAACGCGCAACGGCGATTTCCTGCACGCGGCGGCTTTCGAACCACAGCAGGACGACTATCGCGAGGAACAGGAGCAGGGCGAGTTCGGACATCGATCGGTCGATTCAAAAATGTACGGTGCGCCGTGGCACCGATCGAAGACAGGGGTGCGTGGAACGCACCCTACGTCGAGTTAATCAGAGCTCCACCACGCGTATGATTGCGCAATCACCGGCCCGCGACATCGATGTCGCGGTCGGGCGATGTCGCGCGGTTCTGCTTCGATTGCCACAGCGCGTAACTCATGTAGGCGACGATCCCCGCGTTGACCAGCAGCACGCACACTTTAATCCACGACACGTGCGACCACAGTTCGTAAATTTCTATCGGGATGTAAATGCCGCCGCTCGCGGCGGCAAACCACTCCGCCCAGCGCCGGCCGCGCCACAGCCCGTACGCCTCGACGAATCGCACGCTCGTGTACGCGGCGGCGAGCCCGGCGAACAGCCACAGCTGCCGGTCCGATGTATTTTCCACGAGACGGAGAAAGATGCGTGGATACTCGCTCGCGGGGTTCAAGTGCGAGTGGCGCACGAACTCTTCCGCGACGTGCTGTGCCCCCCGATGAATCAGCTCCACCAACCCGAAGCCCGCGAACAGGACGAGCGCGCCCTTGGCGGCTTCGAAAACGGCGACGACGCGTACGCCGCTAGCCGGGCGCATGGACAACGACGAGAAGCGCACGCGGCCGGCGAAGCCGCGGCGCAAGGCGCCGCGCCGCCGCGCTGCACCGCGTGCTCGCCGTTATGCGCCGACGGGCGCGCATGGCGGCGCCGCCGACAGGGGCGACATCAGGACGCCTGTTGAATGCCGGCAATGGCCCAGTTGCGGCTGTCGTCGACCGGCTTGGTGATATGCCAGATTTCGTCGAACGGCGCGGGCGCGCCGTCGGCCGTTTCCCGGAGGGTTCCAAAGAAGCGCACGCTCGCGATGTGCTGGCGAAATTCCGTCGTTACGTCGAGCAGCTCGGCGTTGAGGGAAACCACGTCGGTCTTCTGCGGCGCGCCACGACGTTCCTGCAATTGCAGCTTGATCTCGGCGTACATTTCCGGCGTCGTGAACTTGCGGATGTCCTCCATGTCCCCGGCGTCATTGGCCGCCTGCAAGCGCACGAAGTTGAGTTTCGCGTGCCGCAAAAAACTCTCGGGATCGAAGTCGGGGGGCATATTGGCATAGGCGCCGGTCGCAATTCGATCCGAAGCGCCGCTCGTGCCCGACGCCGGAATTTCGCGGGCCATGGAACCGTGATCCGGGTGACCGGCGTATTGCATGAGCGCGGACTGCGGCTGCAGGCGACGCAAGAATAGTCGGATGACGAAAAAGACGACGGCGACAATAAGGAACAGCATGACGACCGTCGCGAATTCTTCGCCGAGTCCGAAATGCGAAAGGAGAGCGGCGAGCCCGATCCCGGCCGCGATGCCCGCAAGCGGGCCGAGCCAGCGGCTGGCGCCCGTCGCCTGCTGCGCCGGGCGTGTCGGGGCGGGGTTTTGAGTCGGGGCCGCGTCGCGCTTCGCGGGCAGGCTGCGCTGCATGCCGGAACTCGTGCCGCCGCCGAGACGCCTGGCATCGGCGTCGTTCATCACCAGGCATAGGCCGACGAGCGCCGCAACAACTGCAATCATCGCGGATTTCATTCGTTGCTCCTATAGCGGACGGCGTTGCCCGAGCGAAAGAAAGCGCTCGGGGCAGGGGATTATAGCGATAATCTCGTGCGCTGCCGACAAGTCGCGCGGGGCAGAAACCCGATGGTGCGCGATGCTTTCTACGTGCTTGCGGCCCACAGCATCGTGAGGCCCGATACGAGCATCAGCGTGTCCATCAGCAAACGGAAGCTCTGCGGCTCGAGTCTCAGCACGAAGCGCTTGGCGATGAACGAACCCGCCATGAGCGACGAGCCGGTTATCAGGCCCTTGAAAAGTATTTCCGCCGGCAATGCGCCGAACGTGCGGAACACCGCCGCCTTGCTCAGGTACACCGCGAGCGAAGCGGCGGCCTCGGTGGCGAGAAATGCGCCTTTGACCAGACCGTACATGAGGAAGACGGGCGCGGTGATCGGGCCGGTCGAAACCACAATGCCCGTAAGGTAGCCGAGGACCGCGCCGAGGACGGCCAGATGCCCGAGTCGCAACCGCACATTGCGCGAGGCCGCCCAACGCCGCACCGGGATCATCAGAATGAAAAATGCGCCGAGCGCTCCTTCGATGACGCGCGGCGGCAATACCAGGAGCGTATTGGCGCCGAGCGCCGCCGCCGGTACGCCGGTCATCGCGTAGACGCCGCACGCACGCCAGTCCACCTCGCGCCACCAGATCATGATGCGCGAAAGGTTTACCAGGATGGCGGCCACGGCCATGATCGGCACCGCTTGCAGCGGGCCGAACGCGACGACGAGCACCGGCAGCAGCATGATGGACGAGCCGAAGCCGATGACGCCGCTCACGGTGCCGGCGACGAGACCTACGATAAGGATGAAGAAGAACTCCACCGAAGCGGTTCGTTGTTATTTAGCGCCGCGCGATTTTTCGCTTTCCACCACGATTCTAATTTAATACTCCGAAGGTCGCAGGTTGCGCAAGGCATCCGTCACCGGATCGGCGCTCCGGTCAAGTTCCGCCGACCGCGCGGCGAGGCGCGCGTCGCGGATCGCGCCGAGCGCCTTCGCCTCGGACAATCCCTTGTCCCAAATCGCCGCGAGCGCGACGCGCAGTTTGGTCGCGGTGAAGAAGCGCTTTCCATAACGCCGGAGCGCCGCCGGATCGATGTCGAAGCCGAGCCCCGGACGGGCGGGCAACATGAGTGTCCCTTTGTCGTGCCGCCAAGGCTCCGTCAGCAGGCCGTCGCGCGCTTCGGGTACCCAGCCGGGCGGATTGAGCGGATATTCGAGCAGCGTGTCGTCGCGAAAAGGCGAAGCGGCGAAAATCTGCAAATTGACGGCGAAGCCGATGCCGTTGGTCCACGTGTGCGGCGTGTACTTGCGGCCGGCCTTTATGGCGTGCTGCATGATCGCCCACGTCTCGCCGATGCCGCCGCACATGACCGCGTCGGGCTGCACCCAGTCGTAGCAGCCCTTGGCGAGCATCGTCTTGAACTCGGGCAAACCGTGATTGTTCAGCTCCCCGCCCGCGATCGGCACGTCCACCGCGTCGCACAAGCGCGCGAGCCCGTCGTAGTCATCCATCGGCAGCGGTTCTTCCACCCATGCATAGCGGAGTTGCGTCGCCTCCTGGCAGAACGCGTACGCGCGCGGCCAATCCCATTTCGCGCAGTCCGCGATGACCGCCACGCGCCACGCCATGTTGGCGTCGACGCCGAGGATGGCGTTATCGCCGACGGCGTTTCGCGTTTCGCGTATGTGGGCGAGGTCCTGTTCCAGCGTGTCGTCATGCACGCGCAGTTTCACGCCGGCGAAACCTTCGGCGAGCCGCGCCTCGACTTCCTCGATGCGATCGGCCGCGGACTTCACTTCGCCCGTCGACGCGTAGAGCTTGACGGTTCCGCCTTTGCCGCCGAGCAGTTCGTACACCGGCTGGTTGCGCGCTTTGCCGACGATGTCCCAGCACGCCGCCTCGATCCAGCCGATGCGCCAGCCGAGGTAGCCCATCTCGCGCACGCGCTGGCGGATGGAGAGGATGTCGTCGGCGCGCTCGCCGAGAAAGTACGGGCCGAGGAGGGCACCGAGGCCCGCGCGCTCGCGCCCCATCGCCGGGGCGGCGGAATAGCCTTCGATTCCGTCGCTCGTGGTCAGCCGGATCAGGTCGAAGCGATTTTCCGTTTGGCGAAAGCCCGGAATCCACGACGGACGGAACACCGCCGGGAGCGGCACGGCCACATGCCAGAGATCGATGCGCGCGATCCTCACGCGCCCAGGGTAAGGCGAACCTCGGCCGCAAGGGAAGTCCGATCCGATCGCGACGTCGTTGTTACGCCGATCGGCGCGGCTTACGCCGACTTTGCTTCGTTTTGGGCGGCAGCGAGCGGCCGTGCGCCAGTGCCCTGTCCAGCCACGTTTGCAGCTTCGCCGGTGCCTTCATCACCGCGGGCGGAACGACGACCCACTGTTTCATCGCGCGCCCCGACATGGCGATGAAAGGTTTCGCGCCCGGGAGCTTGAGGAAGTTTTCCTTATCGGCTTCGCGCAGGCGAAGAATCATTTTGGTTCGCACCAAGCCGGCGAACATGTTGCCGTGCACGAAGATCGCCGGATAGCCGAACATCTCGCGCCTCTCGGTCCCGCGCCACGAGCGCACCGCCTCGTCGAACGAGCGCACCAACCCCGGCGGCGCGGGCGGCCATGCGCGCGCTGATCTCGTTTTACGGGTACGCGTCATGGCGTGTTTGCCGCGCCCTTGTTACGGGTCGCTTGCTCAGCCAGGAAAGCGCGCACCGCCGGGTCCTCGCTCAAGCCGATGGCGCGCGCGTAAGCTTCCTGCGCTTGCTTCGATCGGCCGTTACGCTCGAGCAGATGGGCGCGCAGCGCCCAGTACGGCTGGTAGTTTTTTATCGCGTCGGTCGGAATCGTATCGGCGGCGGCGAGAGCCGCCGCCGCGCCTTGGGTCTCCGCCAACGCCGCGGCTCGCGCGACGCGTGCGCCGATCGTCGGGGCGATACGAACCAGCCCCTCGTACAGCAGCGTGATCGCTTCCCAATCCGTGCGCCCCGTTACGGCTCGTTGCGCGTGCGCCGATTGAACCGCGGCTTCCAACTGGAAGCGGCCGAGCTTTTTCCGCTGTGCCGCCGCGGCGAGAATCTCCTCCGCTTCCTCGATCATCGATCGCGACCAAAGGGCTGTCTCTTGTCGGCTCAACGGCACATAGCGGCCGGCCGCATCGCGGCGTGCAGCGCATCGCGCCTCGCAATGGAGCATCAGCGCGAGCAGTCCGCCGGCTTCCGGTTCATCGGGCAGTAGCTTCGTCACCAATCGGCCGAGCCAGATCGCCTCATCCGCAAGGCCGCGGCGCCGCGGGTCAGCGCCGGTCACGTCATCCCAGCCACTGCCGTACGCGGCGTAAATCGCGTCGAGCACGGATTCCAGCCGCTGCGGTAGTTCCTGCGGCTCGGGAACCTCGAACCCGACACCGACATCGCGAATTTTGGCCTTTGTGCGCACTAACCGCTGGCCCATGGCGGCCGGCGCGAGGAGAAACGCAGATGCGATCCTCGCCGCATCGAGACCCAGCACGGTTTGCAGCATCAAGGGTGTGCGGGCGGCCTCGTCGATCGCGGGGTGGGCGCACACGAAGAGCAGCTTAAGACGCTCGTCGGGAAAGGCCGCTTGCGACGATGCATCGTGCTCAGCGTCTTCGACGATGCGAAGCGTCGCGGCACCCGCGGCTTCGATGCTGACGTGCCGCGCGACATCGATCAGTCGCCGGCGCGCGGCGGTCAGCAGCCACGCGTCCGGATTGTCCGGTATACCGGTGCGTGGCCACGCCGCGAGCGCGGCGGCGAACGCGTCGCCCAAGGCATCCTCCGCGGCCGCGACGTCGCGCGAACGTGCGGCGAGATACGCGAGAAGCCGGCCGTAAGAGTTGCGCGCGGCGAACTCGGCTGTCTGGCGGGCGTCGATGAGATCTCCCTACATCGCTAGATTGGGCCGCACTTCGACCGCGCCCGTCGCCGCCGCCGGGCAGCGCGACGCCCAGTCGAGCGCTTTGTCGAGATCCGGTACCTCGATGACGTAGTAGCCGCCGAGCTGCTCTTTGGCTTCGGCGTACGGGCCGTCTTGAACCTGACGTTTGCCGTTGCGCTGGCGGATCGTCGTCGCCGCATGCGCAGGCTGCAACGGAGCGCCGCCGACCATGATACCGGCGTCGGTGAGCGCCTTGGTATAAGCGCGATATGCGCCCCAGTAGGCGTCCCTGCGCTTGCCGTCGGTGCGCGCGGCGAAATCGGCTTCGCTCTCGTAGATCAGAATCGTGTATTTCATGGGTCTTCCCTCCATCGTCAATCGGTCGCACGCGATGCGTCGTGCTTAACCTTAATGACGCGCGGCCGACGCTGATTTCGACAAAAACGCGACAAATTATCCCTCCCCGGGCCGACAACATCCGTGTTTCAAG
This sequence comes from Acidiferrobacteraceae bacterium, assembly GCA_021323795.1. Taxonomy (GTDB): domain Bacteria; phylum Pseudomonadota; class Gammaproteobacteria; order Acidiferrobacterales; family Sulfurifustaceae; genus JACQFZ01. The sequence continues at coordinate 11,856 of JAJPKH010000050.1, read as the reverse complement.
CGAATCGACGCGTCAGCGCAGGCCGAGCAGATGCACGAGCACCGGCAGCATCAGCGCGGTCGCGACGATGTTGAGGCCCATGGCGAGGCCGGAAAACGCCCCGGCCTCCTCGCTTTCCTGAAACGCGCGCGCCGTGCCGATGCCGTGCGAAGCGACGCCGATCGAAAACCCCCGGATCGCCTCATCGCGCACGCGCAGGACGTCGAGCGTCCAAGGGCCGAGCACGGCGCCCAGAATACCGGTGGACACGACGAGGATGGCGGTCAACGAGGGCAAGCCGCCCAGCTTCTCCACGATGCCCATCGCGACCGGCGCGGTTACCGATTTGGGCGCGAGAGAGATTAGGGTCTGCGGCGAGGCGCCGAGGAGCCAGGCGATGCCGATGGCGGAAATCGCCGCCGTCAGCGAGCCCGCGATCAGACCGCCGAGCAACGGCAGCCACAGGCGCCGCAGCTTGGAGAAATTGAAATAGAGCGGCACGGCGAGCGCGACCGTCGCCGGCCCGAGCAGGAAGTGCACGAACTGCGCGCCATCGAAATAGGTCGGGTAGGGGGTATGGGTCGCGCCGAGCACGGCGACGAGCACGATGATGGCGAGCAGCACCGGGTTGAACAGCGGATGTTTATTGGTACGGCGATAAATCCAGTCGCCGAGCAGATACGCGCCGAGCGTCATCGTCAAACCGAGCAGCGGCGTGGCGGCCAGATAGACCCAGATCTCGCGGAAACTATCGCGCACGCGCGTCCCTCCGTGCGCTCAGCATCTTCACCAGCCGCCGCGTGGTGAGCGCGGTGACGGCGATCGCGAGCACGGTGCTCAGCACCAGCGCTGCTACGATCGGCAACAGCTCCTCGCTCACGCGCCGTGCGTGCAGCATCACGCCGACGCCGGCGGGCACGAACAGCAACGAGAGATGTTGCAGCAGGTTCTGCGCGGTCTGCCGCAATTCGTCCGAGCGCATCCACGGTTGCGTCAGCGCGGCGAAGAACAACCCCATGCCGACGACCGGTCCCGGTATGGGAAGGTTGAATGCCTGGCTGAGGACTTCGCCGACGAGTTGGAACAGCAGCAGGATCGTGACGGACTGGAGCATCGCGATGGTCAGTGTTCTAGCGGTTCATTCGCAACATATTTTTGCCCCGGGAATTTTGGCGAGATCGAGGTCGAAATTTTGCAGCTGTTGTTGAAACGCCGGGTCGTAGCCGGCATAAGTCTTCTTGCAGTTCGGGTCTATGGTGATGCTCGCGCTCGGATCGTGTCCGGTCCCCGCCACTTCGTTGTATTTAGTCCGCGTGGCAAGAAACCACACATGCACCAACTCATGGAAGAACGTATCGGCGATGCATTCCGGTTTTCTTTTTGCCAAGAAGACGCTCACGAAAATAATGATCGGTGTCGCGGCTATGCTGCTCGCGACGGTGGTGTGGCCGCTCTCGTTCGGAGAAGCATCGCCATACGGATAGTCGGCGAGCGTGCTGAAGAAGTGCGCGCCGATCTGAAGCTCGGCTTTCTTTTGCGCGAACACTTTGAGAAGCGCGGCGCCCGTCGGCGTTTGCTTGACGTACGCGATGGCCTTTTGGATGTCCTGTGCCTGGGTCGTCGTGATGTTTTTGTGGTTCAGATAAACCAGCGGCGACGTCTGGTCCCGGGCAAACACGAAGCAGTCGGGGATCCAATAGTCCTCTTGGGGTGGCGGCGTCTGAATGACTTTGGCCGGAGCCTTTGTCGTGGCGGCCTGCTTATCCTTGGCCTGCTCGTGTTTTCCCTCGAGACCCTTTTCATAGGCGGTAAAGCCGTCAGCCATGACATCGCTCCTGCGGGCCGGTGATCGTGTGCGCGCCGAATGATAGGCGGCGAATAGCTGCTCTCTCTTAGTCGGTTGGTGGCGCGTTATCGTCGACGTTGACGATTACCTTCCCGCCCGGCGGCGTTTTCGGGTCGCTGTAGTCGCCGCCCTCGACGCGCTTCGCATAACGGTTCGCCTCGGATTCCTCTTGCTTGGCTTTAGCTTCCTGCACGCGCAGATCCAGAACGCGGCTCTGCTGGATGAAATCCTCGCAGGCGTCGCACTCGCCGACCATGGCTTCCAGGAGCGTGCCTTGCGTCGGCAATGTAATGAGTTGCGGTGCGCTCGCCGCTTCCGGCGGCACTTGGCTGATAATCGCATCGAAGTCGATTTGCGGCTTCACCGCCTCGCGCACCAGCACGCGGAACGCGGCTTTGTGCCCGAGGAACCCGAGCATGTCGTTCTCGATCACGCCCGCGATCGCGCCATAACCTTGCAGCCGCAGGAACTGTTGATCGTTGTCCTCGCGTCGCCACATGGCCTGCAAGTAGTGCAGCCAGTTGTCCTCGATGTGGCATTTGAGCGCGTCGAAGGCGACGCGCGCCTTCGCCACTTCCATGGTCGAAAAGCCCTCCCGCGCCGCCGTCGGTTGCTCGTCGGCCGCCTTGGCCATCGCCTTTATCTTCTTGTCGGCCGCCTTGACGGCGTAATAAAGCTCGGCGTCGTCGGGGCGCATCATCAGGTAGCCCCAGGCGATGAGCGCGCTCACGGTGCCGCTCGAAATGCCGAGCACCGAAAGGCCCGTCGATAACGACGCGTTCAAGTGGGGGCGATAAGCCGCCGGACCGACGACCGCCAGGAAATCCTTCAGCGCGTCGCCCGCGTGGCGCGGCGGTGGCGGCGGGGAAGGCGGCGAAACCGGTTTCACGTCCTGCTTCAGTTTCTTCAGCGCGTTCCATGCAAGGAGATCGGTCGCGAGCATCGCCATGTAAAGCGCTTGGCGCAACTGTTCCGGCGGAATGTTCGAGGCGATGGCGGTCGCGGATCCCAACGGTCCCGCCACCGAACCCGCCGCGTTCGGCAACGGCTCGCCGGACTGCGCTTTCACCGCGTCGACCGCAGCAAGCAGCGTCTCGTAGGCGAGGACGATCGCGTCCACATAAGGCTGAACGTCCTGGCCCTCCTGCTCTTTGACGATTTCCTCGAAATCCGTATTCGCTTCGAGAACCCGCGCGGCGTCGAAGCCGTCGAGGAACACTTTGTCGAGCAACACTTGCTTGAGGACATCTTCGTGGCAAAGCACCCAGGCCGCCGTCACCGCCACCGGCGCCATGGGCAGCAGCAGACACGGGTCGAGCGCGACGCGTTTCGTCGTGACCACGTAGTTCGCCATGATCTCGAAGTAATGGCAGTTCAGCGTGTGGCAGCGGTTGGTGTTGGCGACCACCCGCGTCTGTCGCTGCTCGCGCCCCACTTCGCGCGATACTTCGATGCGCAGCTTGCGCGTGCTCTTGAGCGCGTGCGACGCCTGCACGGTGCGCTCGCGGATTTTCTCGGTGGTGTTTTTCGAGCTCTGCGCGATCTTGCCGGAGACGTCGGCGCCGAACGACGCCGGGACCCCGGGAATCGTTACGCCGGACGCCGTCAGCTTGCCGCTCATGTCTTTCGCGAGCTCGCGCGTCACCGTGTGCGCGTCGCGCTGAGTCAGGTTGTCGGCGACGCGCAACTCTTCCTCGCTCGCCAGCTCCTGCTCGCTCTTCATGGTGCTCTTGTCCCACGAATGGATGTCGAGCGTCAGTTGTTCGCCGGGCGCCAGGCTGATGCTGCTGATCAGCTCACCGCGCGTGTAACCCTTGAGCTCCCAGACCTGCTCGTAGGTGGCGCAGAGCGCAAAGTGGGGGTGGGGCGTTTGGAACGCCTGATAGGCATCGGGCAAGAGCACCTGCGTCAATACGCCTTCGAGCGCGTGCGCCAGATCGTTGATGTCCGCCATCATGGCTGCCTCGACGGCAAACCCGGCGCGCTTGAGCGGCTCGAGAGCGCTCGCAAGCTTGGCCCGGCTCGGCCGTGTGCCGAGATTGGCGCGCAGCGAGCCGGAAAGCGGCTTGATCAATTTGTCGATGATCGGTTTACGGCCGGGTTCGCTGGTGTCGTATTGGCGCAGGATCAGGAACTCCGGCGCCTTCGGCGTGCGCACGTCGAGGCGCGGGGAGACGAACAGGTTGAACTGCTTGAAGCGCACGATCTGCGGATTCTGATCGACGGGAAGAGCCGGCTTGGCGCAGTCGTCGAACTGACTCGGTGCGTATGTGCCCTCGGCAATTTCCGTTGCGAGGGACTCGGCGATGTCGCTGCTCATGTTCCGCCTCCTTATGAAGGCCGGTACGTTATGGCCGTCGCAGCTCGCGCGTCAATCGACCGGCGGCCGTTGCGCGTGGGCGTTGTCGGGCGTTCGTGTTGTTTGAGGCAGTTGCTTCACCCGCGAACTTCCAAGGGTGGCTTTCAGACGCTACCGTGATGACGACGGCGAATCAAGTCGGCGAAAACAGCGGTGCCGCGAGGCACGGGCAAGGCGCCTGTTTGTACGCGGCCTCGCCGTTCACTTATTCGAGCCCGGCGTCTTCGGAAACCAGGAGCGCAATGGCCGACCAATCGAGATGGCCCCGACCCTTCGCCACCGCGCTGAGCATGCGCTGTTGCAGCAAGCTTGCGACCGGCATCGGCACTTCGCTCGCTTTCGCGGTGTCGAGCACGAGGCTGATGTCCTTGAGCCCGAGCGCCAGCCGGAAGCGCGGCGGATCGTAATTCTCCTCGGCGACGAATTTGCCGTACGCCTGATAAATCGGGCAGGCGAAGAGCGTTTTGCCGAAGAAGTCCGCGACCGCCGTGCGCGCAATGCCGTTTTTCTCCGCGAGCGTGAACGCCTCCGCCATCGCCTGCGTCGCCGCGAGGATGAGATAATTGCCGCTCAGCTTGATGACGTTCGCCGCGCCCGGCTTTTCGCCGAAATCGATAATGCCCTGACCCAAGGCGTCGAGCACCGGCCGCACGCGTTCTTTGAACGTGCGCTCGCCCGACGTACAAATCCATAATTTCTTCGCCGCCGCCGCGTCCGGCCGGCCGAAGACGGGTGCCGCGACGTAGCGGCCGCCGTGCTCGCGGTGCTTCGCGGCGAGCCGCTCCGCCGTCGCCGGCGCGATCGTGCTCATCGAAACGTGAATGCCGCCGCGCAGCGCGGGTCCGAAGCCGTCGGCGCCGAACGCCGTTTCCTCCACCGCCTGATCGTTCGCCAGCATGGTAATGACGATACCGTTCGGTGCGGCCACTTCGGCCGGCGTCTGTACCAACGATGCGCCGTCGCTCGCGAGGGCGCGCGCCTTATCGCGCGTGCGGTTGTAGACCTTCACGGCGTAGCCCGCGCGCAAAAGATTGCGCGCCATGGGCTCGCCCATCATGCCGGTGCCGATAAAGCCGATTGTCTCGCTCATGGGGATCGTCCTTGGTTCTGCTGGGGCGCCTTATTTTAAATGAGCACGCCGGACAAAAGCCCGAACAGCGCGGGTGACGGTGAATTAAAAATGATTCCCGGCCACGGCGACCAGTAAGCCCATGAGCAAAAAGAGCGCCGCGGCGATGCGCCGGATCAGGCGCAGCGGCAGGCGTTGGGCCGCATGGTGGCCGGCGAATACCGCGGGGAAGTTGGCCGCCAGCATGCCGAGCGTAGTTCCGGCAACGACCCACCCAATGTCATGGTACTTCGCGGCGAGCAGGACCGTCGCGACTTGCGTCTTGTCGCCGATCTCGACCAGGAAGAACGCGATCAAGGTGGAGAGAAAGGCGCCGTGCGAGTATTTGGCCGACTCGGCTTCGGGCTTGTCGGGGACGAGAATCCACAGCGCCATGGCGATGAAGGAAAACGCGACGGACCAGCGCAGCACGCCGGGCGCAATGGCCGCGCTCAGCCAGGCGCCGAACCCGGCGGCGAGCCCGTGATTGGCGAGCGTCGCGAGCAGAATGCCGAAGATAATCGGCCACGGCTTGCGGAAACGGGCCGCGAGCACGAGCGCGAGGAGTTGAGTTTTGTCGCCGATTTCGGCGAGCGCCACCGAGACGGTGGAGACGAGGAGGGCTTCCAAGACGGCGCCTTCGGGGCAGGAGCTTGAGCCGATGACACGACTCCTTGTCCCGCCCGGTTCAAGGAAGCCATGTCAAAGGTCTCGCCAGACAATCGCCGCACGCACCATGGCGCTTGCGGCGCCAATTGTGTTGATGCGCGCCCTCCCGTGAAAAATGGAGGCGACTACTCCCCTAAGACGCGCGCATTGTACGGGCGAGGGGCGCGTCCTGCAAACGGTGTGGCAGGGTCACGGCGGCACGAAGCCGAGGCGCTCCAGATCGGCTTTCAAATGCTCGAAGCGCTCGTCATCGAGCGGCAGATGCGGCGGACGCGGGACGCGCCAGCGGTCACGGCCGGTGCGCGCGGCGGTCAGGCGCTTGAGCGCGGCAATGACGGGATATTGCTCGATGGTGTCGCGCACTTTGGTCAGCACTTGCTGCAGCGCGTCGGCTTCATTCGAGCTGCGCTTGGCGTAGAGCTGGCCGGCGAGCGCGCACGTAACGTTCGTCGTCGCGGAGATGCAGCCGACGCCGCCGGCGCGCACGATCGCGAGCAAGTATTTCTCCGTGCCCGCGTAAACCCGAAACCCGGGGAACATTTCGCACGCGGTCTTCATGTGGTTCCAATCGCCGCTCGAATCCTTCATGCCGACGACCGTGTGCGGATATTTCTTAGTGAGCCGGCCGATGAGCGCGTGTCCGAGCGCGACGCCGCTCATCTGCGGAATGTTGTAAAGATAAAGCTTGAGGCCGGCGTCGCCGACGCGCTGGATCACTTGGTCGTACGCGGCATATACCCCGTCGTCGCTCACGTTCTTGTAATAGAAGGGCGGCAGCGCCAGCACGCCGGCTGCGCCGAGCGCGACCGCATGGCGCGTGAGCGCCACGGTGTCCGGTATCGCCGAGCAACCCGTGCCGACGAGAAGCTTTGCGGCGGGAATACCGGCGTCGATCAGCCGCTCGAGCGCTTCGATGCGCTCGGCGACGCTGAACGAGTTCGCTTCGCCGGTGGTGCCCATCGGCGCGAGGCCGTCGCAGCCGCTCGCCAGCAGCCAGCGGCAGTGCTCGGCGTACGCCTCGTGGTCGATCGCAAGGTCCGGGTGCAGCGGCGTGAGCGCGGCGGCGAAAACGCCCGGCGGCAATGTGGGTGCGTGATCTTCGGTGGCGGAATGCGCCATCGTGGGTCCGCGGATTGGAGCACGTCAGCGTATACCCCTTAACGCCGCGAGCCAAGATCGACGCGCCTGTGAAGCGCGGTATAACGACGGAGGGGAGTCCGGTAAACTGTCCGTGACGCGCGGCTGAAAAATCACGGGAGCGGCATGAACGCGTATCGTTTCGCCGGAGCGCTTCTCGCATTCGCGATGACAGCGGCCGGCGCGCGGGAGGGGACATTGCCGGAGCTGAACCCGCTACCGGCAAATCCCAACGGCAAACAGGAGCAGCCGGCACCGCCGCAAGTAGTTTTCGCAGGGCCGTGATCGCCGTGTCCGCGTAAGCGGCATTGAAGATCGCTCTGCGCGGCCCTACGCGTTCCGTCGTCGATACTCACCTACGGGTATGCGCGGTGCCGGCAGTGCCGGGTGGCGAGCGCCTAGCGCGAAACTTCTTGTGCTATTCCAGATCGATCGGGCGGCGTGCCCGTGCCCTCATCTGCAGGAAGCGATCGATATCGAGCTCGTAGTAATCGTGCCCCGTAAGGCTCTCGCTGATTTTGGATTTCGCGCCGGGCATGCCGTTGTGGTCGCGCAGCGACTCCGCGTACGCGCGATCGAGCTGTAGCAGCGCCTTGCGCACGTTGTCATCGAGGAGCACGACGCTGCGATCGCGCGGCGCGTGCGTCGCCATTTTGGCGGCGCGGTTCACGCATTGACCGAGCACGGTCGGCACCTGGAACTGCCGCGGCCCGACATTCGTCGAAATGACGGGCCCGAGCGCGAGCGTTACGCGCAGAAGTATCTTGTTCGCGATGTGGTCGGCGAGCGGTTTCCAGCGCTTGGCCTTGAAGTCGTCGAACTCGCTGATTATCTCCGCCGCCGCGCTCGCCGCGCGGTACGCCGGGTTGCGCGTGGGCGAGTCCGGTTTGAAGCCGCCGTAGTGGAAGCGAATCATGGTGCCGTCGCCGTTGAACTTCTCGACGACGGCGCCGTGCGGCTGCATGCGGCGATACAGCTCGTCGTCGAAGCGGTTGATCAGCCGCGCCGCGTCGATCAGCGGCAGCTCGTTGAAGAGCGACGACGAACGCGTGAGATCGGCGTACATGATGACGGCGTTCTCGAGATCGAGCTCGCCGTGCACGCCGAGAAAGCGCATGTAGTTGGGATCGCTCACGAAGTAGCTGAGCCGCATCGCGAGTCCGCCGTCGCCGCCGTCGCCGAGATCGCGCGCGAGCGCCTTGCGGTCGTCGGCGTCAAAACCGTGCGCGTGGAGCTTCGGCGAATCGCCGCCCGCCGACTTGTTGAAGACTTGCAGCACGCCGATCTGACGGTTTTGGAAGCGCACCGGCGCGAGCAGCGTATGCACGGCGGTGAAGCCCGACTTCTTGTCGTACGACGCCATATGGCGCACGTTCGCCTGCAAGTCGTTGTCCGCGATCACCGAGCCCTTATCCCAGCATTCGCCGACCACGCCCCACGACTCGACCATCTTCATGTCGCGAATCGATTTCGCCGCGGCGGCCTCGGCATTGTAAACCGCGACAAAGGCGAAGCCGCGCGGCGCTTCGGCGGCTTCGTCGTTTTGGCTGTAGACGGGAACGTAGAGCGAGGCGGCGCGGGCGGACACCGATTTTGCGACGCGTTCGAGCTGCGCGGCGAGCTGATCGCGCAGCACCGCGAGATCGGCGTGCGCGCGTACCTGCTGCAGGCGCTCCGCGTCGGCGGCGCGCGCGAGCGCCTTGTTCAGCTCGTCCTTGGCGCGGTCGAGCTCCGCTTCCTTGCGTTCGAGCGCGATGTTCTTTTCCGTTACGACGCGATCGTGGTATAGCTTGGCGAGCGCGGCCACGCCGAGCGCGCCGACGACTTGCGCCGTGATTTTCGCCGTTTCGATCCAGTCGGCCATCGTCCTCTCCGTTGTAGTTGTCCTTATCGATCTGCTGCGCGAACCGTTGTGGGAGCCGCTCCGGGCCTGCGTCCGCCCGGGGCCCGCGACGCGTTTCCTTATATGAAAACGAACCGCGCCGCGCGATTACTTGCTGCTCGCGATCTTCTGGGTGTTTTCGTGGATTTTGAACAGCACGATCAGCAGCTCGCACCAGATGCGCGCGCCGATCGCGCCGCCGATCATGACGGCGACCGCCTTGATAAAATGGCCGAAGCTAAAGCCGTTGCCGAACATTATTCCGATCCCGGAGACCAGCGCGCCCAAAAGCAGCAGCCAGTAAACCAGGGTGATGATTTTTGGCGTGAGCATGGCATCGAAGAAAAACAGATTGCGTGTGTCCACGATCTCTCCTTTTTTGGTCTTGCGGCGGATGGGTTGCCGGCGCAAGTATCTTGCCGAAAAGGCCGCGGCTGCGATAGGGCCGGCACCGCCGGGGTCCCTTTTGATGCTTCCCGGGATAAACGCAAAGATGTCGGCATGGGCACGCAATTCCAGCACTTGCAGGGCCGCGGCATTTACAGCGTCCACCCCGTTTATCTCCACGAGGGTCGGGAATGGGTGGCGGAGCGGGCGGGGCCGCAGCGCGAATCCGAACGATGCACTAAAGACATTCAGAGTGAGCGGTCCGTACTATTACGCGCGGTCCTACGGCGCGATTCTGCAGTACTTCCAGACCAAGGGAGGTGCCGATGCGTACCTGCCGCGGGATATTTTTCTTTTCCTAAAGTAGTCCGGGCGGAATACCGCTCAATAGAGATCCGCGATGTACTGCGCCAGGTTGTCGATGTCCTCGTCGGACAGATTCTTGCTCACGCTGGTCATATTGCCGGCGTCGTTGGTGCGCGTGCGCGAGCGGAAATCGCGCAGCTGTTTGGCGATGTAATCCCGCCACTGGCCGGCGACGCGCGGCATTTCATTCTGGCCGGCAAAGCCGCCCAGGTGGCACATCGGGCACAGCACCTGATCGGACTTCGCCTTGCCCTTGGCAACTTTCTGCGGGTCGCCCCTGAATCCGGTCGATAGCCGTTTCTGTTGCGAGAAATATTCGGCGAGATCTCGTATGTCCTCATTTGACAAATTCGCCGCTTGCGGGCTCATCACCGGGTCCTTGCGCCGGCCTTCCTTGAAGTCGCGCAGTTGAAGGGAGAGATAGCGAAATGTCTGTCCGGCGAGAATCGGATACGTGGGAACCTTGGAATTGCCCGCGGGACCGTGGCAGGCCGCACAGACCATCTCCGCTTTCTTGGCGCCGGCCGCGGCGTCGGCGCGCGCCAGGTCCGCGCCGAGCGCGCCCATGAGTAAGAGCAAGTAACGCCACGAATTTCGCATCACGAAATTTTTCCCAAAAAAAAAGGGCCTCATGACGAGGCCCTCGGATTTTACGCTGAGCCAATCAGAGCGCAAACACGAACACGCTGTTGCCGCGCTTGAAGTCGATCTGCGTGTTTCCACCCGCCGCTACGGCAATGTACTGCTTGCCCTTGATGGTGTAAGACACCGCGGGCGCATTCACGCCGGCGCCGCATTGGAACTGCCACAGTATTTTGCCGGTCTTGGAATCGTAGGCTTTGAACCAGCCGTTGCCTTCGCCGTTGAAGACAAGCCCGCCCGCCGTTGCCAGCACGCCGCCGATCAAGGGCTGCGGAGTCTTCACTCCCCACGCGATCTTGCCGGTATCTATGTTAACCGCGACCAGCCGTCCCCACTGTTCTTCGCCGGGAACCAGCTTGAACGCGCCGCCGAGCCACAGTTTGCCGCCGGGATAGGCCGCTTCCTCGTATTGATATGTCATCGGTTGGTGCAGGTTCGCCGCGAAGGCGAGGCGCAGTTTCGCGTCGTAGGCCATCGGCGACCATTCGACGCCCCCGTTCGCGCCGGGCAACATGCGCGCCCCCTCCGGCGTCGGCAGCACCCACATGTTTTCCTGCGGGATCATCGCGTCCGAGAAGCGGATCAGTTTTCCGGTCGCGCGCTCGTGCACGTAAATGTGGCCGGTCTTGCCGCCGTGAATGATGCCCGGCACCATCTTGCCGTTCTTGTCCTTGACGTCGACGAGAATGGCGGGGCTCACCGCGTCGAGATCCCACACGTCATGCGCGATGTATTGGAAGTGCCACTTGTACGTTCCCTTGTCGAGATCGACCGCCACCAGCGAGTCGGTGTAGAGGTTGTCGCCCGGCCGCTCCACGCCGTACAAGTCCGGCGAAGGATTGCCGACCAGGAAGTAGATGGTGCGCGTCTTGAGATCGACGGCGGGCGCCATCCAGACGCCGCCGCCGAGGATCTTGTAAAAATCGCCCCCGGACTCGGCGAGCTTCTTCTTCTCGGCGTCGATGTCCCGGTGCATGTCGCGCCCGGTCGCATCGTTCTTGGCCCATACGCCTTCGTGTCCCGTTTCCGGGATGGTGTAGAACGTCCAGAGCTCTTTGCCCGAGTTCGCGTCGAGCGCTTTGACGAAGCCGCGAATGCCGTACTCGCCGCCGTTGGTGCCGATCAGCACTTTGCCGTCGACCGCCACCGGCGCCATGGTCTCGGAATAACCCTTCTCCGGATCGCCGAGCGGCGTCTCCCACAGGAGCTTGCCGGTCTTCGCGTCGAGCGCCACGAGCTTCGCGTCGAGCGTGCCCATGAACACCTTGTCGTCGCTGACCGCCACGCCGCGATTGTTCGGGCCGCAGCAGAACGTGGTGACCGGCCCCATCTTGTGCTTGTAGTGCCACAGTTCCTGGCCGGTCGTCGCGTTTATCGCGTAGACATGGTTGAAGGAAGTGGTGAGGAACATCACGTCGCCCACCACGATCGGGGCGGTCTCCATCGACTCCACGACTTCGGTCTGAAATACGAACGCCGGT
>JAJPKH010000114.1 GCA_021323795.1 Acidiferrobacteraceae bacterium | reverse complement strand
ATTCCCGTCCCGTGGGGCTACGCGCATGCCGCCGGCGCGCGCGAATTGTTCGGCGATGACTTCTGGCCATACGGCATCGAGCCGAACCGCCCGACGCTCGAGGCGTTCTTGCGGTTCGCGCACGAGCAAGGCGTCTGTCACCGGCTGGTGGCGCCCGAGGAGCTGTTCGCACCCGAGGTGCTAAGTCGGTTCAAGATTTAGTCAGCGTCGTTGCGAGCGCAGCAAAGCAATCTTCGGGGGATTGCGATTGCTTCGCTGCGCAAAGCGCTCCGCGCAATGACAGCTAATAATATCGCGGCCGTTAAACCGGAACCTTGAACCGCTCCATCTGCGACTTCGCCCCGGCCTTGCGGGTTTCTTCCTCGAACAGGCGCTGAACGCGCGGCGATTGATCCTCGTATTCGATCTGATCCCCGCCCTGCTTCACGCTCGTCGACACCCCGCCGAACAGCGACTTGCGCTTGCTCTCGGTGAAGGGGTAGCGCAGGCTGCCGTACGCGGTGGCGAGGTAGCGCGCGGGAATCGGGCTCACGTTGAAGTGCTGATGAAACATGCGGTCGGGCGGCGCGAACACGGTACCGTGCTTCCAGTCGACCTTGACCCAGTCCTTGTCGCCTTCGTACCAGAGCAGAGAGTAGCCCTTCCCGGTTACGCACATGACGTGGAAATCGGCGCCGTGGCGGTGGGCTTTCTTGTAGGTGCCGACGGGCATCTCGGAAATATGCGCGTGCATGGTGCCTTCCGCGAGGATGAACATGATGTTCTTGCCGCCGGCGCCGCGAGCGGCCCAATCCTTCAGCTCGATCGCCGCGAGATCGGGAACGAAGTTCGTCTCCCACATGTGGTTGCCCGGCCGCACCGCGATGAAGTCGCCCTCGCCGCTGAAATACTTGTCCCCGCCCATGCGCTCGGCGAAATTCCACGGATTGTTGAAGACGAACTCCTCGTTATGGAACATGTTCAACACCGCGGGCAGGCTCGTCGTGCACACGATGCGCGCGCTCTCCGTGCCGCTGCCGTTGAAATGGCGATACTTGGTGTTCAAGGGAATGGCGAAGAGGCTGCGCGGACCCCATTCGAAGCTGTGCTTGCGCCCGTCGGCGGCCTCGATGGTGGTGCTGCCCCGCCCCGCGAGGACGTAAATCACTTCCTCGTACACATGCTTTTGCGGCGCAGTCGCGGCGCCCGGCGCCATCTCGAGCACGAACATCGACACGAAATCGCCGCGGCCCTTCAAATGCACGGCGGCGCCGTTGACGCCGAGGCGCGCCCACGGTTTGGGCTGCACGGCGAACAAATCCACGCCGAAGTCCTCGACGACCGGGATGCCTTCTTTCTTTATCCATTCGAGATAGGGATCTCGCATCAGGTTCGGTGCAGCGGAATTGTTCATTGTGCTTTCCTCGTTGAGAATCGAACGGAATTTTGATTATCGAAGAGCAGTGACTTGATAACGACGGGAACGACATTGGCCGGCTCGACGATGTTGCCGATATCGACGTAGTCGAGCTCCTTGAGCTGGATGCCGTCGATCGATACCACCGGCCGGCCGATCTTCAGCTCATCCTCAAGTATATGTCCCACGAGCTTCCCGACGTCACCGTCCACCATCAGTATCAAAGGCAGCGCGTGCGCCGTATCCAGGGCAATGGCGAGACCTTCGGCGAGGCCGCGCAGCCGCGAGTAGTGCGGGTCGCCGTGCCAGCGTATCGCGACGGCAACCGCTTGCGTCGGATTGACGTCGGCGCGCGTCAGCGCCGCGCGCACCTCGGCGGCGACTTCCGCGGCGGAGAAATCTTTATTGGGCGCCACCGCGGGAAACACCACGGGGACATTGTGCAGCGGGAGCGGAGTGGCCGGCGAAATATGAATCGTCTTGCCGCTCACTTGCACCGAGAACTGCGAGGCGCCGATCACCGTGGCGCGGATGCCGTGCCCCGGGTCCGTTAACGTCGCCCCGATGCGGCCGTCGGCGAACGCGCGGCCGATTCTGTCGGCAAGGGGCAGCGCAATATCGCCGAACGTCGCGGCCTCGCGCCGGAAGATATATTCGGCGACGCCGCCCGAGAACGTGACCCAATGCGGCGGCGCTGTCATCGGGAGCGCTTCCGTGAGCAGCAGCGTTTTTGCGAGCCCCGCCGGCGCTTGCCCGCGGATGAAGCCGATGACGACCTCGGCCAGCGCCTCGACGATACGCTCGATGTCTTGTTCGCGGGGTTTGCCGCCGACGTTCAGACTCGCGCCTACTGCTTCGGCCGCTTGTTGCGCGGATTCATCGACGCGCACGCAGCGCCCCTCTTCGTCGCGCACCAGCAGGCGGCCGCCGACCGCCACGGCGCAGGTTGCGCGCACCTGCCCGTTTTCGACGAGCGCGAATTTCGTGGTGCCGCCGCCGATGTCGACGTTGAGAATCGTGCGATGTGTGCGCCGCGACATGGCGACGGCGCCCGAGCCGTGCGCGGCGAGCGCGCATTCCAGGTGATGACCGGCGGAGGCGCATACGAACTTGCCCGACTCCTCGGCGAACAGCTGCGCGATGGCTTCGGCATTCGTACGCTTGATGGCTTCGCCGGTGAGGATCACCGCGCCGCTGTCGACATCGGCGCGGCTCAAGCCGGCGGCGCGGTAAGCGTCTTCGATGAACGCTTTCAAGCGCGCGGCGTCGATCGTATTGTCGGGCAGGAACGGCGTGAGCAGGATCGGCGACTTCCACAGGATCTTGCGATCGACCACCACGAAGCCGCTGGAAAGCGCCTGCGTCTTGCGCTGCAGATGCACACGCGCGAACATGAGATGGGAGGTGGAGCTGCCGATATCGATCCCGACCGTCGTCAGCTCCACGTTGTCGGTCTTCCAGATGAAATTCGCGAGCGCGTTCTTGTCCTGCTCGTTCAGATCGTGGAAGTGGAGTTCGTCGTCGTCATGAACGCGCACGCTCGCGCGCACGCGGACGTCGCGAGAGAGCGGCGACTCCGCTCCTTCATCGCGCAAGAACATCGTTGCTTTCAATGCGGCAGCCGGTGCTGGGCCGGAGATTGACCGGATTAGAACCATGATGCGTCGTGAACGAGGTTGTCTACCAGATCTTAGAATGGCTGCGTTCGCGTAGCGAACTAGTCCACATAGTGAACGTGTTGTCAAAAACGGGGAACCCGAACAATATAATACGCGAGTTAACCGGCATCAGCACAAGAGAGGCGCTCGATGGGAGTGAAAAAAAATATTAGCCGTTTGGTGTGCGTGCTGTTGGGGAGCCTCGCCGCCGCGAGCGCGGCGTTTGCGGCCGGGCAATATCCTGAAAAGAATATTGAGTTTGTCGTCGGCTATAAACCGGGAGGCGGTTACAGCGATTGGGCCTTGGCGCTCGCCCCCTTCATCGAGAAGCATCTGCCGAACAACAAGGTAAGCGTGGTCGTGCGCCACATGGATGGAGCGGGCAACGTCACCGCCGCGACCTACATTCAACGGGCGAAACCCGACGGCTATACCATCGGCATTTACAACATGGTGGGCTTGGCCGCGACGCAGTTGGCGCGCAAAGTCGGATACGATCTGAGCAAGGTGACGTGGCTCGCCCGCATTTCCGTCGACAACGGCGTCGCGCTCGTCAATGCCAAGGCGCCGTACAAGAGCATTGTGGATCTGAAGAAGCAGGACAAGCCGCAGTACATCACCTCCATTCGCGGCTATTCCGACATTTATACGCTCGCCGCCGGCGTGACGTTCGACAAACTCCACGTGAAGTGGAAGCCGCTGAATCACGAAGGGGCGGCGAACGCCATTTTGGCGGTTATTCGCGGCGACGCGGACATCATGTTCGCCTCGTACGAAAGCATGCAGCAGTACATCAGCAACGGCGACGTGAAGGCGATACTTTTTTACGGCAATAAGCGCAGCCCGGAGTTGCCGAACACGCCCACGACCGACGAGGTCGGCATGTCGGATTTGAGCGAAAGCATGAATGCCCAACGTATGCTGGGCGCCCCGCCCGGATTGCCGGCGGACGTGCGCGCCGTATTGGAAACGGCGATCAAGCAGGCCATCGACGATCCTGAATTTCACGCGGTCCTCAAGAAAATGAAGAAGACGGTGCAATACCTGCCGGGCAAGGAGGCGGACAAGATCGTCAAGGACACGCTCGACAGTTACAAAACCTACGTGCACGTAGTCAACGAGTTGATGAGCCAAGGCAAATGAAATCGAATTTCAGTAAAACCGAAATGAGGCGTGCATTCTTCTCCCGCTCCGTCGCGCTGTTCGCCGGCGTCCTGGCGCTCTTCGCCGGTAGCGCAGCCTTCGCCGCGGCATCGGGCTATCCCGAAAAAAATATTGAGCTTGTCGTCGGCTACAAACCGGGCGGCGGTTTCAGCGATTGGGCCCAGGCGATCGCGCCATTCATCGAGAAGCATTTGCCCAATAAGGTGAACGTGATCGTGCGGAATATGGACGGCGCTGGCAGCGCCATCGCGGCCGGCTATCTGCAAAAGGCGAAGCCCGACGGATACACGATCGGGATCTACAACGTTGCGGGCCTGGCGGCATTGCAGCTGGCGCGCAAGGTCAACTACGACTTGAGCAAGGTTACCTGGCTCGCGCGTCTTTCGTACGACGACTATGTCGCGCTGATCAATGCCAAGGGTCCTTATAAGAGCATTACGGATTTCAAGAAACAGACGAAGCCGGAATACATCATGTCCACCGCCGGCCTGGCGGCGACCGCCACCATCACGGGGGCGGTGACGCTCGCCAAGATGGGCGTTAAGTGGAAACCGCTGAATCATGGCGGCACCGCCGAGGCGGCTCTCGCCGTCATACGCGGCGACGCGGACGTGGTATGGGCGCCCTACGAGAGCATGCAGCAGCACATCGACAGCGGCGATCTAAAAATCGCGCTGTGGCATGCCGCGAAGCGAAATCCGCAATACCCGGACGTGCCCATTCCGGGCGATCTCGGCATGCCGGAACTGAACGAGTCGTTGAACTTGCACCGCTTCCTCGGCGCGCCCCCGGGGCTGCCCGCTGACGTTCGCGCGACCTTGGAGGGTGCCATCAAGAAGGCGGTCGACGATCCGGGCTTCCAGGACGTCCTCAAGAAGATGAAGAAGACCTCGGCGTATCTCGATGGCAAGGAAGCGGAGAAGCTGGTGGACAATACCTTGAGCAGTTATCGTAGCTATGTGGGTGTCGTCAAAGCGCTGCTGGGCGAAGGAAAAAGCAAGTAAGAGACGGCCGCGCGAGCGGCCTGTTTTTTATAAGCCACTCATGTTCCCGCAATAATAAGCCGGGCGCGGCCTGAAAACGAACTAAACCAGCCGGAGAAAACATCATGCGTAGATTTCTTGTTGTTATTTGTGCGCTGCTAGGCAGTTTGGCGGCGGGAACGGCCTCCGCGGAGACCTATAACTACACCTTGGCGGGCGCGAGTCCCGGCGGCTTGTGGACGTCGCTCGGTGTCGGCGTGGACGCGGCGGTGAAAGCCGCCTACCCCGGCTCCACGATCACCTACCAGACGTCCGGCGGCGGTCTTGCGAATATCGTGCTGCTGCAACAGAAAAAAGTTCAGATGGGCATCGTCCATGACGCCGAGCTCAAGATTGCGGTGGACGGAGGGGCGCCGTTCAAGCAACCGGTGAAGGATTTGCGCATGATCGCCAACATGTACGACTGGGCGCCGATGGTCGCCATCATGACCAAGGCGTTTGCCGACCAGTATGGCATCAAGACGTTCGACGACATCGCGGTCAAGAAACCGCCGATGCGCCTCGCCCTCAACAAGCGCGGCAATATCGCCAACGACGTGGGTGTGCAGATGCTGCAGGCGATCGGCGTGTCGATCGACGACGTCAAGAAATGGGGCGGACAAGTGATACTGGCGGCGTCGAGCGAGCAAACCGACCTCATGAAGGACCGCCGCGCCGATTTGATCATCAACAGTCTGTTCGTGCGGCACGGTTCCCTGCTCGAGCTGGATCAGGCCGTCGACATCGTGCACCTGCCGTTGTCGCAGGCGGTGATCGACCGGGTGACCAAAGAGGCGGGCATCAAGCCTTTTACGATCCCCGCCAACTCGTACAAATTGCAGCCGAACCCGGTCCCCACCGTCACGTTGAGCGCGGGCGTCGTTGTTAACGCCGCCATGGACGAAAAGACCGCTTATAACCTGACGAAGGCCCTCGTCGAGCGCATCGACAAGATAAAGGAAGTGCACAAGTCGATGCAGGCGCTGACGCCGAAGCTGATGGCGAGCGCGACCGTGATTCCCTTCCACCCGGGGGCGGCGCGGTACTATAAAGAAGCCGGCTTGCAGTAGTCACCATCGGAATCCACCGGACAGGGACGTCTCACGAATCGTTGAGGCGAGGATGAAACAAATAGTCAGCACGATCTTCTCCACCGGCCGGCGCCGGGAGTTAACGGGACCTTTGGCGCACGCCGTCACTTTTTTCGCCGCCGCCGTTGCCGCGTGGGTGATTTACAAGACCGTCTTGAGCACCGGCGACTTGTTCGCCATGACTATCTCGTTCTTGTCGGCCATGCTGGCGCTGCTGTTCCT
>JAJPKH010000116.1 GCA_021323795.1 Acidiferrobacteraceae bacterium | reverse complement strand
TTGCCCGTTTCCCTGTCGGTCAATACCTTAACGTCGATGATCGTGCCGTAGCCGGAAAAAGCGCGGCGCAAATCGTGCGGCGTGACCGACCGATCAAGGTTCGACACAAAGATATTCATATTCCCCCTCCGTCCTGAAGAACCGGTAATTCTGCGCAAACGCCTTGGCCAAGGCAAGCCCCACTGAGGCGAAGCATCAGCCTCGGAATAATCGGGGGTAGGTGATCGCGTCTCAGTTTCTCGTATTTAGGGGCGGATAATCAGGCGGAGCCGCGTCCGTCCAATGCCCGTCGCATCTCGCCGACGGCGAAGGTCTCGATGAAGTCGACGCCCCGGCGGGCGAGACGCAGAGCCCGTTCGGCGTCGCCGACCTCGAAGACCACGAGCCGCGCGCCGTCGCCCTTCAGGCGGCCGAAGGCGGGCAGATCCTCGACGTCGCAAAAGATATATTGCGGTGCAATATCGCGTAGCCGCGAATCGCGCCGATCCTTCCAGCGCTCCAACACGGCCCCGAGCGCGGGCCAACCCGCTCGTCGTGCGCTCAGCAAGGCGTCGAGCGAGTAGGAAATGAGCACGGCGCGCTCCTCGATACCGCGCAGCGCCGAGCGCACGCGGTCGAGTGTTTCCGGGATGCCGAACTGCGCGAGGCTCTCGATCTTGAGCTCGACGAACACCGTAACGTCGGGATGGCGCGTGAGCAGATCGGTAAGCTCGGCCAGCGTCGCTATGTGTACGCGCGCGTAGCGATAGCCGAAGCGATTGTACTCGCTCGCCTTCAGGCGCCGGAGCTCATCGACGCCGCGGTCCTTCACCGCGCCCGCGACACCGCACACGCGCATGAGATCGGCATCGTGGAACAGCACCGGGACGAGGTCGCGCGACAACTGCACGTCGATCTCGACATAGCGCGCCCCGGCGCGCAGCGCCGCTTCCACCGCGATCAGCGTGTTCTCGGGATAATGCAGTCGATAACCGCGGTGAGCGACCAGTTCGGGGAGGACCATATGTTCCAATCTAATGGATGGGGCCACATGTCGCTAGTCCCGGCGCGGGTAAGGAGAGCACCCGGTTGACCCTCCGGTAGCGTCTCGCCATAGTCGCCCCGGAACGTACACATTCGTCAGGAGGCGGTATGAATCAGGAGCAGCTGGAGAGTTTTCTTTGCGAAGCGTTGGAAACGGAGCGCGGTGGCGTGCAAATTTACGAGGCCGCCCTCGAATGCGCGGAGAACGAGGAGCTCAAGGACGAGTGGGAGGAATATCTCGAACAGACCCGCGAACACGTCGATATTCTTCAAAACGTTTGTAAGCAGCTCGGTATCGACACGGAGCAGGAAACCACCGGCAGTCAGATCGTGCGCGCCACGGCGCAGGCGCTCCTTAGGAACATGCAGGTAGCGCGGGAATCCGGGGATTCGACGCTCGCACAGATCGTGGCCGCGGAGGCCGTCTCGCACGCCGAGCTGAAAGACCACTTGAACTGGCAGCTGATAGGGCTGGTGTCCAAGGAGGCGGAAAAGGGCGACCGCGTCGGCGAAGTATTGCAGGAAGCTTACGAACAGGTCGAAGACCAGGAAGAGGAGCACGTATTTCATAACCAGGGCTGGGCGCGCGAGCTATGGGCGGAATGCCTCGGGATGGAAGCGGTGTTCCCGCCGCCGGAGGAAAAACTCGGGATCAAAGTACCGAAAAAGGCCGAGAGCGAAGTGTTGAAGCAAAGAAGCAAACAGCAAGAGAGCTGACCTGCCGCCGGGCAAGCCCGGTAGCTGCATACCACTCCGGCCGGCGTAGGTTTTAGGCCGATGCCGGTCGGCCTTCCCCTCCCGCGCCGTGCCGCCGCTCCCGTGCGGCTCCGATTCTGTAAGCTCACGCCTTCCGTTTTGCGGTTAATATGCCTTCGACCTGGTGTCAGGGGCAGGACGCCGACGCTTTGGTAGCGAAGAATGCGTCTATCTCTCATCAGCGAGGATTGCGCCGCGTTGAGCAGGTCCGTAGGCTATCGATCTCCGGCTACCGCCATACTATTCCACGTCCTTGAGGGGCATCATGAAAACAATTATCCGTACTATCCTCATTGCCTTCACGGCGATGTTCGCATCGCTCTCGGTGTCGCCGACTTTCGCTGCCGACTATCCCGCCAAGCCCGTCACCATGGTCGTCCCCTATGCCGCGGGCGGTCCGACCGACACCGTCGCCCGGTTGATAGCGCAGGCGATGAGCAACGATCTCAAGCAACAGGTGCTCGTGGAAAATGTCGGCGGCGCGGGTGGCACGATCGGGGCTTCCAAAGTGGCCCATGCCGCGCCGGACGGCTACACGCTATTGCTGCATCACATCGGCCAAGCGACGTCGGCCACGTTGTACCGCAAGCTGCCGTATAGCGTGCTCGATGACTTCGCGCCCATCGGCCTCGTCACCGACGTGCCGATGACGATCGTCGCGCGCAAGGACTTTCCGCCGAAAGACATGAAGGAGTTGATCGCCTACGTAAAGGCCAACAAAGACAAAGTGACCTACGCGAACGCCGGCATCGGCGCGGCGTCGCATCTTTGCGGCATGCTCTTCATGTCCGCGATCCAGACGCAGGTCACCACGGTTCCGTACAAGGGGACGGGCCCGGCGATGAACGATCTGCTTGGCGGACAGGTCGACTTCATGTGCGATCAGACGACCAACACCACGAGCCAAATCAAAGGCGGCAAGATCAAGGTTTACGCCGTGACCACCAAGACCCGCGTCGCGTCGCTGCCCGATGTTCCGACGACGGCCGAAGCCGGGTTGCCCGCGTTCGAGGTTGGCGTGTGGCACGGGCTGTACGCGCCGAAAGGCACGCCGAAGCCCGTTATCGATCGGCTGAGCAAGTCCCTGCAAGCGGCGCTGCGCGACGGCAACGTCAAACAACGCTTCGCCGATCTCGGCACCGAACCGGAGCCGCAAAACCGCGCTACCCCCGAAGCGCTACGCGCACATCTCAAGGCCGAGGTGGAGAAATGGGCTCCCGTCATTAAGGCGGCCGGCGTTTACGCCGACTGATCGGCGCGTAGTACGGACAGTCATCGGGGCGCTGGTTGCGCCATCGTCCCGATGAGTGTTCCTGCAGGCTTCTCCTCCTCAGTTCGCAGTTCGTACTTTCCTGCACCCGTTGCTTCCCCGCGCGGATTCAGGGAGCATCAGCCGCGGTGGTCGGGGGCAACGCCGAAGGGGTTAAAAAATGATAATACCGGTCCGAAACATTAAGGACTTCTGGGCGGGCGTGATTTACATCGCGGTCGGCTTTGCCGCCATCTTCTTCGCGCGCGATTACGGCATGGGCACCGCCACGAAGATGGGCCCGGCTTATTTCCCCGTCGTTCTCGGCGGGCTGCTCGCGCTGATTGGCGCCGCGTCGGTCGTGCGTTCGTTTGTGCGTCACGGCGAGCCGATCGGCACGATCGCGATCAAAGGGATGTTGTTCGTATGCGGGAGCACGGCGCTCTTCGGCGTGTTGTTGCGCGGCGCCGGGCTCGTGATTTCCCTGATCGTGCTCGTCATTGTGAGCGCCTATGGCAGCGTGAAATTCCGTCTCGGTCCCACGATAGCCCTCGCGGCCGGACTCACCGTCGCCTGTGTGCTCGTCTTCATCAAAGGACTGGGGATTCCGTTGCCCCTATTCGGATCCTGGTTCGACGGATAAAGCGGGGCGATGGAACTCATCGAACATCTCGGGCTCGGCTTCGCCACGGCCCTCACCTGGGGCAATCTCTTTTATTGCCTGATCGGTGTTTTTCTCGGCACCCTGATCGGCGTGCTGCCCGGGCTCGGGCCGACGGCGACGATCGCCATGTTGCTTCCGATCACGTTCACGCTACCGCCCGTGTCCGCGCTCATTATGCTGGCGGGCATCTATTACGGGTCGCAATACGGCGGCTCCACCACCGCCATTCTCGTCAACCTGCCCGGCGAAGCGGCATCGGTGGTCACCACCCTCGACGGCTACCAGATGGCGCGGCAGGGTCGGGCGGGAGTGGCGCTCGCGACCGCCGCCATCGGGTCATTTTTCGCCGGCACGGTAGCGACGCTGCTGCTCGCTTTGTTCGCACCGCCGCTCGCCGACGTCGCCTTAAAGTTCGGGCCGGCCGACTATTTCTCCCTCATGGTGCTGGGTCTGGTGGCATCGATCGTGCTGGCGCACGGCTCGCTCCTGCACGCCTTCGGCATGGTCTTGCTCGGATTGTTGCTCGGTCTGATCGGCACCGACGTGAACTCCGGGATGCAGCGCTACACGTTCGATGTTCCGGCGCTCGCCGACGGCATCGGGTTCGTCACCGTTGCGATGGGCATGTTCGGCCTCGGTGAAATCATCCGCAATTTGGAAAACGAGGCGACGCGATCGGTGATCGCAAAAGAGATCACGAGCCTGATGCCGACCAAGGAAGACTGGAAGCGCATGATCCCGCCTATTCTGCGCGGTACGGCGCTCGGCTCGGCGGTCGGAATCCTACCCGGCAGCGGTTCCATCATGGGTTCGTTCGCTTCTTACTCGCTCGAGAAGAAAGTTTCCAAATATTCGAAAGAATTCGGCAAGGGCGCGATCGAAGGGGTCGCCGGCCCCGAATCGGCGAATAACGCCGGAGCGCAAACCTCGTTCATTCCGATGCTGACGCTCGGTATTCCGTCCAACCCCGTGATGGCGCTGATGATCGGCGCCATGATCATTCAGGGCATTCAACCGGGGCCGCTCGTGATCACCGAACAGCCCGCGCTCTTCTGGGGCATCATCACGTCGATGTGGATCGGTAATTTGTTCCTGCTGATTTTGAATCTCCCGCTGATCGGTATCTGGGTGCGTATCATCATGGTGCCGTATCACTTGCTTTACCCGGCGATCCTGGTTTTCTGCGCCATCGGCGTCTTCAGCCTGAACAATACCGAATTCGATGTTTACCTCATGGCGCTGTTCGGGTTCATCGGTTACATACTGTCCAAGCTCGACTGCGAGCCCGCCCCCATGCTGCTCGGATTTATCCTCGGGCCGATGATGGAAGAATATCTGCGGCGCGCGCTGCTTCTCTCGCGCGGCGACCCCCTGACCTTCATTCAGCGGCCCATCAGCGCGACGATGCTCGTTCTCGCCGCCCTCGCCATGGTGGCCGTCCTCCTCCCGGCGATTCGCAAGACGCGCGAGGAAGCGTTTCAGGAGGAGTGACGCGACGTTCGGTTCCCGTTTTTGTGTCCCTCCATTCGTGCCCCTGATACCACGCGGGCTACCGTGTCACCGGCGTGATTTTCGGAGCCTTGTTATTGGGCCCTCGGCCATTTCCCTAAGGGAGATTAGGGCGGATACCCCGCGACGCTGAAACAGCAATTGCGTAAGCTGGAATCCGTCCGAGTGTTCTAACGGCCAAAAGGAGACGGCTCATGAAAACGTTCAAATCTATTTCCTTGGCGTTCGCGCTTTCCGCGGTTTCGGCAGTGGCGTTCGCCGCCGGCGGAAGCGCCACCGGAGCCGCGGGCGGCACGGGCGCGACCGGCAGCACGGGCGCGGGTGCGGCGGGGTCGAGTGAAAGCGCCGCGGGAACGGGAAATACCGGGGCGAGCGGGAGCAACACCACCGGCGGCGCAGGCGGACTGAGCGGCAGCAGGACTGGAAGCGTGGGAAGTAGCGCCAGTACGTCGACCCGCGGCGGTTCGACCGAGGGAAGCGCGGGCACGAGCGGTATGGCCACTGGCACCGGCGAAGGAACGGTGTCTTCGTTCGGGAACATCGACAAGGACGGTAACGGCTTCATCGATCAAAGCGAGGCCGGTGCAGCGGGCGGACTCGACTTCTCGGCGGCCGATACTAACGGCGACGGCCGGGTGTCGCAGTCCGAGTTCGAGGCCGCCACGAAAGGACAGGGTACTTCCGGCGGCGGGTCTCCGGCAGGATCACGCGGCAGCCCATCGAGTGGCATCGGCGGAATAACCGATCCGGCCGAGAGCGGCTCGATGTCCGGCGGCGGCAAGACCAACGGATCGCGTTAGAAAAAATTAATTACGGATACGAAGTCTTGCGCCCCGCCCGCGGTCGCGGGGCGCTAATAGTCGCGGCGCTCTGTTTTGTCGAGATGAAAGCGACGAGCCGTTCACGAGAACAGTTCCGGGAAACGGACATGCCGCGCTCGCTAACTTCGACGCGGTTGTCCGAGCAGCGAGGAAATCTTGGCGGCGGCGTCCATGACGAGGCGTGCCGTGTCGCGCTCCCGTCGCGCCCCTAACCTGACCTCCGGTGCGAACATGGCGACCGAGCCCGCCACCGTTCCGGTACGGTCGAAGAATGGCGCCGCAACGGCCGCGACTCCCGGCATGAGCTCGCCGCGGCTGACCGCGTAGCCCGCCCGGCGAATCTTGGCGAGATCGGCGTCCTGCGCCCGTCCCGTGCCCGTATTCGGCAGATACGCCAGGATCGCCTTGCCGCTTGCGCCCCGTGCGAGCGGCGCGGTATTGCCGATACCTCGCACGACGGTGAGCGCGTGGCGCCCGGGCAGCTCCGCGACGCACAAGCGCTGCTCGCCGTGGCGAATCAGCAGGGCCACCGTTTCGCCCGCTTCGTCGCGCAGCCGCTCGAGGACCGCGGACGACAGCTGCGGCAGATTGAGATGGCTCGACCAAGCCTGTACCAGCGGTCCGATCGCGGGGCCGAGCCGGAATCGCAACGGTTCCCCTTCCGCCTGCACGAAGCCGCTCTGCGCGAGCGTTTTGAGCAGTCGGTAAAGCGTCGGCCGGCTGAGGTGCAGGTGCCTGCCGAGTTGCGCGACGGACAGTATCGGTCGATCCACCGTGAAGCAGCGCAGGATCTCCAGCGCGCGTACCACCGCCCGTACCGAATTCACGGTTGATTGAGCCATGCGGAGCGACCGTAGCATTTAATGAAACATGTGTCCACGATACGGACGAGAGGCGAACACGGCATGATCGGCGTTGGCGCGTTGGTTGCGCTTTGGCGTTTCAGGGCGGGTGTCGTAACCGCCATCGCGGCAGCCGCCGGCGCCGGCGTAAGCCCCCGTGTTTCTAGCGCGCTTCTCTCGAGTTAAATTCCGAACGCCGAGCGGATACGTTGAACAATTTCGCCCGGGAGCAGACCGGCGTCAATGACCAAAGCTTCCGTCGGCTTCTCGAGCAGTTCGAGCTGGCTGCGCACAAGCGCCGGGTTCATGAAGTGATGACGTACCTATAACAGTTGGGAAAATAGCCGTACTAGGATCGGGATTTGAAATTGTCGCTCAACGATTGGCGAACGTTACGGTACCCTTATGTAAGCGTCGACTTCCGACGCTGCGATGTTCGTCCGGGCTTTGCTCCGATGAGGTGGAAAAAATTCCCCCGGCATATTGCGGGTCTTGGGCCGTTATTGGTCAGGTGTGTGGGCCCGCTTACGGGACATTCTGTTCCAATCTAAGGGGTTGCCCTCAGTTTTCATTTTCGCCGCTGGAACACAATGGTGCCCGTAAGTCATGGATGAGTAAAGGATGCCAGTTTTATTCGTCCTCTGTGATCGCGATGCCGAGCCAGAGCGCACCCAACGCTTGGCCGATGCCATCAAGGAATACGGCGATTCGCTGTCCCTCTCCGAGTACAGCCACATCATAAAGACCGACCGGCATGCGGACGATCTGTACGCGCACTTGCGACAGGAGATCGATGCAGACAAGAACGGCGGGTTGTGGGTGTTCACCGTTCCCGAACCGTACACGGGCCACGCGCCGGTGAGCGTGAAGGAATGGCTCGAACGGATAGGCGAAGACACGGCGCGCCGGCGCGCGGACCTCGGCAAGTAAGTCGGCCAAAACCCGTGTCGGGGCGCGCCTGTCCTCGGCGCGGGCTGCGCTCGCGCGCTTTTTTCTTTGCCCTACAGACGCACGTTCCAATGCCGGCTCATGGTAGCCAGGAGGAGACCTGCATCGAATGGCTTCCCGATGGCCGCTTCAACCTTGAGCCGCTCCGCTTTTTCTCGTAGTTCCGCGTCCGCGCTGATAAGGATCACGGGGACTTTCGCGAGTACAGGATCCGCGAGCTGCCGCGCCCGGAACTCCTCCCCGTCCATGACCGGCATCGCGAGGTCAAGCAGGATCAGGCACGGCGCTTCCATTCGTTTCAGCAGTTGCAGGGCCTCCTCGCCATTGCACGCCGATCGCACTTCAAAACCGAGCTGACATAGCAGGTCGACAAGGGAGTCACGACAATCGCGGTCGTCCTCAACGACCAACACCGGCTTGATCATATACGCCGCCGTTCGTGCCAACTCGAGATTAAGCCGCACCGCTACGGCCGCTACATCGGAAGATCGGCCCATTTCCGTTAGGGTAAACACTCGGTTGAAATCCGCCGGGTCGTCGCCCGGCACGGCGATCGGCTAGGCTGAAAGCGGGCGATGTCGCGGGAGGTATCCGGTGTGCACCCGGCGAACCGGGTACGATGATACGGGCTGCGGACGTCGCGAAACCGGCTAAAGTTTTCTTAGGCGACGCACACACGAACGGGTCAAACGAGCATGGGCAAGCTGGTTATCAAGTTTCAAGGCAAGTTGATCGGCGAAGTGAATCTCAAACTGGGCGACACGAAAATCGGCCGCAAGCCGGGATGCGATATCGTGTTGAACGACGCCGCCGTCAGCGGCGAGCACGCGATCGTCAAGACGGTCGGCCTGAAATCCGCCATTCATGATCTCGGCAGTACCAACGGCACGTTCATCGAGAACAAGCGCGTGAAACATCACGACCTGCGCCACGGCGAGGAGATCATCATCGGGGCGCACCTATTGATTTATCGCGACGACGTGAATCTCGAGACGCCGGCGCTCGGCAAACGGCCGGTCGCCGCCGCAACACCGCCGGCCGAGTCACAGGAGAAGACCCAGGTCATCACCGCGTTCGCGCAGTTGCTCGCGGTGGAAGGCAAGGACAAGGGCAAGCGAATGCCGCTCGTGAAGGAAGAGGTCACGCTCGAGAATCCCGGCGGAAAGCCGGCTCGTATCTTTCGCACCTCCGAGGGCTACGTGCTGCACGCCGCCGTCGGGCCGGGCGAACCGCGGATCAACGACAAGCCGGTGCCTCCCGGCGGTCAGTTGCTGGAGCGCGGCGACTTTGTCGAAGTTGCGGGGACGAAGTTTCGCTTTTTCAAATAGGCGATACGACAACACCAGTACCGGCCCTGGAATCGCCGCGTTCTTGCGGCCACCGGGTCATTGCGCCGTTTCGCCCAATCCTTTCTTGCTGATCTTGCCGGTCGCGGTCTTCGGCAACTCTGCGATAAATATCACGTCCCGCGGCACCATGAAATTTTCCAGACGCGCGAGGCAGATTTTTTTGATTTCTTTATCGCTAAGCGTGGAACCGGGTTCCAGCACTACGTAGGCCCGCACCGCCTGTCCGAGGATTTCGTCCGGAACGCCGATGACCGCCGCCTCGCGGATGCCGGCAATGCCGTAGAGAGCATTCTCCACCTCGACCGGGCTCACCTTCTCGCCGCGGGTCTTGATGATGTCGTCCGAGCGACCGACGAAATAGAGATAGCCCTCGGCGTCCATCTTGAAGTGATCCTGCGTGCAGAGAATGCGCTCGCCGGGGTAGCGCCCGGGCTTCAACATCTCGGCGGTTCGATCCGGCAGTTTCCAATAGCCGAGCATGACGTGCGCGCCGCGCACGTGCAGCACGCCGACTTCGCCCGGCGGCGCCGGCCGGCCGTTCGCATCGAGCACGAAAACCTCCGTTCCCGGGATCGCTTTGCCCACCGAATCCGGGCGCTGGTCGAGCTCTTCCGGCTCGAGATAGCTGACGCGCTTGCATTCGGTCATGCCGTACATTTTGTAAATGAGGGCGTTCGGAAAAATTTCCCGCAGCTCGGGGATGGTGCTCGCCGGAAGCGCGGCCGCGGTATTCGTGACGCGCAGCACCGAAGGGAAGCGCAGCTTCTGATGGCGGTGCATGGACAGGAGCATCGCAAAAATTGTCGGCACGCCGGGGAAGACGGTTACCTCCTGTTGTTCCAGCCGACCGAGAACTTGCGCCGTGTAAGTAAACGAGCGCTCGAGCACCAGCGTCGCGCCGACGCGCAGCGCCATGATGAGCTGGTACAGCCCGTAGTCGAACGCGAGCGGCAGCACGTTCAGAATGCGGTGATCCGCCGACAGGCGCAGGTACTGTACGAGACTATCGACCGTGAACACCATGGACTGATGCGTCATCATGACGCCCTTCGGATTGCCGGTGCTTCCGGATGTGTAGATAAGCGCGGCCAGATCGATGCTGATGGTCTGCGCCTGCTTGGCCGGCGAACAGGTATGGGCGAGGACATCGGCGAACGCGTGGACGGGGACGCGCAGGTTCCTCGTAAGCTCGGGGAGTTTGCCCGAACAAATCACCGCCTTTAAATCCGTCGCCGCCACGGCCGCGGGCGCGAACACTTTCGCCAGGTGCGCATCCGTCAACAGAAACGCGGCTTCGCTGTCCTTCAAGATGTATTCGAGCTTGTCGGCCTTGGTCTGGGGATTGACGACGAGAAACGCGCCTCCCGCCATCAGCGTCCCGTAAATCGCAACGACGCAGGGCCAGGTGTTGTCCATGAAGATCGCGACGCGGTCGCCGCGTTGCAGGCCGCGGGCCTGCAACCAGGAAGCGAGCCGCCGCGCGGCGTCCAGCAACTGAGCGTAGGTGTACGGCTGCCCCTCCACGACGAGCGCGTGCTTGTCCGCGTACTGGGCGGCCGAAAGCACGAGCGTTTCGTGCAGCAGCCGGATTGGTGGCGATGCCATAGGTCGGTCCGTATCAAGCGGCGTCGGCGTGGGCGCCGATGCCGCCTCGCGGGAGCGCGATAGTTTGCTGCTAGGATAGCCGAGAAACGCGCCCGCGCGCAGGCCGGGCGGCGGCCCTTCGGGTGGCCGGAGATCGCCGGGCAGGCTATGCTCTGCGCGTAGTAAGTGGCGGTGCAGATCGCGAGCGACGTGTCAACGAGGAGTGCAGTGCATGGCCAACGAGGTGGAAGCGAAGATCCGGGCGTTCATCGGCGCTAACTTGATGATGGGGCAAGATGCGACGACCCTATCGGTCGACGATTCGTTTCTCGACAACGGCATCATCGACTCGACCGGCGTACTCGAGCTCACCAGTTTCTTGGAGGACAGTTTCGGCATCCAGGTCGCGGACCAGGAAATCACGCCGGCCAATCTCGATTCCATCGCCAACCTGATGCGCTTCATCGCGAGCAAGCAGGCCTGATCGCGGTTCGCTCCGAACGAAGTCATGCGCCCCCCGTTATCCGCCGACCTGCTGAAGATCGACCGCGAAAAAGTCACGGCCGACATCACGGCGTTCATCCGCGAGACCGTGTTCAACCGCTTTCGGCGCAAGGGCGTCGTGCTCGGTATTTCCGGCGGCGTGGACAGCAGCGTGTGCACGGCGCTCTGCGCCCGCGCGCTCGGTCCGGAGCGCGTGCAAGGTCTGTTCACGCCGGAAGGCGAATCCGGCGAGGAAACATTGCCGCTGAGCCGCCTGGCCGCCGAGAGCCAGCAGGTGCGCGGAATACTCGAGGACATCACGCCGATCCTCGAGGCCGCCGGCTGCTATCGCCGGCGCGATGAAGCGATTCGGGCGGTGATCCCGGAATACACCTCGCAATGGAAGTGCAAGATCGTATTGCCGAGCGTGATCGACGACGACCGCTTCCGCATCTTTTCCGTGGTCGCCGTGGCGCCGGACGGCCGCCAGGTCAAAAAGCGTCTGCCGCCCGAAAGCTACTTGGGTGTTGTCGCTGCTTCCAACTTCAAGCAGCGCACGCGCAAGATGATCGAGTATTACCATGCCGACCGGCTCAACTACGCCGTCGTCGGCACGCCGAATCGCCTGGAATACGACCAGGGGTTTTTCGTCAAAGGCGGCGACGGCCTGGCCGACATCAAGCCGATCGCGCACCTCTATAAGAGCCAGGTCTATCAGCTCGCCGAGCACTTGGGCGTCCCCGAGGACATCCGTCGCCGGCCGCCCACGACGGATACTTACTCGCTGCCGCAGGGTCAGGACGAGTTCTACTTTTCGCTTCCGTACGACAAGATGGATCTTTGCCTGTACGCGCTGAACAACGGTTACCCGGCGGAGGAGAGCGCGCGCGCGCTCGGTTTGTCGCCCGAGCAGACCGAGCGCGTCTATCGGGATATCGAAGGTAAGCGCAAAGCCGCGCGCTATCTGCACACGCCGCCGCTGCTGGTGGATGAACGCCTCGTGGTCGGCTGAGCGAGCGCCTCGTTTGTTTCGTTTATAAGCTCGTCTTCGTAGGCGGCTTTCCGCGATCCTCAAACCGCTTTGCGTCGTCCCTGCGCGACGCGCGCTTCCCCCGCCGCGTTGCTCACGAGCCGGATGTCGTCGTATACCTTGGCGCGCTCGAACAAAATTTTAACTTGCCGATCCTGACCGAGCCCGATCTCGAATAGCAGATAACCGCCCGGGCGCAAGAACGGCAGACATTCCTTGATGACGCGCTGATGGATGCTGAGGCCGTAAGGTCCGCCGTCGAAAGCTTCGCGCGGCTCGTGCGCGAGCAAGTGCGCGCGGTCCTCGGCCAAGCGCTTGGCCGAGATGTACGGCGGGTTGCACACGATCAGGTCGATCGCTCCTTCGAGTCCCATCCCCGCGAAGCCCGCGAACAAATCGCCCTGCGCCACGTGCACGCGCGGCTGCAAGCCGAGTTGCGCGACGTTGCGACGAGCCACGTCGACGCAGCCGTCGGTCAAGTCGCTGGCCCATACCCGCGCGCTCGGCACGTGGTAGGCGATGGCGCACGCGAGGTTGCCGGATCCGCAGCACATATCGATTACGCGCGGCGCCGCAAGTCCCGATCGGCGCAACGATTCGAGCGCGGTGTTCCCGAGCAGCTCCGTTTCATCGCGCGGCGCGAGCGCGCCCGGCGCCACGATGAGCTCGACGCCCATAAAGGTGTCGCGACCGAGTACGTAGGCCAAGGGCTTGCCGTTGGCGCGTTGTTCCGCCATCGCCAAGGCGCGCTCGTCGGCGCCGGCCTTGTCGCCTTGAGCATGGGCCGCGCTGACGATGCGCCGTGCTTCGCCGTCGGCATCCGTAATCGACGCCGCGCGCAATCGCGCTGCAATACGTCCGAGAAGGTCGCTCATCGTTCGCGATCCGGCCGGGGAGTGGGGACTCTGGGCGCGCGCATTCGGTTCTTTTGCTTGGTCGCGCGCGATATCTTAGGGTCGGAACGTGACGAAGCCTAGTCCGAACGTTCGCAATTTTCATCGCCGTTGTCCGGCGATCCTCCCGAGTAGTTCGCGTTCCGCCGCGCTCGCCTGACGAGGGTCGTTCGACGCTAGGCGCGCTGCCGCAGCGCCGCCTTCACCCGCTCGGGCGTGAACGGCGCGCGCCGCAGTCGCGCGCCCGTCGCGTCGAAGATGGCGTTCGCGATCGCCGCCGTCGTCGGCCGGGTCGCGGGTTCGCCGGCGCCTTTGGCCGGCATGTCCGGCGCGTTGTTCAGCAGCACGATGTCGATCGCGTCCGGGACCTGCATCATGTCGACGATCGGATAGGTGTTCCAGTCGACGCTTTGAATCGCGCTGCCGTCGAATTTGACTTCCTCGTACAGCGCGCGGCTCATCGACTGGATGAGATTCGCCTCGATCGTGCCGTTGAGCCCGTCGGGATTGATGACGAAGCCGCAATCGTGCGCGACCGTGAAGCGCGTCACGCGCACCTCGCCGCTCTCGCGATTCACTTCGACCTCGGCCACGGTCGCCACATACGAGCCGTTGCGCGGCGCATAGGCGATGCCGCGGCCCGTAGCGATCGGCGCGCCATTCGGCTTGTTCGGCGACGGGCGTGGCTTCCAACCGGCGCGCTCGGCCGCCGCCTTGATGACGGCGATATCGCGCGGGTCGCGCAGGTGTCGCAGCCGGAATTCCACCGCGTCCGCGCCGGCCGCGGCCGCCAGCTCGTCCATGAACGATTCGCTGGCGAACACGGTCTGCGGCCCGTTCGGATCGCGCAGGTGCGCCGTGCGCAACCCGGTGCCGAGCGACTGCGTCCACGGCAATACGTGCGAGACTTTGCGCTTGTTCGGGATCACGTAGGTTTCCGCCGCGAGGCCAAACTCATCGGCTCCGGGCGGCGCCAGTCCCATGAGCTGTCCGGCAAGGAAGTCTCCGGCCTTCAACGCGCCCGCCGCGCGCAGCGTGCCGGAGAAGCAACGCGATTCGAAATTCCATGCGCTAACGTTGCCCTTGTCGTCGAGCGCGCCGCGCAGGCGGATGACGTGCGGCGGCCCTTTCGGATCCCAGGCCGTGCCGTCGGCGCGCATCCATTGCACGCGCACCGGGCGGCCCACCGCCCGCGACAACAGTACCGCATCGCCGACGGCGTCGTCGGCATCGTTCGTGCCGTACGACCCCGGGCCCGGATACCAATAAACGCGCACTTTCTCGACCGGGATGCCGAGCAGGTCAGCGACCGCATGCCGCACGCGATACGGTTTTTGGCCGCCGAACCAGATCGTCGCGCCGCCGGTGGATACATCGGCGACGGCGCACGCCGGCCCCATGCAGGCATGCGACTGAAACGGGTACTCATACTCTGCTTCGAACGTGCGGCCCGCGCCGGTGAGTGCGGCATCAACGTCACCCACGTTTTCGCCGACCTTGCTCGCCTTGATCGGCATGGCGCGCATCGCGGTATAGAGCTCGTCCTGCGAGCGCGGCAAAGTCGTATCGGCCGGTGACCACGTGGCCTTGAGTTCCCGTGCCGCGCGCACCGCCTGCCATTCCTGCTCGGCGATGACGCCGACGAAGTTCTGCTGGTGCACGACTTTCACCAAGCCGGGAATCTTGCGCGGCGTTTCAATGCTCACGAGCCTCGCGCCCATGGTCGGGGGGCGCACCACGCGCCCATGCAGCATGCGCGGAACGCGCACGTCGACGATGTACGTGTACGTGCCGGTAACCTTGGACGGAATATCCTCGCGCGGCACCGGCTGACCCACGATGGTGTATTGCGCCGGATCCTTGGTTTTGACTTTGTCGGTTAGTTTGACGTTGAAGCGCTGTCCGCCGATCAACTCGCCGTAGGAAATATTTTTGTCCGGCGCGTCGTTCACGCTCACCACGCCGTCCTTGACGGCGAGCTGTTCGGCCGGTGCGCCGAGTCGCGTCGACGCGAGGCCGAGCAAGAACGCGCGCGCCTGCGCCGCCGCGTCACGCAGCGCCTTGCCGCCGGTCATGATGCCGTTGCTCGAACCGGTGCCGCCTTGATCGGGCGTGGTCGCGGTATCGCCCATGCGGATCGTCACGCGCGCGAGCGCAACGTCGAGCTCTTCCGCCACGATCTGCATGAACGCGGTGGTGATGCCCATGCCGGTCTCCACCTTGCCGACCGCCGCCTGCACCGTGCCGTCGGCGTCGATGGAGAGCCAGGAGTCGAGCTGATCCATGGGTATTTTCCACGGCTCTTTCGATTCCGCCGCCTCGCCGTCGGGCCCATACAGCACCGGGGGGACGCCGAACGCGACGATCAATGCGCCGCTCGCCTTGAGAAAATCGCGCCGGGAGAACGTATGAAGCTCCGCTTGTTCCGTCATCATCGCCTCCTATGCGCTCATGGTCTTGGCGGCGCGCTTCACCGCGCGCAGCATGCGCATATGCGCGCCGCAGCGGCACTTGAGGCCGGAAAGTCCCGCGCGAATTTCGGCGTCGCTCGCGCGCGGATTTTTCGCCAGCAGCGCCGCCGCCGTCATGATCCAGCCGTTGACGCAGTAACCGCATTGCGTCGCCTGTTCGTCGATGAACGCCTGCTGTACGGCGTGGAGCTGCCGTGTCGTCCCTTGCGTGCGGGCGAGTCCTTCAAGCGTAGTGATCGGTTTATTCGCCACGCTCCCGACCGGCGTGACGCACGAGCGCACCGCTTGGCCGCCGACATGAACCGTGCAGGCGCCGCACTGCGCGAGGCCGCAGCCGAAGCGCGGACCTTGGAGTTTCAGGTCGTTGCGCAATACATAGAGAAGCGGCGTGTCGGGCGTCGCCTCGACCCGCTGGGTCTTGCCGTTTACGGTGAGCGTCAATCGATTCGCCATGGTTCCCTCCCGGCTTGATTCAAGGTATGACGACAGCGATGAGACGGAACTCTAAGACGGAACTCTATCAGTGCCAAATAGCATCGTAAATTACTCGGCGTCATCGGAAAAAGCAGTCGAGATCGGTTCGCCGTTGCTGCCCGGCGGGCGGGCGCCGCATAGCAGTAATGTTGTCTAATTGCTAATTCCCACGCGGAGGAGCGGATAGCCATGATCGAAATACAGCTAAGGACCTACGGATCCCCGCACCCGAGTTTGACGGTTTTTGTGCCTTCGGTATGTCCGGGTGCGCGCGGATACAAGAGCCGAAAGGGGAAGAAGCGCGCCGTCTTCGCGCGGTGCAACGGCTCCTCGGCCACGCGAGCGCAACCATGACGCTCGACACTTACTCGCATACGTGACCGAGAGCCACGAGGAAACCGCGCGTTTCGATCGCCGATTTCGTTTTCGGCAAGTAACTCGGTAGCAAAACGGTAGCACCCAAGGACGGCGAATCGGAGAAGATGTCTCACATCGTTGAAAATTTGGTGGCCAGGGGCGGAATTGAACCGCCGACACGCGGATTTTCAGTCCGCTGCTCTACCAACTGAGCTACCTGGCCGTGATCGGGTGGTTGGCGCGGAGCGGCGCATTATAGGAAACGGTCCGGGGTTGTACAAATGGAGCGCGGTTCGTATCTTTTGCGTTTAGGTGCCCGGCGAGTCCGACTACCGGGTTCGGCATCGTCGCCAAGTACCACGAGCGTTCCGCAGGCGTCGATAGCGACGGGGCGCGCAATTTGCTCTTGGGCGTGAGGCGGCGATATGATTTCACGCCGCGGGTGACGTGCCATGTTCTTGTAGCGCACAGCCATCGCGCGGCGCTAAGCCGTCTAATAAAGGCCGGGCCAGGAGGGTAGGGCGATGCTTAAGCGCGTGGTTTTGTTGCTTGCTCTTGTCGTAGCCATCGGGACCGCCGCCGCGCAAACGCCGTCCTCACCTCCGCCTCCACCGAAGCCCGTACGTGTTATCACTTTCGACGGCGGCTGGAATCTGCCGCTTTGGGCGGCGCAGCGCCAGGGTTTTTTTCAGGCGAACGGCGTTGCCGTCACGGTTACGCATACGCCCAATTCGGGATTCCTGATTACCGGCCTGTTAGACGGGCGCTTCGACGTCGGCCTCGCCACCATCGATAACTTGGTCGCATATCAGGAAGGCCAGGGCGAGGCCAAGATAGCGGAGAATCCGGATCTCTTCGGCTTCATGGGCAGCGACAGCGGCTTCGTGTCCCTCGTTACCGCCCCGGACGTAAAACGTTTCTCGGATCTCAAAGGTAAAACGCTCTCCGTCGACGCGTTGACCAACGGCCTCGCCTACGTGCTGCGCGAGCT
>JAJPKH010000172.1 GCA_021323795.1 Acidiferrobacteraceae bacterium | reverse complement strand
CAACCGTCGGGCCGCGTCACGCCGCCCTCCGGCGGCACGCGCGTTCCCGGCGGCGGAACGTTCGGTGGGCAGAGAGGTGGAAGGTGAGGCACAATCCATCTCGGCATTCATCGGCGGCGACGCCAGCATGATATCGCGCAAGAGATTCGTTTCGCTCACGCCCGCCGGCGCGGTTTTTCTGCGCCGTGTGCTCTGCGGCTTCGTGTTGTTAGTCGCTACGCCCGTCGCGCTCGCCGCGCAAAAAACTTTCGCTACGCCCGAAGCGGGCATCGCCGCGTTGGTGGAGGCCGTCAAGACGAACGATCAAGCGGTGCTGCGCGCCATACTCGGCGATCACGGCGAAAATCTCGTCAGCTCGGGCGATGCGGTCGCCGACGCGCAAAACCGCGACCGGTTCATCGCCGCTTACAACGACGCGCACAAGATCGAGCGCAACGGCGACACGCAGGCGAGGCTCGTCATCGGCAAGGACGAATGGCCGATGCCGATTCCCCTTCTGAAGTCGAACGACGGTTGGCGCTTCGATACCCGGCAGGGCGAGCAGGAAATTCTCGATCGCCGCATCGGCCGCAACGAACTCGCGGCGATCGAGGTGTGCCGGGCGATCGTCGACGCCGAGCGCGAGTACGTGGCCAAGGATCGGGACAAGAACGGCATTCTCGAATATGCGCGCAAGCTCGTGAGCGCGCCCGGCCAGCACGACGGGCTTTATTGGGAGCCCGCGCCCGGCGAACCGCCGAGCCCGCTCGGGCCGCTGCTCGCCGCAGCCGCCGAGGAGGGTTACGCGGCGAAGGGCGCGCTCTCGCCGTATCACGGATATTTCTATCGGATTCTCACCAAGCAAGGCAAAGACGCGCCGGGCGGCGCGTACGACTACATCGCCAAGGGCAAGCTGATCGGCGGCTTCGCCGTTGTCGCTTATCCGGCGCGCTACGGCGCCTCGGGCATCATGACTTTCATCGTCAACCACGACGGCGTCGTCTACCAAAAAGATCTCGGCAAGAACACCGCGCAGATCGCGAGCACCATGACAACCTTCAATCCCGACCCGAGCTGGAAGCAGCCGTAGCGTAGCGGAAGGTTTACGTCGCCGCCTACATCATGCACGCGACGCACCTCGTGACTACAGCTGCGGTGAATCGCCCGCGGATGCGCCGCCCGCTGTGGTTGCGATGAAGGCGTGCTTCAGCCGCTATTGCGCAACGCCGCGGCAATGCCGTTGATCGTTAACAAGATGGAGCGCTTTACGACGTCGTCGTCGGCGCCGCTGCGCAAACGCCGCAGCAGCGTGATCTGCAGATGGTTGAGCGGATCTATATAAGGAGAGCGGTTGCGCAGGCTCCGCGCCAGCGATGGGTTCGTCTCCAGCAGTTCCTTCTGCCCGGTGATCGCGAGCAGATGGCGCAGCGTCCGCTCCCATTCCGCGTGAATCGCGCCGAATATCCGCGAGCGCAAGCTTTCATCGCGCACCAGCTCCGCATAGCGCGAGGCGATACCCAGATCCGCCTTCGCCATCAACATGTCCATGTTCGAGAGCAGCGCCTGGAAGAACGGCCAGCGGCGGTACATCTCCCGCATTCGTGCAAGCGCCGCTTCGCCATGCCGCGCCACATACGCCTCGACCGCCGCGCCGAAGCCGTACCAACCGGGCAACATCACGCGCGACAGTGACCAGCTGAACACCCACGGAATGGCGCGCAGGTCCTCGATGCGGCCCGACTTTTTGCGCGCGCTCGGGCGGCTGCCGATATTCAATTCACCGATCTCGCTGATCGGGGTCGATTCGCGATAGAACTGCAAAAAGCCCGGCGTTTCGTACACCAGGCTTCGATAGGCCCGATACGCGTCCGCGCTCAACTGCTCCATCACCTCATAATAAGAGTCGGCGTCGGCGCCGATGCCCTCGCCATCGAGCAGCGTCGCTTCGAGCGTCGCGGCCACCAGCGTTTCGAGGTTGCGCCGGCCGATTTCCGGATCGGCGTACTTGGCCCAGATCACCTCGCCTTGCTCGGTGATGCGGATCTGTCCGTTCACCGACCCGCGCGGCTGCGCCAGGATCGCCTGGTAGCTGGGGCCGCCGCCGCGCCCGACCGTGCCACCGCGCCCGTGAAACAGGCGCAGCTCCACGCCGTGGCGCGCGAACAGCTTCACCAGCGCCACCTCGGCCTTGTACAGCTCCCAGTTCGCCGTCAGAAAGCCGCCGTCCTTGTTGCTGTCGGAATAACCGAGCATGACTTCCTGCGCGTTGCCGCGGCTCGCGAGCAGCCGGCGATACTCGGGTAGCCCGAAGAGCTCCTCCATGATGCGCGCGCAGCCGCGCAGGTCGTTAATCGTCTCGAACAATGGAATGATATTGAGCGCCGAACGCGGCGCATCGCCCGCGCGCAACAGCCCGGCTTCCTTCGCGAGCAACGCGACTTCCAGCAGGTCGCTCGCCGAGTCGGTATTCGAAATGATGTAATTCGGCAGCGCTTCGGCGCCGTAGCGCCGTTGTATCTCGGCGGCGGCATCGAACGTCTGCAATTCCGACTGTGTGAGGGCGCCGTACTCTATATAAGGTGAGCGCAGCGGCCGCGCGAGCGCGATCTCTTCGAGCAACCAGCGCCGGCGCTCCGCCTCGTCGAGGTCCGCGTAACCGGGCCGATTCGCCCCGCGCTCGAAGAGCTCCGCCACCACCTGCGCGTGCACGCCGCTGTGCTGGCGCATATCGAGCGGCGTGAGATGAAATCCGAACACCTCCGCCGCGCGGCGCAAATCGCGCACCCGCCCGCGCGCGATGCGATGGGACTTGTGCGTTTCGAGCGATTCGACGATGACGTCGAGGTCGGCGATGAACTCCGCGCACGCGCAATAGGATGGCGCTTCGCCGAGCGCCTGCCGCGCAATCTGTTCGTGCCCGAGCGCGCGCGCCGTCGCCGCGAGCCGCGCATACACGCCGGTCAACGCGCGGCGATACGGCTCGTCCGTGCGGTGTTCGGAGTGATCCGGCGAGCGTGCCGCCAGCCGCTCCAGCGCCGGGCTTACCTTTACTAAGCGTCCCGCCTGGCTCAGCTCCGAGCCCAAGGTGTGCACCTCGGAAAGATAGAACTCGAGCGCCAGCGCGGATTGCCGCCTGACCGCGTGCAACGTGACCTCGTGGGTGACGTTGGGGTTGCCGTCTCGATCGCCGCCGATCCAGTTGCCGATTCGCAGCAGCGGGCCGATATGCATCGGGCCTAAGCGCCGGCGCACCAGATCCTCGATCTGCGCGTACAACCGCGGCAGCTCGCGCAGAAACGTGTAGCGGTAGTACGCGAGGCCGTTCTCGATCTCGTCGTACACGCTGAGCCGCACCGAGCGCAGAATCCGGGTCTGCCACAGCGTCAGGATCACGCGCCGCAGGTTCTCTTCGTTCTCGCGCAGCTCTTCCGGCGTAAGCACGACGCGGTCACGGAGGCTCAGCAGCTCCGCTGTTTTCAACTGACAATCGAGAATGCTTTTGCGCTGCACTTCCGTTGGATGCGCGGTGAGCACCGGTGAGATCAGCGCGCGCGACAGAAACGCTTGTACCACGTCGCTGCTGATGCCGGCTTCCTGCACGCGCGACAGCGCCAACGCCATGCTGCCTTCGTGCGGCGCGGTACCGGCCATCTGGTACGCGCGGCGGCGGCGGTTGTGATGTTGATCTTCGGCGATATT
>JAJPKH010000295.1 GCA_021323795.1 Acidiferrobacteraceae bacterium | reverse complement strand
TCTTCCAGTCCTTCCGGCGTCAGCGGATACATGCGCCTGTCCATCATCTTGCGGATGATCTGTATCGACTCGGTGTAGTTCCAATGTTTTTCCGGCTCCGGGTTGAGCCAGACGGCGGAAGGGTAGGTCGCAAGTAAACGCTGCAGCCAGGTGGCGCCGGCTTCGTCGTTCCAGTGATCGATGCCGCCGCCGCGGTAGAAAATCTCGTACGGGCTCATGCTCGCGTCGCCGACGATGACGAGCTTATAGTCGTGCCCGTAAGTGCGCATGATGCGCGGCAGCGAAATCCGTTCGTTATAGCGTTGGCGGTTGTCGCGCCACACCGTTTCGTACAGAAAGTTGTGGAAATAAAAATACTCGAGGTGTTTGAACTCGCTGCGCACCGCGGAAAACAACTCTTCGCTCACGCGCACGTGATCGTCCATCGATCCGCCGACGTCGAAGAAAAGCAGCACTTTCACCGCATTGTGCCGTTCCGGCACCATTTTGAGATCGAGCCAGCCGGCGTTGCGTGCCGTTGACCTGATAGTGTCGTCGAGATCGAGCTCTTCGGGCGCGCCTTCGCGCGCGAACTTGCGCAGGCGGCGCAGCGCCAGCTTGATATTGCGCGTGCCGAGCTCCGCCGACCCGTCGAGATTGCGGTACTCGCGCATGTCCCATACTTTGACCGCGCGCCGCTGGCGCGAGCCGTCCTGGCCGATGCGTATGCCTTCCGGGTTGTAGCCGTACGCGCCGAACGGCGACGTGCCGCCGGTCCCGATCCATTTGCTGCCGCCCTGATGGCGTTCTTTTTGCTCTTCCAGCCGCCGGCGCAAGGTTTCGAGCAGTTTCTCGAGCCCGCCGAGCGCTTTTACTTGCGCCTTTTCCGCGTCGGTCAGGAGCCGCTCGATTTCCTTGCGCAGCCACTCCTCGGGGATTTCTTTGATGAGCAGTTCGGCGATGTTTTCGATGCCCTTGATGTATTCGCCGAACACGCGGTCGAATTTGTCGTAATGGGTCTCGTCCTTTACCAGAGCGGCGCGCACCAGATAGTAGAATTCATCGACGCTCCCGTAGGCGAGATGCGCCTTCAACGCTTCGAGCAGCGCCAGGAACTCCGTGAGCGTCACCGGAATCTTCGCGGCGCGGAGCTTGAGGAAGAGGCGTATCAGCATCAGACCGTATCAGACCGTGCGCCGCGACATGAAGGCAAGGCGCTCGAACAGCTCCACGTCCTGCTCGTTCTTAAGAAGCGCGCCGTAAAGCGGGGGAATCGCCTTTTTGCGGTCGGCGGTGCGCAGCGCTTCGGGCGGAAGGTCTTCGGCGAGAATTAATTTTAACCAGTCGAGCAATTCGGAGGTCGACGGTTTTTTCTTCAGGCCGGGGACCTCGCGGATCTCGAAGAACACTTCGAGCGCTTCCTTGAGCAGCGTTTTCTTGATGTCCGGGAAATGCACATCGACGATCTGACGCATCGTATCTTCGTCCGGGAAACGGATGTAATGGAAGAAGCAACGGCGCAGGAAAGCGTCCGGCAGCTCCTTCTCGTTATTGCTGGTGATAATCATCGCCGGACGATGGCGGGCGCGCACGAGCTGCTGTGTCTCGTAAACGTAAAACTCCATCCGGTCGAGCTCGCGCAGGAGGTCGTTCGGAAATTCGATATCGGCCTTATCGATTTCGTCGATGAGAACCACCGCCGGGGTTTGCGTCTCGAACGCCTCCCACAGCGGCCCCTTCTTTATATAGTTGGCGATGTCATGCACCTTCTGCTCGCCGAGCTGCGAGTCGCGCAGGCGCGAAACCGCGTCGTACTCGTACAGCCCTTGTTGCGCCTTGCTGGTGGATTTGATGTGCCATTGAAACAGCGGGCGTCCGAGCGCGCTCGCGACTTCGATCGCCAGCATGGTTTTACCGGTCCCCGGTTCCCCCTTCACCAGCAGCGGACGCTGTAGCGTGATGGCGGCGTTGACGGCCAATTTGAGGTCGTCCGTGGCGATGTAGGAATCGGTACCGGTAAAGCGGGTCATAGAATCCTCATTTCTGGATCGGAAACACGTGCGGTGACTCAGTATAGCATCGAGCCCCCCGGCGACTCGAAGGCGAGCGTAGGCGCGAGCGCGCGAAATCGTATATCCTAAGCGCCCTTCCGGCCGCCAGGCCGACTTTTATTGATTAGCCGAGGAGCACGCGCACCCGATGTTCAGCCGCAACATGACGATCAAAGGCTTTGACGATGAACTGTGGGACGCTATCGCCAGGGAGGCGCAACGACAGGAAGATCACATCGAGCTGATCGCCTCCGAGAACTTCGCGAGCCCGCGCGTGCTTGAAGCGCAGGGGACGGTGCTCACGAACAAGTACGCCGAAGGTTACCCGGGCAAACGTTACTACGGCGGTTGCGAATACGTCGACGTCGCGGAACGTCTGGCGATCGATCGCGTGAAGCAGCTCTTTGGCGCGGCGTACGCGAACGTGCAGCCGCACTCGGGTTCCCAGGCGAATGCGGCGGTTTATCTCGCGCTTCTGCAGCCGGGCGACGCCATTCTCGGCATGAGCCTCGCGCACGGCGGCCACCTGACGCACGGGGCGAAAGTGAATTTCTCCGGAAAACTTTTCCATGCGCATCAGTACGGCGTTAACGCGCAGGGCTTCATCGATTACGAGGAGGTCGAACGGCTCGCCCGCGAGCACCGCCCGAAAATGATCGTGGCCGGCTTCTCCGCGTATTCGCGCGTGGTCGACTGGGAACGGTTCCGTAAAATAGCGGACAGCATCGGCGCCTATCTCTTCGTCGATATGGCGCACGTCGCGGGCCTGATCGCCGCCGGCATCTACCCCAATCCGGTGCCGATCGCCGACGTGACGACCACGACGACGCACAAGACCTTGCGCGGCCCGCGCGGCGGGGTGATTCTCGCGAAAGCCAATCCCGAGATCGAAAAGAAACTGAACTCGCTCGTTTTCCCGGGCACGCAAGGCGGCCCGCTGATGCATGTCATTGCCGCGAAGGCGGTGGCCTTCAAGGAAGCGCTCGAGCCCGCGTTCAAGGATTATCAGCGCCAAGTGC
>JAJPKH010000169.1 GCA_021323795.1 Acidiferrobacteraceae bacterium | reverse complement strand
CCGCGTTGCAGCGGCAGCCGCTGCTCGGCATGGCGCTGCCGTGGGTCGCGCATCAACCGATCCGCAACCGCGGCACCGTCGTCGGTTCGCTCTGTCATGCCGATCCAAGCGCCGAGTTACCGCTGGTGCTGAGCACGCTCGGCGGCTGGTTGACCCTGCGCTCCGCGCGCAAGCAGCGCCGGGTCGAGGCCAAGGATTTCTTCCTCGGTGCGCTGCAAATCGACCGCGCCCCGAATGAAATGATCGTCGCGGCGGCGTTTCCGGTTGCGCCGGAAGGCTCGGCCTTTGGTTTTGTCGAATATGGTTATCGGCGCGGCGATTTCGCCGTGGTGGCCGTGGCGGGGTTTCGCCACCGCAATCACTGGCGCATCGGTTTCGGCGGAATCGACGATGTCCCGCGGGTGATGTCGATCGAAGCGGAAAAGTCCGAGGATGTCTTCGCCGCCGTGGAGGAGTGGGCGATCGAGCTCGACGTGCGGGGAGACGCGACCGCCACGTCGGAATACCGCCGCCACTTGATGCGCGGGCTCGGCCGCCGGGTCGTCGGCGACATGGCGCGCGCCCCCGCGGCGTCGATGTAAGCGTATCTATATATATGAGCCGAGAACCGAACGAAGACAGCCGGCGATTCCTGGTCAAGCTCACGCTGAACGGCAAAGAGCGCACCGGCTATTGCGAGCCGCGCACGACGCTTTGCGATTTCTTGCGCCATCACCTGGGCGCGACCGGCACGCACGTCGGTTGCGAACACGGGGTTTGCGGCGCCTGTACCGTGAACGTCGACGGCAAGCCGGTGCGGTCCTGCCTGATGTTCGCTTTTCAGGCGGATGGATTGCAAGTGAACACCGTGGAGGGCGTGGCGGGCGAGGACGGACGACTCTCCGCGCTGCAGCAGGCGTTCCGCCGGCATCACGCGTTGCAGTGCGGCTTTTGCACGCCGGGCATGCTCATTTCATGTCAGGACTTGCTCGACCGTAACCCCAGGCCCTCGCGGGAAGAAGTGCTCGAGGTGGTGTCCGGGCATTTGTGCCGCTGCACGGGTTACGTCGGCATCGTGAATGCGGTTCTGGACGCCGCCGCCCGGCAGCGCGAATTGAAATAAGTCATTAGAGGAAGATCATGCTTGATTTAGGACGCACATTTTTACAGGCCGCCGAACGCGAGCCCGGACGCTTGGCGTTTGTCGATGCGCAGCGCCGGCTGAGCTACGCGCAATGGGCGCTGCACATCGGCGCGGCGCAAGCCGCGCTCGAACGCGAGGGTTTAC
Organism: Acidiferrobacteraceae bacterium; assembly: GCA_021323795.1. GTDB lineage: Bacteria > Pseudomonadota > Gammaproteobacteria > Acidiferrobacterales > Sulfurifustaceae > JACQFZ01. The sequence continues at coordinate 9,081 of JAJPKH010000169.1, read as the reverse complement.
GTAACGGCGATCGCATCGCGACCGTGTTGCAAAACCGTTTTGAATCGGCGACCTTGCATTGGGCGTGTCAGATGAGCGGCATCACGATCGTGCCGTTGAACTGGCGTTCGAAGCCCGACGAAATTGATTATTGCGTGGACAACGCCGACGCGAAGCTCGTGTTCTACGAGCCGGCTTCCGCGGAGAGCTTTACGTCCTCGCAAGCCGCGCGGCGCCTGCCCGCGGTCGCTTGCGCGGATGTCGTCCGCGCAAGTCATCCGTCGTACGCCGAATGGACGGGCGCGGCCTGTAATCCGCGTGCGTGCGCGAGCGTGGAAGATTTTTCGGTGATGTTGTTTACCTCCGGGACCACCGGCAAGCCGAAAGGCGTGCCGCGCCGTCACCGCGCGGAGCGCGCCGCCGCCATCGCTCACGTCGCGCAGAATCTTTACCCGAGGCACGAGGTGACGCTTGGGGTGATGCCGCTGTATCACACCATGGGCGTGCGCACCTTGCTGTCGCTTTGCGTGATCAATGGGGCTTATGTGGCGTTGCCGAAATGGGACGCGGAAACCGCGCTCACCCTCATCGAGAAAGAAAAAGTCACGCATCTTTATTTGGTGCCGACGCTCTACCACGACCTCGTGAACGCGCCCGGCTTCGCGCCCGAGCGGGTGCGAACGGTTCGCAAGCTCGGTTTTGCCGGCGCGCCGATGCATGACGCCTTGCTGCTCAAGCTCGACAAAGCCTTCCGTCCCGAGCTGTTCGTCAACCACTACGGCTCGAGCGAAATTTACACGTTCACCATCAACCAGCGCGCCGCGCACAAGCCCGGCAGCGCCGGCCGCGCCGGGGTCAATGCGCGCATCCGGGTGGTCAAGCTCGATACGGCCACCAAGCGCATGGGCGTCGAGGATCTCGCCGCGCCGCGCGAGGAGGGGCAAATCATCTGCGAGCTCTCGAGCGACGAGGCGTTCGAGGGGTATTGGAAACGCGATGACGCCAATCAGAAGGCGCTGCACGACGGCTGGTATTTCACGGGCGACACCGGCTACTTCGACGCCGACGGCGAGCTTTTTGTCACCGGCCGCGTCGATGACATGATTATTTCAGGAGGCGAGAACATTTCACCGGTGGAGATCGAATCCATTCTCTCCTTGCACCCGTCGGTGGACGAAGTGGCGGTGGCCGGCCTGAAGGACGAGCGCTGGGGTCAGCGAGTGGTGGCGTTCGTGAAGTGCTCCGCCGTGATCGATCCGGAAACGCTCGACGCCTATTGCCGGCAATCCGATTTGATGAACTTGAAGCGCCCGCGCGAATACGTGTTCGTGAAGGAAATACCGAAGTCCCCGGTCGGCAAGGTGCTGCGGCGCAAGTTGGTGGCCGGGGAGTACGAGCGCGCCTGAGTTGGGCGCCGTTTTTCAAGGATAGACATCTATTAAGAGAGGTTTCCATGACGACGAATTATCGTCTTTCCGCATCCGCACCCACTGACATGGACGGTTTTCGTGTCGAGATCGACGGCGATCACGAGCGCGCCGACATCGTCCTCGACCGGCCGCCGTTCAACATCGTTTCCATGCCGCAGCGCGATCAGCTGCGGCGGGTTTTCGAAGCGCTCGACGAGGACCAGCGCGTGCGCATCATCGTGCTGCGCGCGGCCGGCGAGCATTTCTCGAGCGGCGGCGATATCCGGGGTTTTCTAACCGCCTCTCCGGAGCACGTATCGAAGCTCGCGTGGAATATCGCCGCCCCGGCGCGCTGCTCGAAGCCGGTGATCGCGGCGAACCGCGGCTATTGTTTCGGCGTCGGTTTCGAGCTGTCGCTCGCCTGCGATTTCCGCATCGTCACCAATACCACGCTGTACGCGCTTCCCGAGCAGAAGCTCGGGCAGATCCCGGGTTCCGGTGGTTCCGCACGGTTGCAGAAGATGGTCGGCATCGCGCGCACCAAGGACATCGTCATGCGCTCGCGGCGCATTTCCGGCGCGCAGGCGTACGAATGGGGCGTCGCCACCCTGTGCGTCGAGGACAGCGATCTCGAAGCGAGCACGGACAAGCTGGTGGACGAGTTGCGCGCGTTTTCGCCGCTGGCGCAGCGCACGGCGAAGAAGCTGCTCAACGAGACCGAGGACGCGTTTCTCACCACGGCGATCGAAATCGAGGGACATTGCTACAGCCGCCTGCGGACATCCGATGATTTCCGCGAAGGCGTCGAAGCTTTTGTTGGAAAACGTCAACCCCGCTTCACCGGCAGTTAAGGAAGCTTCGATTGATTCAAAAACGTAGGGTGCGCCGTGTGCGCACCGATCGAAACCCTGGCGCGTGGAACGCACCCTACTCGAATTAATCAGGGTTTCCTTAATTCAAATAAAAGGTACGTGAGGAGAGAAGACCATGAAGCTCAAGAAAGCGGTAATTGCAGTTTGTGCCCTCATGGGAACGGTTGCGGTTCACGCGGCCGAGCCTATTAAAATCGGCGTGGTAACGCCGTTGTCCGGCACCTATGCGCCGATCGGTCAGCAAGTAAGGTGGGGCCTCGATCTCGCGGTTAAGGAGATCAACGCGGCCGGCGGCGTCATGGGCCGGCAGATCGAGTTGCTCTACGAAGACGAAGAAGCGAACCCCGCCGTCGCCACCCAGAAGGCGGAAAAGCTGTTCCAGGTCAGCAAGGTCGATTTCCTGACCGGTACCGTCAACTCGGGATCGACGCTCGCGGTCGGTCAGCTCGCCGAGCGCAACAACCGCCTGATCGCCACCACGGTTTCGTTCGCGGACTCGATCACCGGCGATAAATGCTCGCCCAATGTGTTCCGCGTCAACGCCCGCGCCGGCATGCAGTCGGCGGCGCTCGCCGAATGGCTCGCGAAGGAGAAACCCAAGGCGAACGTGTTCTTCATCGGCCCCGACTACGAGATGGGCCGCAGCACCGTCGCCGCTTTCAAGAAGGCGGCCGAGGCCAAGGGCGCGAAAACCGTGGGCGAGGTGTTCGCGCCGCTCGATAACAAGGATTATTCGCCGTTCTTCGGGCAGATTCGCGCCGCCAAACCGAACGTCATTTACACGTCGGTCGCGGGGAATGATACGGTGCGTCTGTTCACGCAGATGAGCGAGTACGGCGTGAATCGCAATGTCACGATCGTCGGCGCGTCGGGCACGGTGACGTCGCAGAACTTGTCGGCGATCGGCAAGGCGGCCGAAGGCTTCGTCACCGGCGTCGGTTATTCGCCCAAGCTCGACACGCCGGAGAACAAGAAATTCGTCGCCGCCTTCCAGGCGGCGTACAAGGCGCTGCCGGATCTCTACGGCGCGGATTCTTACGGCGTGCTGTATTTCTATAAAGCGGCCGCCGAGAAGGCCGGTTCCGTGGATACCGACAAAGTCCGCGGCGCCATGCGCGATCTCGAGTGGTCCACGCCGCAAGGTCGGAAAAAAATGCGCGCCGGCGACCATCAGGCCATGCAGGAAATGTACGCCGTGACGGTGCGCAACGGCCAGTTCGACATCATCGGCAAAGTAAGCGCCGAGGCGGCGGTCGGACCGGACGCCTGTACCCGGTTCTGATCTCCGTCGCGACGGGGCGCGTTCGCGCGCCCCGTCCGTTTTAATTATTAGAAGCGAGTCCCATGACCGCCCTGTTCGATAGCCTGCAATTTATTTACGCGCCTCAGATTATCAACGGACTGTCGATCGGCGTCGCCGTCATCCTGATGGCGCTCGGGCTCACCATCATTTTCGGTTTGCTCGATGTCATCAACATGTCGCACGGCGAGTTCTACGCGGCGGGCGCGTATCTGAGCGTGACGCTGCTCGGCCTGGACCTGTCGTTTTGGCTGGTTCTGGTGCTGGTGCCGGTGATACTTTTCCCGGCGGGTTTTCTCATCGAACGCTATCTCATTCAGCGGGTGTTCCATCATCGCGATCGCCATATTCTCACGTTGCTGCTGACGTTCGGGCTCGCCATCGTGCTGGAAGACGCCTACCGCCTGGTATGGGGCGCGAACCCGATGCGGCCGGAGACGCCGATCAGCGGCGCAACCGAATTCCTCGGTATTTACTTTCCGCAATATCGATTGTTTCTGATGGCATTCGGCAGCCTGCTGATCCTCGGCGTCTGGTGGGTGGTTTATAAAACGCCGGCCGGCGCGATCGTGCGCGCGGCGGCCTACGACCGGGATATGAGCGCCTCGCTCGGCGTGCCGGTGAAGGCGGTCTATGCGCTGACATTCGCTTTTGGCGTGGCGCTGGCCGGTCTCGCCGGCGTGTTGCTGGCGCCGATCTATTCGGTGTTCCCGACCATGGGCAAGGATTTCATCCTGCTCGCGTTTACGGTGGTTATCGTCGGCGGGCTCGGCAGCATCAAGGGCGCCGTCATCGCCGCGCTCCTGCTGACGCAGCTGCAATCGATTTCGTCGCTCTTCATTTCGCCCGTCTGGTCCGATCCCTTGGTGTTCGGCGTGATGGTGCTGGTGCTGATGTTCCGGCCGGCCGGGCTCTTCGGCGGATTCAAGAATGGCTGACGCCGCCGGGCGCGTAATACGCCGTACCGAATATATCCTGCTCGCGGCGACGGCGATTTTGTTCGTCGTCGGCCTGATGGCGGGCGACACGTTCTTCTTCCGTCTCGCCACGGAATCGCTGATCTTCGGCGGCCTCGCGCTGGCGGTCGACTTGTTGCTCGGAATTGTCGGCCTGCTGTCGCTCGGTCAGGCGCTCTATTTCGGTTTCGGCGCCTACGTTTCCGCATTGCTGCTGAAAGAAGTCGCGCCGTCGTTCTGGCTGGCCACGGGCGCAGTGCTGGCGGCATCGGCGGTGGTCGGCTATCTCAGCAGTTTCATCGCCCTGCGTTCGAAGGGCGTTTACTTCGCGCTGATCACGTTCGGTCTGGCGCAGGTGGCGGCCAAGACCGTCTACAACACGCGCGAGCTCGGCGCCTCGGACGGCATTATCGGCATCCCCATCGTCGTCATTGGCACGCCGTTCGGAGGTCTCGACACCGCCAATGCGCCGGTATTTTTTCTCGTCACGCTCGGCGTCATCGCGTTGCTCTACGGCTTGACGAAATATCTGCTCGCCACGCCCATGGGCGGCATTTGGCACGCCGTGCGCGCGAATGAGGCGCGTCTGCCCTTCATCGGCTTCGACACGCTCGGTCCGAAGCGCGCCGCGTTCACGCTCGCCGCGATGATCGCCGCCGTCTCGGGCGCGTTGTACCCGATGTTGCGTGGGTTCGTGTCACCGGAGCTGCTGTATTTCTCCACCTCCGGCAACGCCGTCGTCACGGTGGTTCTCGGCGGCGTCGGGACGCTTATCGGACCTCTGTTCGGTAGTGCGCTGTTGACCGGGCTGCGGTCGGTGATCGGCACATGGACCGAGCATCATCAGATTCTGATCGGGTTGATCTTCGTGGCGGTGGTGGTGCTCGCGCCGCGGGGAATCGTCGGCATCGCGATCGAGCGGGCCAAACGCCGCGCGGGGGAGCAGATATGAACGAGCCCGCCGCCTCCCCGATCCTGCGTGCGAGCGGCCTCAGCATTCATTTCGGCGCGCTGCGCGCGGTCGACGATGTCAGTTTCGACGTCCCGCGCGGCGGCATCACTTCCATCATAGGACCGAACGGCGCCGGCAAGAGCACGCTGTTCAATTTACTGAGCGGCTCGCTGAAGCCGAGTGCGGGCGCCGTGCGGTTTGACGGCACGGACATTACCGCGCTCCCGCCCGCGCGGCGGCTGCGCCGCGGCCTCGCGCGCTCGTTTCAGATCACGAATCTCTTTTTTGAATTGCCCGTGCGCGAAAATCTCCGGCTCGCCTGCCAATACTACGAGCCGAGAGTCAAGCTGTGGCTGCCGGTCGCCCGCAACACGCGCGCCGCGGATCGGACCGAGCAACTGCTCGAATCCTTCGGCCTTGGCAAGCGCGCCGCCACGCCGGCGGGCGCGCTGTCGCACGGCGAGCAGCGGCGCCTGGAAATCGCGGTGACGTTGGCGAGCCAACCGAAGTTGCTGCTGCTGGATGAGCCGACGCAGGGCATGTCGCATGGCGATACCGCCGACACCGAGAAGCTCATCGCGGCGCTGGCGCGGGATACCACCGTCCTGCTGATAGAGCACGACGTGGATCTGGTCATGGGGCTGTCGAATCGCGTCATCGTCATGGCGCAGGGCCGCAAGCTCACCGAAGGGACGCCCGCGCAAGTGCGCGGCAATGCGGAAGTGCAGGCCGCTTATTTCGGAGACAAGCCATGAGCCGAACCGAGCCGGTGCTGCGCATGCGATCGGTCGAGGTTCATTTCGGGCTGTCGCACGTGCTGCAGGGCGTCGATCTCGAAGTAAAGCCGGGCGAAGTGGTCGGTCTGTTCGGACGTAACGGCGTCGGCAAGACCACCATCGTCAAGGCGATTTCCGGATGGGTGGCTCCCTCGGCCGGCGAAATTACTTTTCGAGGCGAGCGTATCGATGGGCTCACGTCCGATCAGATTTGCCGGCGGGGCATCGGCCTCGTCCCGGAAGACCGCCGCGTGTTTCCCGGGCTGACGGTGGAGGAGAACCTGCGGCTGGGCGCGATGCAAGTGCGCGGCCGCGCCAAAGGCGAGACCAACGCGAAGCTCGCGGCGATCTACGCGCGCTTTCCGCGCCTCGCGGAGCGGCGCCGCCAGTTCGGCACCACGCTCTCCGGAGGCGAGCAGCAGATGCTCGCGATCGCGCGCGTGTTGATGGGTGCGCCCAAGCTGCTCCTGATCGACGAGCCGCTGGAGGGCCTCGCGCCGGTGATCGTCGAGGAGATTTTTGCGCTGATGACGGAACTGCGGGAGCAGGGGATTCCGCTGCTGTTGATCGAGCAGAACGTGAAGCGCGCTCTGAGCATCTGCAATCGGCATTATGCGATCGAGCGCGGGAAGGTGGTGCACCAGGGCGACTCCACGAACGCCGAAGACCGCGAGCGCCTGATTTCCCGAATCAGCGTTTGACAGCCGCGTTCGTCGAATTTGTATAACTCCGGGCGTGGATGGGCTCGCCGCGCGGCGTTTTCGATCGGCGCACGGCGCACCCTACATTGCACCATCGCGTGATTCCGGCGGACTTGGCGCTATTTAGCGTCTGTCATTGCAGCCCGACGTCGTTCATCTCGTGGTGTCGGGAAATCGAACGGATGCGATTTGTCCGGCGCGTGCGATAAACTCCCGCCATAAGTTCGGCGCGGAGGGTGCTGTATGAAAGTGGCGATATCGCCGCTCGCGGCGTTGCCGTTCGTTTTGCTGGTAGTGACCGCTTGTCAATCGACGCCGCCGCCCGTGGCCGATGGATCGCAGGCATCGGCGCCGCCGGCGCCGTCTTCCGCGCCTGGTCCAGCGGCGCCGAGGAGCCCGGTATTCTCGGAGACGGCACGCAACATCGCGAATAACTGTTTCACCTGCCACGGTCCGGACGGAAAGAGCCCCGCGGCGATCCCCGGCCTCAGCCGGCTCAGCGCGGAGCAGATCGCGGCGCGGCTGCGAAGTTTCAAGAATGGAACGGCATCCTCGACGATCATGGGCCGGCACGCCAAGGCCTACTCCAATGCGGAGATCGATGCCGTAGCGGCTTACATCGCCGGGGTGAATAAGCAAGCCAAACCATGAGCAAGCTCACCCGCAGAAAGTTCCTCAGGCTCGCGGGCGTCGGGCTGGCGAGCGGCGCGGGCGCGCTCGGCTTTTCCCGCTCCGCGAGCGCGCAAAGCGGCGCGGCGCGTATCGTCGTGATCGGCGGGGGCTTCGGCGGGGCGACGTGCGCCAACTACCTGAAGCGGCTGGACCCCGGGCTTAGCGTAACCCTGGTCGAATCGAGCAAACGATTCGTCACCTGTCCGTTCAGTAACTACGTGATCGCGGACTGGCGCACCATCAGCACGATCACGCACAACTATGCCGCGACGCAGAAGCATGGTGTTGAGGTAGTGCAGGATACGGCCATCGCGATTGACGCAATCGCCCGGCAAGTTTCGCTCAAGAGCGGAAAGCGGCTCGCCTACGACCGCCTGGTCGTTTCGCCCGGGATCGATTTCAAGTGGGGCGCGATCGAGGGTTACGACGAAGCCGCGGCGGAAGTGATGCCGCACGCGTGGAAAGCCGGACCGCAAACGCTCTTGTTGCGCAAGAAAATTCTCGGGATGCGCAACGGCGACACGTTCATTCTCGTCGCGCCGGGGAATCCGTTTCGCTGCCCGCCCGCGCCGTATGAACGCGCGAGCGTCATTGCGTATTATCTCAAGAGCTACAAACCGCGCTCGAAGATCCTGATTCTGGATTCGAAGGAGAGTTTTTCCGAGCAAGCCCTGTTCATGGACGGCTGGGACGCGCTGTATCCCGGAATGATCGAATGGGTCTCGGGTGCGCGCGGGGGTAGGGTGACATCGGTGAATACCAAGACCATGACGGTAGCAACCGAGATCGAGAAGTACCGCGGTAACGCCGTCAACGTGATTCCGCCGCAGATGGCGGGAAATATCGCCCGCGATGCCGGGCTCGTGGATGAAACCGGCTGGTGTCCGGTCGATCCGCGCACCTTCGAGTCGAAGAAACACAAAGGCATTCATGTAATAGGCGATGCGGCGAACGCCGCGCCGATGCCGAAGTCCGGTTTTGTCGCCAACAGCCAGGCGAAAATCGTCGCTTCCGCGATCACGCGGGAGCTGCGCGGCCACGCGCCGTTCGACGGCGTTTACGTCAACACGTGCTATAGCCTGCTCGCGCCCGATTACGGGATATCGATGGCGAACGTGTATCGGACGTCGGCCGACGGCATCCAGGAGGTGTCGGGCGCGGGCGGCGTCAGTCCCCGAGAGGCGAGCGCGGCTTTCCGCGCCGAGGAAGCGAAGTACGCCGCCGGCTGGTACGCCAGCATCGTGGCGGACATATGGTCGTGACGTCCCACGCGGTTCGGCGGACGGGCCAAGCGCGACGATTCGCCGACGGCCGCGTGCTGCCGCCGCCGCGCTCACGTGATAAACTGCCCCATCGATTATGGCGGCGAGGGCCGGTCCCCTTGGTGACGGGTGCCTGTGAACCCGGTCAGGTCCGGAAGGAAGCAGCCGCAGCAGTCCACCCGGGTGCCGAGGTGCGGCTGGT
>JAJPKH010000171.1 GCA_021323795.1 Acidiferrobacteraceae bacterium | reverse complement strand
ATCAGCATTCAGAACGTGCCGCGCGCCTGCTGCTCGGCATGGTACGACGAGCGCACCATGGCGCCGCTCGCGACGTTGGTGAAACCGAGCTCGCGACCCAGGCGCGCGAAAGCGTCGAATTCCTCCGGCGAAGCAAAGCGCTCGACGGGCAGATGATGGCGGCTCGGTTGCAGATATTGTCCGATCGTCAGCATATCGCAACCCGCTTCACGCAAATCGTGCATGACCGCTTCGATTTCGTCATTGGCTTCGCCGAGCCCCACCATCAATCCGGATTTCGTCGGGATGCCGGGATAGCGCGCTTTGAACTGCCGCAACAACTCGAGCGAGTGGCGGTAATCGGAACCTGGGCGCGCCGCTTTGTACAGGCGCGGCACGGTTTCGAGATTATGATTGAAAACGTCGGGCAGCGCCCGGCCGAGTATGTCGAGCGCCGCGGGCAGCCGCCCGCGAAAATCGGGCACGAGTATTTCGATGGACGTCTGCGGCGCATGGCGGCGCGCGGCTTGGATGCAGGCGACGAAATGCGCCGCGCCGCCGTCTCTCAAATCGTCGCGATCGACGGACGTGATAACGACGAATTTGAGCCGCATGGCGGCGAGCGCGCGCGCGAGGTTTTCCGGCTCCTCCGGGTCGAGCGGATCGGGGCGGCCATGCGCGACGTCACAGAAGGGGCAGCGGCGGGTGCACAGCCGACCCATGATCATGAAGGTCGCGGTTCCGTGGGCGAAGCACTCGCCGATGTTGGGACAGGACGCCTCTTCGCACACGGTGTTCAGGTGGTGCGCGCGCAGCAGCGTTTTCAGCCGGCCGACTTCGGGATGCGTCGGCGAGCGCGCGCGAATCCACGCGGGCTTGCGCAGCGGCTCGCGCGGCTGAATTTTGATCGGGATGCGCGCCGTTTTGTTGGCGCCCTTGCCGTCCCGTACGGAGTTAGGATCCTGCATGCTGAACGCGAATGGTGTCCGGCTGGACCGGGAGCAGTGAAGTCTCAGTATACTCCAAGAGCCGCAGCACCTGGCGCAACAACCGCTCGCCCGCTTCGGAAGCGCCGAGGTCCGGGCGCCATTCCGCGACTTGCGCCATGGCGAGGCCGGGGTAGCCGCAGGGATCGATCGCGTTGAAGGGTGAAAGGTCCATATGCGCGTTAAGCGCGAGCCCGTGATAACTGCGGCCGCCCCGCACGCGCAGCCCGAGCGAGGCGATCTTGCGTTCACCCACATACACTCCCGGTGCACCCGAGCGCCGCGTCGCTGCTATCCCGAGCTCGCGCAGCATCTCGATGACCGCCGCCTCGAGCGTGTGAACCAAGGTATGAATGCCGAGTCCGCGCCGCGCGAGGTCGATGAGGACGTAGACGATGGACTGACCCGGGCCGTGATAGGTGACGTCGCCGCCGCGGTCGGTCAGCACGACCGGCACATCCTTCAGCGCCGGCAACGCCCGGTTGCGCGCGCGGATGCCGTGCGTATATACCGGCGGGTGCTCGAGCAGCCAGATCTCGTCCGGCGTCTCGGGCGTGCGTGCGAGCGTGAAGACGCGCATGCGTTCCTGCGTTTCCTCGTACTCCACGCGGCCCAAGCGCCGCACGTAACAGGTGCTGACATCGCTCACTACGCTACTTTTCCTTCGCAAAAAGCCTGCTTGTAGGCTTTGTACAAAGCATAAAGCCGGGCGTGCAAGGGACCCGGCCGGCCGTTGCCGACCGGGCGATCGTTCAAGCGCGTGACCGGTAGAATCTCACGCATGGAGCTGGTGAGCCAAATTTCGTCGGCCTCGAAAAGCGCGACCTCCGCGATCGGCTCTTCCCGCGCGGGTATGCCGTTTGCGGCGGCGAGCTCGAGCGCGAGATCGCGCGTGACGCCGGGAAGTATAAAGGGCCCGTTGGGCGGCGTGTAAATCGTCCCGCCGCGCACGATAAACACATTGCTTGCGGCGCCTTCGGTGACCCAGCCGTCGCGTACCAGAATCGCTTCGACCGCGCCCCGTTCGATCGCCTGCTGGCGCAAGAGCGCATTGGGCAGCAGCGCGATCGCCTTGACGTCGCAACGCAGCCAGCGATTGTCCGAGGCGGTGACAACCGCAACCCCCCGCGCGACGGTATCGGCCGTGGGATATTTCGCCGGCTGGGCGTATGCAAACGCCGTGGGGTGCGTATCCGCCGGGAAAGCGTGATCGCGCGGCGCCACGCCGCGGGTAACCTGAAGATATATCGACTGATCGCCCGCTCCGCATTCCGCAATCAGCCGCGTGAAGATGCGCTCCCCCTCCCCGTGCGTCAGCGGATCGGGCAATCGTATCTCGGCGAGGCTGCGCTCGAGCCGCGCAAGGTGATGCGGCAGGCGGAACAAGCGCCCGCCGTACACGGGTATTACTTCATACACGCCGTCGCCAAAAATAAAACCGCGATCGAATACCGAGACCATCGCGCGCTCGGGCGGCAGGAACTCACCGTTCAGGTATACGAGGCGAAAGTTATGCATGGTGATTCGTTAAGCCAAGATAGAGCAGCGGCGTCTCAAGAATGGACGGTAAGCAAGGGGCCGCGGGCACGGCCTTCCCGGCGCGACCCATCGCGAACCATGTAAGTCCCGGGCGGACGCCTATCGCATCCAGAGCTGAATATTGTCGATGGCGCGCTGGATCAGTCCCCCGGTCGGTATTTCCTTCAGCGCAACCAGCGGGTATTGGGCATATACCTTGTCATCGAGCTGCAGCGTCAGCATGCCGAGGCGCTGACCGTAGCGCACGGGCGCGTACAACATGTCCTGTATCGTGAGGCGGGTCCGTATCCGGGCGTACATCCCGCGCGGGAGCGTTACGTAGAGATTCTGCGAAACGCCAAGCGGCACGGTTGCCGCGTCGCCGAGCCACACGCGCGCCTCGGTGGCGGGACGGCTCGCGTCGTAGATCAAGTGCGTTTCGAAATTGCGAAAGCCGTAGTCGAGCAGGCGCTTGCTCGCTTCGACGCGCCAGCGATCGCTCGGCGTGCCGAGGACCGTAGCGATCAAGCGCGTCTGTTCGCGTTGCGCGGAAGCGATCAGGCACCAGCCGGCGTGCTGCGTGTAACCGGTCTTCATGCCATCGACGGCGTCGTCGCGCCAGAGCAGGCGATTGCTGTTGTGGTGCGTGATCTGGTTGAAGTTGAAATCGCGCAGGGAAAACCAGCGGTAGTAATCCGGGAAGTCGCGTATCAGCGCCGCCGCGATGCGGCTCAAGTCGCGCGCCGTCGAGAAGTGCCCGGGCACGTCGAGCCCGGTGCTGTTGATGAACGTGGTGCCCTGCAGTCCCCACGCGCGCGCACGCAAATTCATCTCCGCCACGAAGCGCGGCTCGCTCCCCGCGATATGTTCGGCCAGGGCCACGGTGGCGTCGTTCGCCGAGCGCACCAGCATGCTTTTGATCAAATCTTCCACCGGCACTTGCATGTCCGCTTTTAGGTACATGCGCGAGCCGCGCGTGTGCGCGGCGAACGAACTGATCAATACGGTGTCGTTGAGGTGGATCTGTCCGGCGCGCAGGCGCTCGAACACCAAATACGTCGTCATCAGCTTGGTGAGGCTCGCGGGCGCCAGGCGCACGTCGGCGTTGCGCTCGGCGAGCACGCTCCCCGTGGAGGAGTCGACCAGCAGCCAGGCATGCGCCGGGACCGTCGGCGGACGCTCGAGGGCGAGGACCGGCGACGACAGCACGCTGAGAAGAAGCAGCGACCAAAGATGCGATTTCATTCCACCACCAGCAAGGCGTCAGCAATGCCGTGACGCGCGGCTTCGGCGACGAGTTTGTCGCCTTGTTCAACGGTCGCGATAGGCCCGATCCGCACGCGGTAGATCGCCCCGGCCGACGGCACGGCTTCGCCGGGCGGCTGAATGTAAATTGGGCTCAGCCCGGCGCGCTCCAAGCGTTCGCGCAGGTTGGTCGCGTTTTCATAGCGGCTGAAGGCACCGACCTGCACCGAAAGCCGCGGTGGAGGATTCGCTTCGGCGCTTGCCGCCTCGGCGGCGGTGATGATCGCCATTCTGGAGGAGTTGCTGGCGACCGCCGTCGTTGGCACCGTCGGCGCCGCCGGATTCACGCTTTCCACTTCCACCATCGCCGTGCCTTTGCCGAGCACGCCCAACCGAGCGGCCGCCGTATAGGAAAGATCAATCAGGCGGTTGTTCAGGAACGGGCCGCGGTCGTTGACTCGCACGATGACCGTCTTGCCGTTCTCGAGATTGCGCACTCGCACGTACGACGGCAGCGGCAGGGTGCGGTGCGCGGCGGTCATGGCATACATGTCATACGCCTCGCCGCTCGAGGTGCGTTTGCTATGGAATTTGCGACCGTACCAGGAAGCGACGCCGCGCTCACGGTAACCGCGCGCATCCGCGAGCGGCACGTAGGTCACGCCGAAGACGGTGTAGGGCTTGTTGCCCGAGGCGGCGAGCGGTTCATCGTGCGGTGTGGCATCGGGCACGTTCATCACATCGGCGCGCGGGCGATCGTCGGGGCCGTCGTCTTCATAGTAGCCCCCGCGCGGCACGCTGCTGCAGGCGCCGACCAGGAGCGCGCCGAGCAGCGGGAGCGAGCCGACGGCAACCTTCAGCCTTCGATGCATGTCCGTGTGGCGACGCTTACGAAGGAGGAGTCGTAGCCGTGACGGAGATGTCATGACGTTCTTGATATCGCAGGCGAATCATGCGCGCCAATTCATAAACCGCCATCGCGTAATTTTTGCTTCGATTGTAGCGGGTGATGACGTAGAAATTGTTGTAGCCCAAATAGTAGAGCGGACCCGCGTCTCCGTCGAGAGCGATCAGCGCGGCCGGCCGTTCGTTATCCCCGTCATTTGGCGGGGGAGTCATCTCGCGGCGCGGAAAAATACCGTAGCCCAGCCACTCCCGCAGACGCAATACCGGCTCCGTACCGAGTTGTTTCGGCCAGGTGTAAAGTGCGCCTTTGATCTCGGTTTCATCGATCACCGGCTCGCCCGGCGTCCACCCGTGAGCGTGCAGGAAATTGGCGACGCTGCCGATCGCGTCGGCGGGATTGCCGAGCAGGTCGCGCTTGCGGTCGTTGTCGAAATCGACCGCGTACTGGCGGTAGCTGTGTGGCATGAATTGCGGAATACCGAGCGCGCCGGCATAGGAGCTCTTAATGGTGCGCGGGTCGGCCTTGAGCTCGCGCGCCAACAGCAGGAACTCCGTCAACTCCTGGCGGAAGAAGTCGGCGCGGCGCGGATAGGCGAGGCTGAGCGTGAGCAGGGCGTCGAGCGCCGAATGCTCGCCGCGGTTCACACCGTAGCGCGTTTCGACCCCGATGATCGCCACAATCAGCTCGGGCGGCACGCCGTAGCGGCGCTCGGCGCGCGCGAGCGTGTTCCGGTGCTCCTCCCAGTAGCGGGCCCCGAGCCGTACGCGTTCCTCATTCAGGAACGAGCGACGGTACTCGTACCACGGCAACGCCTCGCGCGGCCGCTCGATCGCGGCGACGATCTCCGGCCGCAATGTCGCCGCGGCGAACATCTTCTGCAACTTGACCCGGTCGAAGTGATGCTGCTTGACGAGCGTTTCGATGATTCCATCGAGCTCCGGATATTCCTCGACCGACACCGCGGCGGCGGGCGCCGCGAGCAGCGCCAACATAACGGCGATAAAAGACGTGCGCGCTGTCACCGGCTTCATCAGAACTCGACGATCTTCCGATGGGTCTGGATGCTCATGAGCATGCCGAAACCGGCCATGAGCGTGAGAATGGAAGTGCCGCCGTAGCTCATCATCGGCAGGGGCACGCCGACGACGGGAAGAATGCCCGCGACCATGCCGATATTGACGAAGAACTGCACGAAGAAACCGAGCGCGAGCCCGCCGGCTAGCAGCCGCGAAAAGCTGTCCTGGGCGTAAAACGCGATCAGTAGGGAACGGCCGGCGATGAATCCGTAAAGCGCGATAGCGAGCAGAATGCCGATCAGTCCGAACTCTTCGCCGAACACCGCAAAGATGAAATCGGTCGACGATTCGGGCAGGTACTCGAGATGCGCCTGGCTGCTGTTGAGCCAGCCTTTGCCGTAGAAGCCGCCCGAGCCGAGCGCGATCATGGATTGAATGGTGTGATAGCCGGTGCCGAGCGGGTCGGCGTCGGCGTCGAACAGGGTGAGGATGCGGTTTCGCTGGTAATCGTGCATGTGCCCCCAGAGAATCGGCGTCGCCGCGGCGACGGCGATGAGGGCGATGGCGATGAGGCGTTTCGGCAAGCCCGCGAGGAACAGCACGAACAGACCGGATGCGGCCACCAGCAGCGCCGTGCCGTGGTCGGGCTGCTTGGCGATCATCAGCGCCGGCGCCACGGTGGCGACGAGCGCGACGCCGATGCGCAGCCACGAGGGCGGCAAGCCGCCGCGCGAGAGATACCACGCGAGCGCGAGCGGCAGGCCCAATTTCATGATCTCGGACGGCTGAAAGCGCAGCGGACCGAGGCCGAGCCAGCGCTGCGCTCCTTTGCTGATCGCGCCGGCGCCGAGCACCGCGACGAGCAGGAACAGTCCGACGCCGAACACCCAAGGCGCGACGCGTTCGAGCAATTCCGGGCGCACCTGCGCGACGCCGATGAGGACGGCAAATCCCAACAGCAGGCGCACGAAGTGCGAAATCGTGACGTTCACGTCCTTGGCGCTCGCGCTGTAAAGAACGACCAGGCTCAAGGCCGCGAGCAGCAGCAGCGCGTAGAGCAACGGTTTATCGACGCGCCAGCGTATCGGTCCCATGGGTCATTCCTCGTCCTCGACGGATTTCGGTGGCGTCGGCGGCACCGCCGCCGCTTTGCGCGCATCGGCCGGTCCGCCGAGAATCAGTTGATCGAGCACTTGGCGCGCGATCGGCGCCGCCGTGGTGCTGCCGTGGCTGCCGTTCTCGACGATCACGGCCACCGCCACTTTCGGATCCTCGACCGGCGCGAACGCCACGAACAGCGCGTGATCGCGAAAACGCTCGGGCGTCGCGTGCTCGTCGTAGCGCGCGCCTTGGGCGACGGCTTTCACCTGCGCAGTGCCGGTCTTGCCGGCGATATGATAGGGCGACGTGCGCCCGATCCCGGTCGCCGTGCCGTGCGCCTCGTGTACGACGCCCATCAAATGGGTGAATAGCAGATCCCAGTTGCGCCTGTCCTTGGTTGATATCTCCTGTATCAACGTCGCCGGCGCCTCGACGCGCTCTTTGGTGCGCGGGTCCTCGTACGCCTTCAGCATGGTCGGCTTCATGCGCAGTCCACGGCTCGCGATGGCCGCCATGCCGGAGGCGAGTTGCATGGGCGTGACGAGCACCGAGCCCTGACCGATACCGGCGACCACGGTATCGCCGGGGTACCACGGCTGGCCGCGCGATTTCTTCCACTCGGGGGACGGCAGCAATCCGCTCGATTCGGCGGGCAGGTCCACGCCGGTCGCCCGGCCAAAGCCGAACGGGGCGAGAAAGTTCTTCATGCGCTCCGGCCCGAGCGCGACCGCCAGCCGGTAGAAGTAAACGTCGCACGATTGCACGATCGCGTCGTGCAGCGTGACGGCGCCGTGGCCGCCTTTCTTCCAGTCGCGGAACTGGTGCGCGCTGCCGGGCAGGTTGTACGATCCGGCACAGAAGACGCTGCGGTTCATGTCGATCGAATTGCCGGCTTCGAGATCCGCGAACCCGAGAAACGCCTTGATCGTCGAGCCCGGCGCGTACTGGCCGTTGATGACGCGGTTGATGAGCGGCTTGTCCGGGTCTTCCAGCAGCGCTTTGTACGCCGCCGGCTCGATGCCGTTGACGAACGCGTTGGCGTCGTACGTCGGCGTGCTGGCGAAAGCGAGCACCGCGCCGGTGGCCGGCTCGATGGCGACCACCGCGCCGCGGCGCTTGCCGAGCGCCTGCTCGGCCACCGCCTGCGCCTTGGCGTCGATGTTGAGGTACAGATTCTTTCCCGCCGTCGGAGCGATGCGCTCGAGCGTGCGCAACGCCCGGCCGTGCGCATTCGTCTCCACTTTCTCGAAGCCGACGCGTCCGAACAGCAACTCCTCGTAAGTGGCCTCGATCCCGAGCTTGCCGATGTGCTGCATGCCGCGATACGCGGACTTATCGATGCGATCGAGATCCTGCTCGCTGATGCGGCTCACGTAGCCGAGCGCGTGCACCGCGAGGCCGCCGAAGGGGTAGTGGCGCTGCAACCGCGCGCGCAGCTCCGCCCCGTTCAGAAACGGCAGGCGCACCGCCACCCGCGCCGCTTCCTCTTCGTTGAGATACGAGCGCAGCGTCATGTACTCGAAGCGCGGGCGCTCGCGCAGCTGTTTTTGAAAAACCTTCAAATCCCCGTCCGTGACGCGTACCAGCTTGCCGAGCTCGTCGAGCAGGCCGCGCATATTCTTCACCTGCTCGGGCACGATCTCGAGCGTGTAGACGGGAAAGTTTTGCGCGAGCACCACGCCGTTACGATCGAGAATCAGGCCGCGCGCGGGCGGAATCGGCACCGGTTTGACGCGATTCGCCTGCGACAGCGTCGCGTAGTGGCGATAATCGATGACCTGCAGGTACACGAGGCGGGCGAGCAGAATGAACGTCAGCACGACGACGATGACGCCGGCAACGCCGAGGCGCGCGTTGAAGATGCGGGTCTCGCGCAGATAATCCTTTAGCGGGATGTTAAGCATGACGAAGGCGCCCGGCGGCTAGCAGCAGGCTGTCCGCATGAAGCTCAGCTCACCTGCCAGCGTCGGCGCACGTCGCGCAGCACCACGAAGATCCACGGCCACACCACCATGCCGACGATGCTCGGTGTCCAATAAGCGATGGTGCCGGGCGCGTGGCCGATGGCGCCGCGGATCCACACCACCAGCAGCTGATTGATCGCGAGCAGCACCAGCACGCTGACCGCCTGCTGCCAGCGCGGGAACATGCGCAACTGCGGGTGCAGCCGCACGGTAATGAAGGCGATGACGGATTTCGCGAGCGCGTGCTGCCCGAGCAGCGAGCCGTAGAGCACGTCGAGAATGATGCCGAGCGTCCAGCCGGTGCCGACCGATACGCGGTGCGGCACCGCCATGCACCAGTAAATCAACGTGAGCGCCACCCAATCCGGAACGAAGGGCTCGGCCCATGCCGGGCCGGGCAGGATGTTCATGACGATCGCGATGGCGAAGCTCGCGAGCAGGATGAGACGGCCGCGCGCTTGCGGGCTCATGGCGCCTTGCCCTTCGCGGTTGTCGCGGCCTGCCCCGGCCAGATCAGCAGCACCTGTTTGCCGTGGTTGAGCTGCGCCGCGGGCCGCGCCCGCACCTGCAGAAAGCTCTCGCTCGGATCGTTTTCGATTTTCGTCACCACGGCGACGGGATAGCCCGCCGGAAACACCCCGCCCATGCCGGAGCTCACCAGCAGATCGCCTTCCTTGATGTCGGCGACCGCGCTCAGGTACGGGATGTTGAGGTTGTCCTGATCGCCCGAGCCGAACACCACGGCGCGCAGGCCGCTGCGATTGTCGAGCACGGGAATGGCGTGGCTCGGATCGGTGATCAGCGTCACCGTGCTCAGGTGCGAGGCGACCTGCGTCACCTGTCCGACGATGCCGTGCGCGTCGATGACCGGTTGTCCGATGTAAACCTTGTCCTGTGCGCCGCGGCGCACCAGGATGCGCCGCGAGAACGGCTCCGTGCTTACCTCGACCAGCTCCGCCGCGAGCGCGCGGTCGGCGACGCGCGACGCCGCGCCGAGCATCGCGCGCAAGCGGGTATTTTCCGCTTCCAGGGCGTCGAGCTGTTGCAGCTGCACGAGCAGCCGCGTGTGCTCGGCTTCCAGCCGCTCGTTCTGTTCTTTTAAATCCTTGTCGGTCGTGAAGAGGTCGATCAAGCCGTGGTACAGCGCGACCGGGACGCCGGCCACCACCTGCACCGGATAGAGAATCACCATGAGGCCGGCCCGGATGCGGTCGAGCTCCTGACCGCGGTGGTCGAACATCATGAGCGCCGCGGACAGCAGCCCCAGCAGCACCAGGCGGGTTAGCGGCGAGGGGCCGCGCAGCGGTTTACCGAATACCGTAATCATTGAGAGCGGGATACCGAACGCCCGCGGGAGAGGCGCGGCTGTCGCGCATGCACTAACGCGCCTTCGCGCCGCCGAGCGCCCGCATCAGGAGGTGCGGGCCGGGGCAGCTCGAAATCTAATAGTTGCGCCATGGACGGCAAGACAGATATTCCACGCCGACCGAGCGGGCGCGGTGAAACATTGCGGCGGGACAAACCGATCAAGCGTCGTTATTCGTGCACGAACACATCGCTCAGTTTTTCCGATTCCATCAGCGCTCGGCCGCAGCCCCGGACCACGCAGGTCAGCGGGTCCTCGGTAATAATGATAGGCAACCCTGTCTTTTCCGCGAGCATCCGATCCATGTCCCGCAGCAGCGCGCCGCCGCCGGTCACCACGAGGCCCTTTTCGGCGATGTCCGCGCCGAGCTCGGGCGGGGTCTGTTCCAGGGCGATTTTGATCGCGGTGACGATGCCGGAGAGGCATTCCGACAGCGCCATATGTATCTCCTGGCTGTTCACCACCTGGCTGCGCGGCACGCCGTCCGCGATATGCCGGCCCTTGATCTCGAGCTCGCGCACTTCGCTGCTTTCCCAGGCGGTGCCGATTTCCTTTTTAACGTGTTCGGCGGTCGCATCGCCGATCAGCAGACCGTACTTGCGCCGCACGTAGTTGATGACCGCCTCGTCCATCTTGTCGCCGGCGATGCGCAGCGAATGCGAGTACACGATGCCGCCGAGCGAGATCACGCCGACTTCGCTGGTGCCGCCGCCGATGTCGAGCACCATGGAGCCGGTCGGGTCCATGATCGGGAGATCGGCGCCGATCGCGGCCGCCATCGGCTCTTCGATAAGGTAGACCTCGCGCGCGCCGGCGCCGATGGCCGATTCGCGGATCGCGCGGCGCTCGACCTGCGTCGAGCCGCACGGCACGCAGATGATGATGCGCGGGCTCGGCTGGAACAGGCGGTTCTCGTGCACGCGGCGGATGAAAAATTTCAGCATCTCGCCGGTGACGGTGAAGTCCGCGATCACGCCGTCCTTCATCGGGCGGATCGCCTGGATCGAACCCGGCGTGCGGCCGAGCATCTTCTTCGCTTCGTGGCCGACGGCGAGGATCGAGCGGTTGTTGCGCGAGCCGTGCTCCTGGCGGATGGCGACCACGGAAGGCTCGTTCAGCACGATGCCTTTATCACGCACGAAAATGAGCGTGTTGGCGGTCCCCAAGTCGATCGCGAGATCGCTGGAGAAAAAACCGCGTATTCCTTTGAACATGAGGTGAGGTACCGGGGTTAGTGGTTACAAAAGGCGCCTAACTGTATCAACCGCTTGCAGTAGGTTCAACTAAAAGGTGGGATATGGTAAGGTCGCGCGCTCGCGGGTGCGACACCGCTCGCGTATTCGCCACCACCGCATGTCGCTTGATACAACCCAAGTTCGGAAAATAGCACACCTCGCTCGCCTGCGGATCTCCGCCGAGGAGGCGCAGGCGTATGCCGATTCGCTCTCCCGGATACTCGGACTCATCGAGCAGATGAATGCGGTCGATACCTCGGGCGTCGAGCCGATGGCGCATCCCTCGGAGTCGGCGTTGCGGCTGCGTCCGGACGAGGTCACCGAGCCGAACCAGCGCGAAAAATTCCAGGCCATCGCGCCCGCCGTCGAAGCCGGCCTCTATCTGGTCCCCAAAGTCATCGAATGATCAGCCGATCTCAGCCCTCACCCTCATTCCCTCAGGGCGCTCTCGACATTCCGTCTCCCGCGACCTTCGTGCGTCCCCGCACGTCACCGCCGCGGGAGCGGGCCGCGAGCTGAGACGCGCTTCGCGCCTATTTCATATGATCGAGAAAACGGTTGCCGAGCTTGCCAAGGCCCTGCGCGCGCGAGAAATCTCCAGTGTCGAGCTGACCCAGGCCTTTCTCGACCGTATTAGTAGATACAAAGCGCTGAACGCGTTCATTACCGTCGACGCGAACCGTTCGCTGGCGCAGGCCCGCGCCGCCGACGCGCGTCTCGCCAAGGGCGAGGCGGGTCCGCTTACCGGCGTGCCCATCGCGCAGAAAGATATTTTCTGCGCCGACGGCTGGCGCACGACGTGCGGGTCGAAAATTCTTTCGAACTTCATCGCCCCGTACGACGCGACGACGATCGAGAAATTCAACGCGGCCGGAGCGGTGGTCCTCGGCAAGACCAACATGGACGAATTCGCCATGGGCTCGTCGAACGAAACCTCGTTTTACGGCCCGGTGCAGAATCCGTGGGACGTCGAATCGGTACCGGGCGGGAGCTCGGGTGGCTCGGCCGCCGCGGTCGCGGCGCGCCTGGCGCCGGCCGCGACCGGCACCGACACCGGCGGCTCGATCCGCCAGCCGGCGGCGTTGACGAACCTCACCGGTCTCAAACCGAGTTACGGGCGCGTGTCGCGCTACGGCATGATCGCGTTCGCCTCCTCGCTCGATCAGGGCGGACCGATGACGCGCACCGCCGAAGACGCGGCGCTGCTGCTGAACGTCATGGCCGGTTTCGATCCGCGCGATTCGACGTCCCTCGAGCGCCCGGTCCCCGATTACGCCGCGACGCTCGATGCCGATATCCGCGGCCTGCGCGTCGGCCTGCCGCGCGAATATTTCGGCGAAGGTTTGAACGCCGAGGTCGCGCGCGCGATCGAGGCGGCGATCGGCGAGTACAAAAAGCTCGGCGCGCAAGTCGTCGAGGTCGAGCTGCCGAACTCCAAGCTCGCGGTGCCGTGCTATTACGTGCTGGCGCCGGCCGAAGCGAGCAGCAACTTGTCGCGCTTCGACGGCGTGCGCTACGGTTATCGCGCGCCCGAATACGACGATTTGATCGACATGTACTCCAAGACGCGCGCGGAAGGTTTTGGGGCCGAAGTGAAGCGCCGGATTATGATCGGCACCTACGCGCTTTCGGCCGGCTATTACGATGCGTATTACTTGAAGGCGCAGAAGCTGCGCCGGCTGATCGCCGACGATTTCACGCGCGCGTTCGAGAAGTGCGACGTCATTCTCGGGCCGACGAGCCCGACCACCGCGTTCAAGCGCGGCGCCAAGACCGACGACCCGGTGGCAATGTATTTGTCCGACATTTACACGATCTCGGTCAATCTCGCGGGCTTGCCCGGCATGTCCATCCCGGCGGGCTTCGACATCAAGGGCCTTCCCATCGGGTTGCAGCTAATAGGAAAGTATTTCGATGAAGCGCGCTTGCTCAATGTCGCGCATCGCTATCAGCAGGTAACCGACTGGCACGACCGAGTCCCACCGGGATTCGACTAGTGGCAAGTAGCAAGTTACAAGTGGCAAGAAGTGTACGAATGGCATGCGCGCCTTTTCTTGCTACTTGTAACTTGTAACTTGTATCTGAAGTCATGGAATGGGAATCCGTCATCGGCCTTGAAGTCCACACGCAGCTCTTAACGAAGAGCAAAGCGTTCTCCGGCGCTTCCACCAAATACGGCGCGGCCCCGAACACCCAGGCGTGCGCGGTGGATATCGCGCTGCCGGGCGTGCTGCCGGTGTTCAACAAGGAAGCCGCGCGCATGGCGGTGAAGTTCGGCCTCGCGATCGGCGCCGCGATCAACCGGCGCTCGGTGTTTGCGCGCAAGAATTACTTCTATCCCGATCTGCCGAAGGGCTACCAGATCAGCCAGTACGAATTGCCGATCGTGGCCAAGGGACGCGTGACGATCGATATCGACGGGCAAGAAAAAGTCGTCGGTATCACGCGCGCGCATTTGGAAGAGGACGCCGGCAAATCGCTGCACGAGGATTTTCACGGCATGTCGGGCATCGATTTGAACCGCGCCGGCACGCCGCTGCTCGAGATCGTTTCCGAACCGGATCTGCGCTCGGCGAAGGAAGCGGTGGCGTATTTGAAAAAACTCCATCAGCTCGTCGTGTACCTCGGCATCTGTGACGGCAACATGCAGGAAGGGTCGTTTCGCTGCGACGCCAACGTATCGGTGCGGCGCAAGGGCGAGACCAAGTTCGGCACGCGCGCGGAGATCAAGAACGTCAATTCGTTCCGCTTCGTCGAAAAGGCCATCGAGTACGAGATCGAGCGCCAGGTCGAATTGCTGGAAGCGGGCGGCAAGGTCGTGCAGGAAACGCGTTTGTACGACTCCGACAAGAACGAGACGCGCTCGATGCGCGGCAAGGAAGAAGCGATGGACTACCGCTACTTCCCCGATCCGGATCTGCCGCCGCTCGTGATCGACGAGGCCTTCGTCCGCGATGTCGAAAAGACCATGCCCGAGCTGCCGGACGCCAAGCGCGCGCGCTTTATTAAAGACTACGGCCTCTCTCCCTATGACGCGTCGGTGCTCACGGCGTCGCGCGAGATGGCGCAATATTACGAAGAAACCGCCACCGCGTCGGGGCAGCCGAAACTCGCGGCGAACTGGATCGCCTCCGAGCTTTCCGGGTACCTGAATCGCGAGAACAAGGACATCACGCAGTCGCCGGTGACGGCGCGCATGATGACGGGTCTCCTGAAGCGCATCGCCGATAACACCATTTCGGGCAAGATCGCCAAGGACGTGCTCGACGCGATGTGGTCCGGTGAAGGCGACGCGGACACGGTGATTGCGAAGCAAGGCCTGCGGCAGATTACCGATACCGGCGCGATCGAAAAAGTCGTCGATGAGGTGATCGCGAAGAACCCGAAGCAATTGGAGCAGTATCGCGCCGGCAAGGAAGCATTGTTCGGCTACTTCGTCGGCCAGGTGATGAAGGCAACGGGCGGCAAGGCGAATCCGGCGCAGGTGAACGAGTTGTTGAAAAAGAAGCTCGCCGGCTGATTCCGTCCTTTCGTTCCCACCGAGGCAACAATAATGAATCTAGATCGTGTGACGTCCGGTCGCGCTCTGCCGGACGATTTCAACGTCATCATCGAAATTCCGATGAACGCCGATCCGATCAAGTACGAGGTGGACAAGACCACGGGCGCCTTGTTCGTCGATCGCTTCATGATGACGTCGATGCACTATCCGTGTAACTATGGCTACATCCCGCATACCATCGCCGATGACGGCGATCCGGTCGACGTGCTCGTGATCACGCCCTTCGCCGTGACGTGCGGCGCCGTGATCCGCTGCCGGCCGATCGGCGTTTTAAAAATGGAAGACGAGGCCGGCGGCGACGCCAAACTGCTCGCCGTCCCGGTCGACAAGATCCTTCCCATCTACAAGCACTGGAAAAAACCCGAGGATTTGCAGCCCGAGCGCCTGGCGCAGATTCAGCACTTCTTCGAGCACTACAAAGATCTCGAGAAGGGCAAGTGGGTAAAGGTGAAGGGATGGGCCGGCCCCGAAGAAGCGAAGCGGGAAATTCTGGCCGGCGTCGAGCGCTACAACGGCGCCAAGAAGAAGCCGGCCTTCTGACGATCGCGGCATATTTGCCGCGGCCTATGGATCGTCGCCGTATTCGTCACGGTGTGCGTTTCGCGTTTAACCGAGCGGCGCCGGTTAAAAGCGCACGCTGAAACCCATACTCGCGGTCCAATGCGCGGTCAACTGCACGCCGTTCACCCGCTGGTAAACGGGTAACTGCACGAAACCATAGAGCTGCGTTGCATGACCCGCCGCGTAACTCACGCCCGGGCTGAGCCACACGAAACTCCCGCCGCTGTCCTCCGGCTCCGCTTCCGGTCCGCGATCGCGATCCTTTATTGAACCGTTGAGCTGCACCAGTGCGCTCCAGTCGCTCGCGAGCGGATACGCCATGCCGACGTCCGCGCTGTACATGGCGCCCGGCCGGAACCCCTTCGACTGATTGGCGGGGGCCTGCACGAGGGTCTGAAAGAAGAATCGCACCGGCGTCTCGGCGAGGAGTCCCATGGAGTTGGCGTAATAGCCGACGATGGCATCCGTCGTGCCGCTGCCGGGCTGCAATGTCCGCTCCGCCGCGTCGCCGTCGTCGTTCTTAACGTCGGTCTTGCCGGTCGGCAATTTGAGTCCGCCCATGACGCCATGGGTCGTGTCGCCGCTCGCCAGCCGCCAACGCCCGAGCACGCGCATGTCGCCGATCTCCTGGAAGTGCCAGCTTTCCGGGAGCTGCGCGCCATGGTGATTGTGAATATGAAAGTGATCGCGCTGCACGAACGGCAGCTGCGCCGATATGCCCCAATCCGCGTTCGGCGCGTAGTCGAGCGTCGTCACGATGTTGCGGTTCAACGTGCGCTGCTCGTCATGGTGGCGCGGTAACTCGCCAACGGCGACGTCGCGCCGGCCGGCGCGCGGCTGGTCCTGGTCGATGTACTCATAGCGCAGGTCGAGGCGCAGGCCCGGCTCGCTCGGGATGCCCTGGGTCTCCCAGGCGGTATTCAACGTGCAGAACGCCGCGCCGCAGCTCGCGTGCGCCGCAGGCGCGGCGATACCGGCGAGTAGGCACAACGCTGTAAGGGAACCGCGCATGTATCGGGTCATTGTTCAACCGTCCCTAGTTTATCGTTTCGTGATGCTAACCAATTCCCATTCGGTAACAATGCGACGCGTTGTCGCGCGGCAAATTGCCGCACGTCGCGTCAAGGTCGGCCGAAGAGCGTCGCTATTTTTCCAGACGAAAACGGATCGGCTGGTCGACCCAGGAGTCCACCGGAGTATTGCCGCGCCGCGCCGGCACGAAGCGCCACCGCTGGACGGTGGTGAGTGCGGCGTTGTCGAGCGACGCATGGCCGCTCGATTGCTTCAACCGCACTTCCGTGCACCAACCATCCTCACGCACATGAACGGACAGCAGCGCGGTGCCTTCGAGTCCCTGCCGGCGCGCCGCGAGGGGATAAGGGGGCTTCGGGTTGTTAAGAGAGGCGACATCGGCGCGCGCCTCGATCAGCGTTTCCTCGATCCTTGCCGGTGGGCTCGGCGCGCTGACCGCGGGTGACGACGGCTCCGCGGATATCGTCGGCGGAGGAGCTGGCCGCAAAATCGCGCGCGGGGTGGGTGCAGGAAGCGCCCGCGGCGGCGGACGCGTAGCGACGCGCGGCGCGGTCTCCGCCATCAACGTGACCTCCACCGGTTTTATTTCGCCGAGCGCGGGAGGCGAGAGCGCATGCAGGTGCCAGCTCGCGAGCACGAGCGCATGCGCCATAAGCGACAGCCCGGCGGCCGCCAGCACGCGCCGGCTGGAACGGAGCGAAAGGCGCGCGGCATCGCCCGCTATCATCGCGTAGCTCAATGGAGTCAGCCGAGAAGCGACCGTGGTGCGACAATTTGCCGCAGTCAATGACGTATTCCTAGATGCGTCCAGCAAGTGCGATTATGCATCCAGACAAGCAGCCGGTGCATCCCCGCGTTTCGCAATCATTTCGCCCGTAGGAAGCATGAAAACAACCAAACGAATGCCGTGCGTTCTTTATTCGCTTTCCATAACCGCCGTATGCGCGGGCGTACCGACCGCCGTTTGGGCCGGCGACGTGCAGTCGCTCGAGACGGTCGAAGTCTTAGGCAAGCGGGATGACCTGATCGGCACCGCCGACTCGGCGAATCAGGGGACGGTCAGGCGCGAGCAACTGCGGAACCGCCCGCTGCTTCGCCCCGGCGAAGTGCTCGAAACCGTGCCCGGCGTCATCATCACGCAGCACAGTGGGGACGGTAAGGCGAATCAATTTTTTCTGCGCGGTTTCAATCTGGACCACGGTACCGATCTCGCCACCTCGGTTGCCGGCATGCCGGTTAACATGCCGACACACGGCCACGGACAGGGTTATACCGATTTGAATTTCATGATTCCGGAACTGATCGGCCAGGTGCGATACAAGAAAGGAACGTACTACGCCGAGGAGGGCGATTTTTCCGCCGCCGGCGCCGTGCACATTGACTACGTGAACAAGATCGAACGGAACCTCGCCGACGTCGGCGTCGGAAGCTTCGGCTTTCGGCGCACGTTGCTCGCCGGTTCGCCCGCGTTCGGGTCCGGCAATTTGCTCTACGCCGTGGAACTGTTCCGCAACGACGGGCCGTGGGACAACCCCGAGAATTACCGCAAGCTCAACACGGTGCTGCGTTACAGCGAAGGTTCCGGCGGCGATGGCTTTGCCGTTACGGGCATGGCGTATCGCGGCCAATGGCGCGCGACCGACCAGATCCCGCAGCGCGCCGTCGACAGCGGGCTAGTCGGGCGCTTCGGCTCGTTGGACCCAAGCGACGGCGGCGTAACGCATCGCTACAGCTTGTCCGGCGAGTGGTCGCGCAAGAGCGACGCGGCCGTGACGAAGGCGAGCGCCTATGTCATCGATTACCAGCTCGACCTTTACTCCAATTTCACGTTCTTTCTCGACGACCCCGTGAACGGCGATCAATTCCAGCAGGCCGACAAACGCACCGTCGCTGGAATCAACGTCGGTCAAAGCCGGCTCGGCAAATGGGGCGCGCGCGACACCGAGCACTCCTACGGCCTGCAAGTGCGCCATGACGCCATCCGCGTCGGGCTCTTCCATACGAGCGAGCGGCAGGTTCTATCGACCACGCGCGTGGACGACGTCGACCTCGCGACGGCCGGGGTGTACTACCAGAATCTGCTCGT
>JAJPKH010000168.1 GCA_021323795.1 Acidiferrobacteraceae bacterium | reverse complement strand
TCCGGATATTCCTGCGCCACGCGCCGGCCGAGCTCGACGAACTTCGCGGCGAACCACATGCGGCTGATGGTCGAAGCCGCCACCTGAAATCCGATCGCGGCATCGGACGGCCCGATGCCCTTCGACTGCATGAACTCGGCGACCGCGGCCTCTTGATCAATGGCGAGCGGTAACACCATGCGCTTGTCGTCGCCGCGGCAACCGGCGAGCTCCGCGACTTGCAGGCGCTGCTCCACGCCGTGGGCGAAGTCCTCCCACGTTCGCACCGGATCGCGGTTGGACAGCAGGAACCGATACGCGCTCACGTTCGGCAGCTTGACGATGAATCGCGCGCCCGACAGATACGCCATGGGCGTCGCCTGCGGTTCGTTGCCGTGAAAGATCAGCGCCAAATCGAAACGGCATCGGCGCAATCGCCAAACAGTGCGCCAGAACCGCCGATAGCCGCCATAGTAAGGAATGACGCCGTCCACATCGGGATTGTTCTCGAACAGCTCCATGTTATCGGCGTTGAAGTGCGCGATGATGCGCGCGCGCGGAAAACGCCGCCTGACCGCGTGAAACGCCGGCGTCGACAGCAGTGTGTCGCCGATCGCGGTCGATGAAACCACGAGGATGTTCCGTATTCGGTCGGGGTGCAGGTCCTTGAGCGAGCTCGACCGCCGGTCGAGCGACTTCAGCAGCCGTAGCAGCGGATACAAGAGCGCCTCTTGGGGACGAATGCTCATCGCTGCTCGTCGGTCGTCATGCGTGGCGTTGCATCAGGCAACGGAAATGGCGTGGATGAATTATATACGTCCGGGCGGCGCGATTGCCGCGAAGTCGCGTTGGTGCACCCGAATATGGCGCGCGGCGCAGGAGCGCCTTCACGCCCCGCGCAGCCGCAGATATAAGCGCCCGAGCCACGGACGCCGGTAAATGGCCAAGCGCATGCCTAGCCACGTCCCCGCTCTCGCCTTCGCGACCACGCGGCCGATCTGATGGAGATCGATACCAGGGGTATTGATCGCCTTTGCGGTCGCGTATTGCGCGACAAATCCGAGCCGCTGCGCCGTCTCCCGGTAACCCGGCCCGAAATAGCCCCACGGCCAGCAAAGATGTCGTGACGCTTTGCCGAGATGCGCTTGCAGTGTCGCGCGGGAAGCGGCAAGGTCCGCGTGCACGGCGGCGAGGCGTTCTTTCTCATCGGCGTACAAACGATCCCAGCGTTGATGCGTGTGCGTATGCGAATGCACTTCCACGGTCCGGCTCGCCTCCATCGCTTCGATTTCCGACCAGCGCAGCATCACGTCATCGGCGCGGCCTTCGGCGACGGCCACCTTGCAGCCGCGATGATCGGGCGTCACCGGCAATGCCGTGCCGGCGTCCGCGTGCGCGCGCGCCGCGCCGTCGCCGACCTGCCCGGTAATGGCGAAAACGGTGGCCCGCAGCCCGTAACGCTTGAGGATCGGATAGGCGTAGACGTAGTTGTCGAGATAGCCGTCATCGAAGGTGATCAGCACGTTGCGGCCCGTCAGTGCACGGCGGCCTTGCAGAAACTCCAGAAACTCATCGGCCGCGAGCGCGCGGTAACCGTGGCGCGCGAGATACGCCATGTGCTGCTCGAAGATATCGGGACTCACCGTGACCAGGCCCGGAGAGGGACAAACGTGGTGGTACATCAGCACCGGGACCGCGACCGTCATGTCGTGCTCCCGAGCGCTTGGCGATAGAGCGTCTCCGTGCGCCGCACCATGAGATTTTCGTCGTAGAGCGCGCGGGCGCGCTCCATGCCCTGATCGCGCAAGCGCGCGCGTCGCGCGGAATCGCCTATGAGAGCCTCGATGTTGCGGGCGAGCGCGTCCGCGTCTTCGGTCGGCGTATAGACGCCCGCTTCGCCGAGCACTTCCGGTATCCCGCCGACCTTGGTCGCGATCACCGGCACACCCATGGCGGTCGCTTCGATGAGGGCGGTCCCGAGCGCTTCCTCCCGCGTCGGCAACGCGAAGGCATCGAGCGCTTTGAGCACGCTCGGGATGTCGTCGTAATGCCCGACCCGCATCACGCGCTGCTCGAGCCCCAGCTCTTCGACGAGCTTGTCGATATTTTGCTTTTGCGGCCCGTCGCCGACGATGACGAGCTTCAGATTCGGATGGCGCGGCGCGAGCCGGCCGACGGCGCGGATGAGGTGGTGGTGGCCCTTGTTAAAGCGCAGCACCGCCACGATGCCGACGACGAAGTCATCGGGCCGCAGGCCGAATTCGGCACGCACGTCTTTGAGATCCTTGCGGCCCGGATCGAAGCGCTTGAGATCGATGCCGGTCGGGACCGCCACGATTTTCGCCGCCGGCACGCCGGAGAGATCAGATATTGGCGCACGCCTTCGCTGACCGTGAGCACGAAATCCGTGAGACGCGTGTACACCAGGCGCCCGCCGATGCGGGTCAGCAGGTGACGCGTGCGAAATACCTTGACGCCGAGCAGCTTGCCGGCGGCGCCGACGAGCCACGCATCGCGCGAGCTGTGCGCATGAATAATATCGACGCGCTCGCGCCGGAGCAGCCGGAGAATTTTAATGAACGCGATCGGATCGAACGCCGCGCGCATCTTGAGCCGGAACGTCGGAATCCCGCGCGCTTCGGTGACCTGTCCGAGCTTCGAGCCCGGCTGACAAAGCAACAGACCGCGAAAGCGCGCCGGGTCGAGGCGCTCGAGCTCGCGCAAGATCCGGCGCTCCTGGCCACCGAAGCCGAGCGAGGCTTCCGTGTGCAGGACCGCAATCTTCCCATCGTTCATCCCCGAACCCGCACGCTATATGAAGACTCGACAATTTTTTCCCGCCGCCGGAAGTTTTCGCGCCATAACGACCGGAGCGTGCGTCCCACGCACCGATGATTTTCGGTTCCGGTGCGCGCGGCGCACCCTACACGCTCATTTTTTCCCATGACAAGATTGGCGGCGAGTTTGCGTACCGGCTGATCCCGCGCCTATGAGTGTAGAAGGCCGTCATACATTTCGACCATGGCTTGACCCATGCGCCCGAGGTCCATCGTCTCCACGGTGGTCCGCGCGCGCGCGCCGAGGGCGGAGGCGCGTTCGGGCGACATCAGCCGGCGCAGGCACGCCGCGAGCGCGGGCACATCGAGCGCGTCGCAGACAAAGCCGTTCTCGCCCTCGCGAATCAGCTCCGCCGCGCCGCATTTGCGGCTGGTGATGACCGGCAACCCGCTCGCCATCGCCTCCAGCACGACGTTCGGAAACGGGTCGTAGAGCGTCGGCAGCACCAGCGCGTCGGCCGCGCCGTAATACGGCTTCACGTCCGACTGGTGGCCGGCGAACACCGCGCGATCGTCAAGCCCGAGCGCACGCGCCCGCCGCTCGTACTTGTCGCGCTTCTTGTCGCGCCCGACGATGAGCAAATGCGCCGTCCCATCGAGTCGGGTCATCGCCTCGAGTAGCGCCGGCACGCCCTTGCGTTCGAAACCGGAACCGACGAACAGGAAGAGCGGCGCGCCGTCGGGGATGCCATGGCGCGCGCGAATCTCGGCGCGATGCCGGCGCAGGCTCGGATGGTAAACGCCGAGATCCACGCCGTTATAGATGACGTGGAACTTCTCGCTCGCGACGCCGAAATAACGCTCGATCTCCGCTTGCACCATCTTCGAATTGCAGATCACCGCCTTGAGCCGCGGGCTGGTGAAAACGCGCTGCTCGGCCCGCTTCACATAGCGATGATACGGGTTGACCGCTTGCAGCCAGCGTCCGCACGGCGAAAGCACTCGCGCGCGCTGCGCGAGCCATTCGCGGTGCACGCCGTCGCCCGCGCGGTACACGTCGCAGCCGGCAATGCGCTCGTGCGATTGCACGACGTCGAAGTGGCGCTTGCCCGTGAGACGGCGCACGCCGCGCGCGAACGACCAATCGCGCCACCAGCGGCCGATGTAAAACGGATTGACGGTAACCACATCGACGCCGGCCGCTTCGGTCCATTGGCGCGTGATGAGCGTCACGCGCACGGCTTTGCCCGCCAGCGCCTCGAGCAGGCGGGCGACGAAGCGTTCGGCGCCGCCGTCCTCCGCGTAACGCTGCCGCACGAGCGCGAGCGTGATCGGCCTCATGCGGCGGCGATGAGCCCGCGCACCGCGTCGAGCACCTGCGCCACCGGAATATCGACCAGACAATCGCTCACTTTGCCGTTGGCGCAGCCGTCCATGCCGCACGGCCGGCAGGAATGCAGCGAGGTGATCACGCGCGAGCGCACTTGCCACGGTCCCCATTCGAGATCGCCGCTCGGGCCGAACAGCACCACCGTCGGCGTGCCCATCGCGGCGGCGATGTGCATCGGCGCGGAATCGACGCCGATGTAGCACTTCGCGCGCGCCGTCAGCGCCGCAAGCTGCTTCAGGCTCAAACCGCCGGAAAGATCGATCACCGGCGCGCGCACGGCGGCCAGCACCGCGCGCACGAATTGAAGCTCGTGCTCCGCCGGCGCGGCGGTGAGCACAATGCGCTCGCCGCTCGCCTGTAACGCGGCGATGAGGGCGGCGTATTTGTCGATTTCCCAGCATTTGAACAGCCAGCGCGAGGTGGGATGCAGGTGAATGAATTGGCCGCGCGCCAAACCCGATTGACGCAGCAATTCCTCGACCGACGCTTCGGCTTCCGGCCCCGGAACCAACGTCAGCCCGCGTTCTTCCTGCGCCGGGTAGATGCCGATGCGCCGCAGCGCGTCCAGATGCAGCTCGACCCGGTGGCGCGGCTTGGCCGGAATCGAATAGAGGTGCGTGAAGCTGCCGTGCCAGAAACGGCCGCGGCGCTTCGGATAGCGCTGCGCCACGCTCACGCGCGGCGCGAGCCACTGCGCCAGCAGCGCGCCGCGGTAACTTTCCGTCAAATGAATCAGCAGATCGTAACGGCGCGCGCGCAGTTGCTTGAGCAAGCGCCACTCGTGACGCAACCGCGTCCACGGCGTTTCGCGTTTCCACGCGCGGTCGATGGCGTAAACGTTCGCGATCGCCGGATGCAGGCTCAACATGTCGCGCGTCTCGCCGTAGACGAGCGCGTCGAGCTCGAGATGCGGCGCCTCGCGCTTGAGCACGCTGAAGACCGGCGACGTCAGCAAGACGTCGCCGTGATGGCGCAGCTTCACCAATAGCGCGCGGGAGACACTGCTCAGATCGACCGCATCCTTCAGCGGATGGTCGAAGACACTAGCCAACCGGTCGTACCTCGTTCAACGCGGAAAGCGTCCGCTCGGGCGCAATATCATACAGGCAGCGCAGGTGCCCGAGCGGACATTCGCGCTCGAAGCACGGGCTGCACGACAAGCCGAGATAGACGACTTCCGCGCGGGTGCCGAGCGGCGGCGTATGGAGCGGGTCGGAGGAGCCGAAGATCGCCACCAGGGGGCGGCCGAGCGCCGCGGCCACGTGCATCAGGCCGGAATCGTTGCTGACGACGGCGTCGGCGAGCGACAACAAATCGATCGCTTCGCCGAGCGTGGTGCGGCCGGCGAGGTCGCGACAGCCGCGGTCCACCAGACGATTGAGCTCGCCCGTCACCGTCGCGTCGCGCTCCGAGCCAAAGAGCCACACGTCCCAGCCCCGCGCCAACCGCTCGCGCGCGACCTCGGCGTAATACTCGATCGGCCAGCGTTTGGCCGG
>JAJPKH010000008.1 GCA_021323795.1 Acidiferrobacteraceae bacterium | reverse complement strand
GGCGTTATCGTGATCTTCGGCGTGATGTTCTGGCAGGTCGGCAATCTCCGCGAGGAGGTGCGCCAAACCGACAAGCAGCTCCAGACGGCGATGAAGCGTCTCGACGATGCCTCGAGGAATTTCGGTCCCGGTGCAAAAAGCAAGTCGCTGGAGGACGAGGTGGCAAGCCTGGAGAAGCAGGTGGCGCTGCGGTTGCGCATGCGCGATCTTCTCACGCGCGGCCTCTTCAGCAACACCAGCGGATATTCGGATTACTTCGTCGCTTTTGCGCGTCAGCACGTGCCGGGGATCTGGCTCACGGGATTCGACATTACCGGCGCCGGCGAGGACATGCGGTTGCAAGGCCGCACCGTCAATCCGGCCCAGGTGCCGCGCTACGTGCAGCGTCTGTCCGCCGAGCAGGTGTTGGCGGGAAGGGAGTTCCAGGTTTTCGTGATGTCGCGTCCGGAAAAAAAGGACGGCCAGGCGGAGCAGCCGTACGTCGAATTCCTGTTCCGGACCGCGATGCAGAAGGCGCAAGGGAAATCGTGATGGACGCGCTCAAGGCCCGCCTCAGAACGCTAGCCGATCGCATCGATGCGATGTCCATGCGTGAACGCGGTTTGATTTTCTTTGCCGTTATGGTGGTTCTGTATCTCATTGCTTACAACGTCGTGTTTGGCCCCCTGCGCGCGGAGCAGCTGCGTCTGGAGCAGGATTTGAGAGCGAAACGCCAGCAGATCCAGACAGCCGACCAGCAAATTGCAGCGTTGTTTTCCACCGACGGCAAGGACGTCAACGCCGACAACCGCGCCAAAGTCGCGGCGCTCAATCAACAAATCAAAGATCTCGACGGACAGATGGACCGCATGACCGCCGGGGTGGTGACGCCGAAGGAAATGGCGAAGCTCATCGAGCAGATGCTCACCCGCAACAAGAATCTCGAGCTGGTGAAGCTGGAGGCGTTGCCGCCGGCTCCCATCGATCCGGAAACGAAAACGGCGAGCGCCACGCCGGCCGCCAATCAACTGACCGTGTATCGGCATGGCATGCGCGTGGAGCTCAAAGGCCGGTACTTCGACATCGTCGAGTACTTGAAAGCTCTCGAAGGATTACCGTGGAAAGTCTTCTGGGGTGAAGTATCGCTTGAGTCGGACAAATACCCGATCTCGAAAGTGAGCCTCGTTATCTACACGTTGAGCCGGTACCCCGGCTGGATCGGTGTTTAATGCGGATGGCAATCGCTATTGCGATATTGAGCGCGGCGGTTACAACCGTTGAAGCAGCGGCGTTGTCCGATCCGACGCAGCCGATGGACTTCGTTCCGCGGCCGAGCGCCGGTGGTCCCGCTGTACCGGCCGGCCCGGTCTTGCAGTCGACGATGATTTCACCCGAGCGCAGATCGGCGATCATCAGCGGCAAGCGCGTCAAAATCGGAGACAAGTACGAAGGGTCCATCGTCACGGACATTGCGCCGTACGAGGTGCGTATGAGCCGAGGCGGGCGTGAGACGACTTTGCGCTTGCTGCCGAAGCTGGTCAAAGAAAAAGGTAGAGTCGAATGAAACTGAACATTCGCCAGTGCTTATTGGCCGGATTCGCAGCGCTCGGTTTATTTTTAGCGGGATGCCAGAGCGTGCCGTCCAAGTGGAATGCTCAAGTAGGTTCCACGATCGATACGAATTTACAGGAAGCCAAAGCCGGCAAGACCAAAGAGCAGGTCCCGAGCGATGTGAGCAAGGGGCTGTTGCCGCCGCTCGAAATCACCGTCCCCGATGGCCGCAAAACCCAAGTGGAGCCGCGGTTCGATTTATCTGTGTCGAACGCACCGGCCCGCCAGGTGCTGATGGGCATTGTCGAGGGAACTCCCTACGACATCGTGCTTCCGCCGGACTTGAGCGGTAACGTGACGCTGAATCTGAAGGACGTCACTGTGCCTGACGCATTGAAAGCGCTGCGAGAGGCATACGGTTATGAATTTCGCCGCGAGGGTAACCGCTTCTTTATTCTCGGCCGGGACATGCAGACGCGGATATTCCAGGTCAACTATTTAAATCTTCAGCGCAAGGGCAAATCCGACACGCGTGTGCAAGGCGGCGAGATCGGAAATCGCTCGAGCGGTACGGGTAGTACCGGCGGTACGCCGAGCGGTACCAGCGGACTGTCGAGCGTTGAGATCGAGACGCAGTCGCAAACCGAATTCTGGAAGGAACTGGGCGAAACCCTCCGCGCCATCGTGGGTGGCGGGGGCGAACGGCGCGTGGTCGTCAATCCGCAGGCCGGCATTGTCGTCGTGCGTGCCATGCCCGATGAACTACGCGTCGTAGAGAATTATCTCGGTGCCACGCACGCAAACGTCAACCGCCAAGTCGTGCTCGAAGCCAAGATTATTGAGGTGCAGTTGAGCGACGGTTTCCAAGCGGGCATCAACTGGGCCAAGGTCCATGGTAACTACACGTTCGGGCAGGTTGGGGGCGGAAGAGCGTTGAACGGGTCGAATCTTAGCGAGATCGCCGGAAACTCAGGTAATCTGAATCCGACGACGGGCATCTTCAGTCCCATTTCTGGCACCAACGCTTCCGCGTTCGGCGGCATTTTTAGCGCCGCCGTGAATACCGGCAGCTTTGCTGCTTTTCTTGAGCTGCTCCAAAGCCAGGGGCAGGTGCATGTGCTCTCGAGTCCGCGCGTCTCCACGATAAATAACCAGAAGGCGGTAATTAAAATAGGCGGCGACGATTTCTTCGTCACGGGTATCAGTGGGTCGTCGACTACCACGACCGGACTGGTCAGCACGCCTAGCGTTGAGCTCACCTCGTTCTTTTCAGGCATCGTGCTCGACGTCACGCCACAGATAGACGAGTCCAATAACGTGGTTCTACATATTCATCCTTCCGTGAGCGCGATCACGCAGAGGGACAAAACCTTTACCGTCGGCAGCCAGGCGTTTACGTTGCCCCTGGCGTCGAGCAGTATTCAGGAGTCGGACAACATTGTGCGCGCCGCAAGTTCTCAAATCATCGTCATCGGCGGACTGATGAAAGAGGCAAGCACGGACGACAACGCTTCCGTGCCCTTGCTCGGGGACATTCCGATCGTCGGTAATTTGTTCAAGCAACGCAAGATCACCCGCGTGAAGCGGGAACTCGTCATCCTGCTCAAGCCGACCGTAATAAATCTGCCGAGCGAATGGAGCGAGGAAGTCAAGGATGCGCAAGAACGCATCAGGAAGATTCGCATAGGATCCTGAGCGAGGCGGCGCCATGTATCAAGAACATTTCGGGCTACGCGAGCCGCCTTTCACCATCACGCCCGACACCAGCTTCTTCTTTGCGCATTCCTCCCACCAGGAAGCCCTGAATACGCTGCTCGTCGCCGTGCGCAGCGGCGAAGGCTTCATGAAAGTGGTCGGAGAAGTGGGCACCGGCAAAACGATTCTCTGCCGCAAGTTTCTCGATGCGCTCGATCACGAAGACTTCGTCACCGCGTATATCCCGAATCCCTACGTCGGTCCGAATACGCTGCTGCTCGCGGTGGCCGATGAGCTCCGTATCGAATGTCCCGAGCGCACGAACCAGCATCATCTGCTGAAATTACTTACGAAGTTTCTGGTCGACAGCTACGCGGCGCACAAGCGCGTCGTGCTCTGCCTCGATGAGGCGCAGGCGATGCCGGTCGAGACGCTCGAGGCGCTGCGCCTGCTGACCAACTTGGAGACGGAGCGACGCAAGCTGCTGCAGGTCGTGCTGTTCGGCCAGCCCGAGCTCGACGTTAAGCTCAGCAACCGCGCCATTCGGCAGCTCAAGCAACGCATCACCTTCTCTTGCCGGCTGCGCCCACTCGATCTCGGCGACGTGGAGTTTTATATCGCGCATCGGCTTGCGATCGCGGGATTTCGCGGTGCGCGCTTGTTCGTGCCCGACGCCGTTAAGCGCATATACCGCGCCAGTGGGGGCGTGCCGCGTCTTATCAATATTCTGGCGCATAAAGCGTTGATCGCGGCCTACGGCGAAGGTCTGCGTCAGGTGAGCGATCGCCATGTGCGCCTCGCCATTGCCGACACGGAATCGTTGCGCACGGTTGTCCGGTTTCGTTACCGTCTTCTACGCTATTTGGGTCTGGCCGCGTCTATTGCGTTTATCGGCGTAACGATTCTCGCCTGGGCGATCTCGTGAGCCTGATCAACAAGATGCTCCAGGACCTCGAGGCGAGGCAGGACACGGCTCCCTCCCCGAAGAAACCGGTTTATCAGGATCTGCGCCCGGTCAGAGCGGCACCTCGCGTCAACGTCGCCCAGGTCATCGGACTGCT
>JAJPKH010000053.1 GCA_021323795.1 Acidiferrobacteraceae bacterium | reverse complement strand
TCGAAAGAGCAGTTCAAGCCGCTCGGCGAGGGCGCGCTCGATATGACCTTACTCCCGCTCGCCTATGCCGGCGGCATGGTGCCCGAGGTGAATATCACGCTCATGCCCTGTCTGGTAACGAGCTACGAGCAAGGGTTGCGCTGGAAAAACGAGCCGATCGGTAAGGAGCTGACGCGCATTCTCGACCAGCGCGGCGTCAAAATCATCACCTGGGTATGGCAGGCCGGCGGCACCGCGAGCCGCGGCAAAGCCGTGGTTGAGCCGAACGACATCAAGGGCATGAAGACGCGCGGCGCGGGCCGCAGCATGGATTTGATGCTGGCAGCCGCGGGCGGCTCGATCACGAGCCTGCCGTCCGACGACCTCTACGTCGCCTTCCAATCGGGCGTGCTCGATTCGGCGGCGACCTCCTCGACCTCGCTCATTTCCTTCCGCCTCTATGAGTATTCGAAGAACGTGACAACGGCGCGCGACAAGACGTTCTGGTTCATGTTCGAGCCGCTGCTCATGTCGAAAAAGGTATTCGACAGCCTGACGCCCGAGCAGCAAAAGATCTTGACGGAAGTCGGTGCCAAACTCGAGAAGTTCGGCATGGAGGCTTCCAAGGAGGACGATCACCGCCTCGCGAACATATACACCGAGCACAAGGTCAAGGTGCACGACATGAACAACGCGGCATTCCAGAAATGGCGTGCGGTGGCGGAAAAGAGCGCCTGGAAGGATTTCGAGGACAACACGCCGAACGGGAAGCAATTAATGGCGATGGCAAAAGCTGTTAAGTAGCACCAATAACCAAACCAGCGAAACCCTATGCCGGCGACGGCATAGGGTTTTTATTGGAGCTTCCAATGCCGACACTTTCCGGTGTTATCAGCGCCGCCAGCCGGCGGATAAATACGTTCATCGGCTATTGTTGCGGGGCGGGTATTGTCGTCTGCGCCGCCGTCATCGTACATCAAGTGGTGGTGCGCTACGTCCTCGTGTGGCCGACGGATTGGCAAAGCGAATTCACCATTTTCCTGCTCCTCGGAACGACCTTCATGGGCGCCGCGTACACGCAGTTGCATCGCGGGCACGTGGGCATCGAAATCCTGCAAAATTTGCTACCCGCGCGGATCAATCGCTGGCGCGACATCATCGGCGCCTCGCTTTCGGCGGCGGTGTGCGCGGTGCTCGGGTGGCAGAGCTGGGCGCTGTTCGCCGAGGCCTGGGAGTTCAACTACATCACCGAGAGCACCTGGGCGCCCAAGCTTTGGGTTCCGTATCTCTCTATGGCGCTCGGCTTAAGCCTGCTGGTCGTGCAGCTGATCGTGCAGGTCGTCGATGATCTGAACGGCGCTGATCCCGACGCGCGCCGTATGCCGACACACGCGGAGGAGGCCGAATGACGACGCTGCAACTCGGCCTGCTCTACGGCGGCGCCACGTTTCTGCTGCTCTTCAGCGGCATACCGATCGCGTTCGCCACCGCGATCGTGGCGCTGGTTTTCATGTACTTCTTCATGCCGGCAGCGAATTTCCACACGGCGGCGAGCGCGATTTTCGGCGAGCTCAACAACTTCACGCTGCTCACTATTCCGCTGTTCGTACTCATGGGCGCGGCAATCGGAAAGTCGCGCGCGGGCGCCGATCTTTACGCATCGCTCAACCGCTGGCTCAACCGCATTCCGGGGGGACTCGGGCTCGCCAATGTCTTCGCCTGCTCGCTGTTCGCCGCCATGTGCGGCTCGAGCCCGGCCACGTGCTCCGCCATCGGCAGCGCCGGCATTCCCGAGATGCGCAAGCGCGGCTACTCATCGAGCCTTGCCGCCGGGCTCATCGCGGCCGGCGGCACGCTCGGCATCCTCATTCCGCCGAGCGTGACGTTCATTATCTACGGCATCGTCACCGAGCAGTCGATCGGACGACTCTTCATCGCCGGCATCGGCCCCGGCGTCTTTCTCACGCTGCTCTTCGGCGTGTGGGTGATGATCCGTTACAACTTCGAGAAGCGGCGCGCACAAGCCGCCGGCGACACGACCGCCGCGCTGCTCCAGGAAGAACGCTATAGCTGGCGCGAACGCCTGGAAACGCTGCCGCGGCTGCTGCCCTTCATCGCACTCATCGCCATCATCATGATCGCGCTCTACGGCGGCTGGGCCACGCCGTCCGAAATCGCGGGCATCGGCGCTTTCAGCGCCCTGGTCATGGTCATGCTGGTCTAGCGCGTCTATCGCTGGGACGACCTGAAGGTGGTTCTCGGCGGCACCGTGCGCGAGAGCGCGATGATCATGCTCATCATCGGCACCGCCGCACTGTACACCTACGTGATGGGTTATCTGCACATCACCCAAAGCGCGGCCGAATGGCTGGTCAACCTGCCGCTCGGCAAGTGGGCGTTTTTCTTCTGGGTAAATGTGCTGCTCGTCGTGTTAGGCTTCTTCCTGCCGCCGGTCGCGATCATTTTGATGGTCACGCCGATCATCCTGCCGGGACTGCAGGCGCACGGCTTCGATCTCGTCTGGTTCGGCGTCATCATGACGATTCTGATGGAGATGGGACTGATCCATCCGCCCGTCGGTCTCAATCTGTTCGTGATCAACGGCATCGCTCCGGACATTCCGCTGCGCGACATCGTGTGGGGCGTCGTGCCGTTCCTGGTGCTGATGGTCGGGGCGATCGCGCTACTCGCGTTCTTTCCGGGTATCGCACTTTGGCTGCCGGATCTTTTCTTTCGTTGAGATAAGGGCGCGATGCAGGGATGTGTTGTTTGGCTGGACCGCGCGCGCGTCCCGGTTGGAGCGAGCGATGACGTCATGCGCCGGAAAAACTGAGCTACCCATCATTGCGCTCATGATCCCGGCGATCGTGCGGCCCTGCTTCCTGCCCGAGATCCCGGCGTGACCGCCAAACCCAAGAACTTGACGCGCGACTGGGGCACGCAGCCGGCGAATCGCATTGCGCGCCTGCGGCGCGCCGCGACGCTTTTCCCCGGCAAGGAAGCGCCACCGGAAGCAATCGGCCGGCTGCTCGCGGCCGTGATTGAATCCGGCGACCGCGTCTGCCTCGAAGGCAACAATCAGAAACAGGCCGATTTTCTCGCCAAGGCGCTCGCGGCGCTCGATCCCGCCGTCGTGCACGACCTGCACATGGTGCAGTCCGTGCTCGCGCTGCCGGAACATCTCGATATCTTCGAGCGCGGTATCGCGACCAAGCTCGATTTCTCCTTTTCCGGCCCCCAGGGCGCGCGCCTCGCGCGGCTCGTCGGCGAAGGACGGATCGACATCGGCTCGATTCATACGTATCTCGAGCTATTCGCGCGCTACTTCGTCGATCTCACGCCGCGCGTCGCATTGATCGTCGCCGAAGCGGCGGACCGCGCCGGCAATCTCTACACCGGCCCCAACACCGAGGACACGCCGGCGATCGTGGAAGCGACCGCGTTCAAGAGCGGCATCGTCGTCGCCCAGGTGAACGAGGTGCGCGACACGCTTCCGCGCGTGGACATCCCGGCGGATTGGGTGGATTTCTTCGTCCATAGCCCGGCCCCGCACTATATCGAGCCGCTCTTTACCAGGGACCCGGCGCACATTTCCGAGATTCAAGTGCTCATGGCCATGATGGTCATCAAGGGCATCTACGCGGAATACGGCGTGCAGCGGTTGAACTACGGCATCGGCTTCGATACCGCCGCCGTCGAGCTGCTCCTGCCCACTTACGCGGCCGATCTCGGATTGCGGGGCAAGATCTGTAAATATTGGGCGATCAACCCGCATCCGACGCTGATTCCGGCGATCGAATCGGGTTTCGTGGAGTCGATACATTCCTTCGGGTCGGAGCTCGGCATGGAAGCCTACATCGCCGCGCGGCCGGACGTGTTCTTCGTCGGCGCCGACGGCAGCATGCGTTCCAACCGCGCCTTCTGCCAGGCCGCGGGTCACTACGCCTGCGACCTTTTCATCGGCTCGACGTTGCAGATCGATCTCGCCGGCAACAGCTCGACCGCCACGCTCGGTCGC
Source organism: Acidiferrobacteraceae bacterium (assembly GCA_021323795.1). GTDB lineage: Bacteria > Pseudomonadota > Gammaproteobacteria > Acidiferrobacterales > Sulfurifustaceae > JACQFZ01. The sequence continues at coordinate 12,179 of JAJPKH010000053.1, read as the reverse complement.
ATCACCGGCTTCGGCGGCGCGCCGAATATGGGGGCGGACGCGCGCGGCCGCCGCCACGCGAGCCCCGCCTGGCTCAAGGCCGGGCGCGAAAGTCATCCGCAGGACGGCGGCATGCCGCGCGGCCGCAAGCTCGTGGTGCAGGTGGTCGAAACTTACCGGGAACATATGGAACCGGCCTTCGTCGAGAAATTGGACGCGTGGAAATTGGCCGACACCGCGCACATGCCGTTGCCGCCGGTGATGATCTACGGCGAAGACGTCACGCATGTCGTGACCGAGGAAGGCATCGCCAATCTCCTCGCCTGCCGCGACGACGATGACCGCGAGCAGGCGATACGGGGCGTGGCCGGCTACACGCCGGTCGGTCTCGCGCGCGACCGGCGAAAGGTGGAGAATTTGCGCGACCGCGGCGTCATCCGTCGCGCGGAGGACCTCGGCATCGACAAGCGCCGGGCGACGCGCGACTTACTGGCCGCGCGCTCGATCAAGGATCTGGTGCGCGCCTCCGGCGGACTTTACGACCCGCCGAGGCGCTTCCGAAACTGGTGACTCGGGAACCGCGATGGAGAAGCATCAATTCGAATTTCACGGCGGCCGCGTGCGCGCCCCGAAGGCGGCGCCCGCACTGGTCGGCGTGGCCTCCTCCGGCAACCTGGAAGTGCTGATCGAGCCGGCCAAGTTGAACGGTGCCTGCCGCATCGAAATCAGCACGGCCGCGCTCGGCTTCGGCAAGATCTGGGAGGCGGTGCTGCGTGATTTCTTCGAGCGCCACCAGCTGAGCGACGTGCGCATCTCCGTCAACGACGTCGGCGCGACACCGGCCGTCGTGAGTCTGCGCCTCGACCAGGCGGTGGACGAATTCACCCGACCGGCGTCATGAAGCAAAGCTATCACGAAGCGAGCGCGCGCAAGCGCCTCCTCGGCGTTCTCGATCCCGATTCCTTCGTCGAACTGCTGCCGCCGCAAGCGCGCGTGACCAGCCCGCATCTGCCGGCGCTCGATCTGCCGGTCGCCTTCGACGACGGCGTGGTGGTCGGCGCGGGCGCGCTCAATGGACGCCGGGTGCTCGCGGCTTCGGAGGAAGGCGAGTTCATGGGCGGCGCGGTCGGCGAAGTACACGGCGCCAAGCTCACGGGGTTGCTCGAGCGCGCCGTCGCCCAAAAGCCGGATGCGGTTTTGCTGCTGCTCGAATCGGGCGGCGTGCGGCTGCACGAGGCGAACGCGGGTCTCATCGCCGTGTCCGAGATCATGCGCGCGCTGCTCGCCGCGCGCGCGGCCGGTGTCGTGGTCATCGCCCTCATCGGCGGAACGTACGGCTGCTTCGGCGGCATGGGGATCGTGGCGAAGTGCTGCGACGTCGTGATCATGAGCGAGGAAGGACGCCTTGGCATGTCGGGGCCGGAGGTGATCGAAACGGCGCATGGCGTCGAGGAATTCGACGCCCGCGACCGCGCGCTCGTCTGGCGCACCGTCGGCGGCAAGCATCGCTACTTGCTCGGCGACGCGGACGATCTCGTGGAGGACGATATCGCCGCGTTTCGCGCCGCCGCGATCCGCGCGCTCGACGCCGCCCGACCTCCGACGCTCGACAATCTGCTCGCCGAACACGCGTTTCTTGCGCAACGCTTGCACCTTTTCGGCACCTGCCGCGACGCATTGGATATCTGGCGGGCGCTCGGCCTGAAGACCGCCGAATCGGTCGCGTTGCTCGACACCGCCGGCTTTCTCGAGGCCGCGGAAAAAATCCGCCTGCGAGGCTGACATGGACGTCGACACGCTCTTGCACGCCCTCTTCCTCGGTTGCTGCAACGTGGCGCAACGCGGAGACTTCATCAGCGGAACCGCATCGATAGCCGCGCAAACCATCAGCGTCGTCGGGACCGCGAATCGGGCGGCCATCGGCGTCGAGCTCGCGCTGCAACTCGCGGCCGAGGTGTTGCGCGTGGTGCGCGAACATCCCGGCCGCGCCATCTTGTTGCTGGTGGATACCCTGGGACAGCGGTTGCGGCGTCACGACGAGCTGCTCGGCATCAACGCGTACATGGCCCACCTCGCCAAAGCCATCGATCTCGCCGAGCGCTCCGGGCATCGCGTCGTCAGCCTCGTGTATGGACAGGCGGTGAGCGGCGGTTATATCGCCGGCGGCATGATGGCGGACGCCTGCTACGCGCTCTCGTCCGCCGAGATCAGCGTGATGAATCTGCCCGCGATGGCGCGCGTTACCAAAATCCCGCAAGAGCGGCTGGAACAACTCTCGAGGACGTCGCCGGTCTTCGCGCCGGGCGCCGAGAATTACCTGAAAATGGGCGCGCTCGACGGCATCTGGTCCGGCGATCTGGCCGAATCGCTGCGCGCCGCCCTGCAAGGAAAGAGCGGCGCGGATCAGCGCAGAGCGCGCGGCGCGGAGCGAGGCGGCCGCACGACGGCGATGCTCGTGTCCGAGCGGGTGCGGCGCGATGCCCTCAAGTGAATCGACATTGCAGCGCCATGACCTCGTTTGGCTGGACGAGGCGCGCTGGCGCGATGCGTTGCAAGCGCCCCTGCGCGAAAGCGCTGTCGCCGCTCTAAGCACCTGGTTTGAGCGCGGCCGTCCCGCGGTGGTGCGGCGGCGTGAATCCGCGGGCGGTGGCGCGCTTTATCTCGGCGTCGCGCTTCCGCCGACGTGTACCGACCGGAAGGTTCCGCTGGTGTTGGACCCTGGCACGGTAACACGAACGTCTCCTCCGCTTTCTCTCGACGCCGTTATACGTTCGGCGCCATCCTCATGGCGGCCGCCGCTCGTTCAACTGGCGACGGAAGCGAACGCGATCGGCATTGATCTGCGCGTTTACGGCTCGCTCGCGTGGCAGCATTTGTCCGGCGAGCAATACCTGACGGCGTCCTCGGACGTCGACCTGCTTTGGCGCGCGCCCGATCGCGCGACGCTCGAACACATGCTCGGGTATCTCGCTAACTGGCAACGCGCCGGCGGTATCCCGGCCGACGGCGAGGTGTTATTCCCGCAAGGCATGGCGGTCGCGTGGAAAGAGCTGGCGCAGCGCCCGCGGCAACTGCTGGTCAAGCGCAGCGACCGCGTGGAATTGCGCTCGCTTGACGACGTGCTCTCCCTCGCAGCGCCATGTTGAGCGCTACTGCCCACACGGCATCGTCCGCGGCCACGCGCGCGTTCGCGCACACGATCGCGCGCGCCGCAACGCGCAGCCTTTACGTCGAGCTTACGACTACGCCCAAGCCCGGGCTGGTGTGCCCGGGCGACAACGGCAGCCACCCCGACATGGCGGCCGCGACGCTGCTGCGCAGCCTGTTCGCGCTGCGACATTACTTTCACGCCGTTACGGCGGCCGCGGCGCGCGCAGCGCCGTTCACGGAATTGCAGCGGCTGGGAATCGCCGCGGAATCGCGCATGCTGGCGGCGACGGGCGGGGTCAATGCGCATCGCGGCGCGATCTTCAATATCGGCCTACTCGCGGCGGCATGCGGCGACCTTTATCGGCGGCAAGAGCCGCTAACACCCGGCACACTATCCCGCACGGTGCGCGCACGCTGGTCGCCCGCGATTTGCGAGATGCGACCGCTCGCGCCGAGTCACGGTCTCGCCGTTGCCGCTCGCTACGGCGCCGGCGGCGCGCGCCTCGAGGCGGCGCGCGGCTACCCTTCCATCTTCGACGTGGCGCTGCCGGCCTTGCGTCAGGCGTTGCACAGCGGACTTACGCGCCGGCGCGCGCTGGTGCAAACCTTGTTTGCGCTCATCGCGCATCTCGAGGATACGAATCTGCTTCATCGCGGCGGCCTCGACGGGCTTCGATTCGCCCGGACGGCGGCGAAAAATTTTCTCGCGTGCGGCGGAACGACGCGCCCGGACTGGGAGACACGCGCATACGCTATCCGCGACGATTTCGTCGCTCGCAACCTGAGCCCGGGCGGCGCGGCGGATCTGCTGGCGGCGACCTGGTTCGTGCACACCGTCACGTCGTGACGCTCGCCATTCTTTGTTCCGGCCAAGGCACGCAGCACGCGGCGATGTTCGATCGGATCGCCGACGATCCAACGGCGCAGCAAACGCTCGCCGAGATCAAAGCAGGCGCGGATTTCGACGCCGTCGCGATCGCTCGCGAGGCGGGAAACATTTTCCAAAACGCCGTCGCGCAGCCGCTCATTTGCGCTTATCAAACGGCCGCCTGGGCCGCGGTTGCGCCGCTGCTCCCGAAACCCGCGCTGTTCGCCGGATACAGCGTCGGCGAGCTTGCGGCATATGGATGCGCCGGCGCGCTGTCCGCCGTCGCCGTCGTGCAACTGGCGCGAACGCGGGCGCGCGCGATGGACGACGCCACCGCAACGCCGTCGGGCCTCATGGCGGTGCGGGGGCTTCCCGTCAGCCGTGTCGAGGAGCTGTGCGCGGCGAGCGGCGCGCAGATCGCCATCATCAACGCCGGCGATCACTTCATCGTGGGCGGCACGACAGCCGCACTGCAACGCGTCGAATCGAACGCGCTGGCAAGCGGCGCGGTGGTCCATCGGCTCAACATCTCCGTCGCGGCGCACACACGTTCACTCGCGCCGGCATCGACGCGCTTTCGCTCCGCCCTCGAGGCTTCCGCCATCGCCGCGCCCAAAATACCCATCTTGGCGGGTATCAGCGGCGCTGCCGTGCAGGACCGCGCCGGCGCCATCACGGCGCTTTCGCGCCAGCTCAGCACCCCCTTGCAGTGGTCGGCCTGCCTCGACGCCGCCTACGAGCGCGGCTGCCGGATGTTTCTCGAGCTGGGACCGGGCGACGCGCTCGCCCGCATGGCGCGCGAGCGTTTTCCCGAACTCCCCGCGCGCGGGATCGCGGATTTTCGCGCGCTGGCGGGCGTTGCCGAGTGGGTCGCGAAGCACCGGTAGCGCTCGCGCCTTCTTGTCCCGCGAATCCTGGGCAGGATCGACGGGTGTCGCCGCGCGCCCCGGGGCGTTTCCGCCTTCCGCGAGCACGATGCCAGGACGCGGTGCCCGGCACTGACATTGAAGGATAATTCGAAAATCGCGCGTCGAGTTCGCTATAATCCGTTCGCCCATGAATGCCAACCTCTACAGCTTCCTGGCCTCCCGATTCTCGCGCGATCTTTCCCGCCCTTGCCTCGAAACCGAATCCGGCCGCGTTTACACCTACGCTGAGCTCGAGCGGGAAACCGCCCGGCTCGCGCGCTTCTTCAAGGATCTCGGATTAGCGAAAGGCGAGCGCGTCGCGGTACACGTGGAAAAGTCTCCCGAAGCGCTTTTCGTTTACCTGGCCGCCGTGCGCGCCGGACTGGTTTACCTGCCGTTCAATACGGCCTACCAGCGCGGCGAGATGGAGCATTTTATCAACGACGCCGAGCCCGCCTTGATCGTCTGTCGGCCGCAATCCCTCGACATGATGCGGCCGCTCGCCGCGGCCGCGCGGACGCGCTTCCTCCATACGCTCGATGAGAACGGCGGCGGCACACTGATGGAAGCGGCGCGTAAAGGCCCCGCGGAGTTCACGACGGTCGCCGTCGAGGACGATGACTTGGCGTCGATCCTCTATACGTCGGGCACCACGGGCCGGTCCAAAGGCGCGATGCTCACGCACCGCAATCTCACCTCGAACGCGCTGACGCTCCTCGACTATTGGAGTTTCACGAAATTGGATGTGCTGTTGCATGCGCTTCCGATCTTTCACATCCATGGATTGTTCGTCGCGAGCAACCTGTGCCTGCTCAGCGGCGGTAAAATGTTTTTTCTGAAGAAGTTCGACGCCAAGCAGGTGCTTCGGTACTTGCCGCGCTCCACGGTTTTCATGGGAGTCCCGACCTATTACACGCGCCTGCTCGCCGAGCCCGATCTCACGCGCGAGGCTTGCCGCCATATGCGGCTCTTCATTTCCGGATCGGCGCCGTTGCTGAACGAAACGTTCGCCTCGTTTCGCGAGCGCACCGGGCATACGATTCTCGAACGCTATGGCATGTCGGAAACCGGCATGAACACGTCCAACCCGCTGACGGGCGAACGCGTCGCCGGTACCGTTGGCTTTCCCTTGCCCGGCGTAACGGTGCGGGTGACGGACGAAAACGATCGTCCCGTCGCCGCGGAGACGATCGGGCACATTCAGTTGAAAGGTCCGAACGTCTTCAAAGGCTATTGGCGCATGCCGGAAAAGACGCGCGAAGAATTCACCGCCGATGGCTACTTCCGAACCGGGGACATGGGGAAGTTCGACGCCAAGGGTTACCTGACGATCGCCGGCCGATCAAAAGACATGGTGATCACCGGCGGCTACAACGTGTACCCGAAAGAGATCGAGACGATGATTAACGAGATCCCGGGAGTCGCCGAGTCCGCGGTCATCGGCACACCGCACCCGGACTTCGGCGAGGCGGTGACGGCGGTGGTGGTGCCGAAACCGGGCGCAACACTTTCCGCTGAAGAAGTCATCGAGCGGCTGAAAGGAGAGATGGCCAATTACAAGATTCCGAAACAGGTTTACTTCACGGACGATCTGCCGCGCAACGCCATGGGAAAAGTTCAAAAGAACGCGTTGCGGGAGCGCTATCTGCAGGCCCTCGGTCCCGCTACCGGTTCAGCGCCGCCCGAATTCCCCGGGCGTCAATCATCCCCTTAGCCAGCCGACGAGACGCGGCCGCGTCCCCGGTCCTTCGGTCCGACGCCCACGTCGCCATCCGCTTCCCGTCCCGACGCACCTCGCCTTCGCGCCCGGACCTATGTCGCGCTTGGTTTTGCTTACACCGCGTTTGAGGGAAAAACGGGGTTTGGGAGAAGCAACAACGGCGTTTTTCCTTATTTTTGGCTCTGCACGGGCGTTCCCCGCCTGGTGAACTATCTTTAACCCTAAACCGCACCTGCCCGGGCGGCACGTCCGGGCATTAACCCAAGGCTTGTTCAATACCGCATGAGCACGGGAAGCTCGAATTCCCTCCACGTCCTCATCGTCGAGGACTCCGACGAGGACGCGCTGCTGCTGAAACGGCACTTGGAGGCGGCCGGCTACCGCGTCAATCTCGAGTGCGTGCAAACGCCGGTCGCGCTCATTGCCGCGCTGCGCCGCAAGCACTGGGATATCGTCTTTTCGGACTTCTCGATGCCGCAATTCGACGGTCTCGAGGCGCTGAAGATCGTACGCGACCACGACCGCGACCTGCCGTTCCTTGTCGTGTCCGGGACGATCGGCGAGGAGCGCGCGGTGCAATTGATGAAGTTCGGTGCGCAGGACTATGTTCTCAAGAACAACATACGCCGCCTGGTCCCCGCCGTTGAACGGGAGCTGAAGGAGATGCGGCTGCGACGCGAGCACCGCCTCGCGCAGGAGCACATTCAGCGTCTCGCCTACTACGATTCCTTGACGCAGCTTCCGAATCGCCACCGCCTGCTCGAGGATCTCCAGCAGCGGCTCGATCGCGCGGTGCCGAGCGCGTTGATGATCATCAATCTCATCAACTTCCGGGAGGTCAACGGAGCGATCGGCTACGGTAAAGGCGATGAGCTAATTCGGGAAGCCGCCGGCCGCTTACATGACGTCCACTTGCGCGACGCCGATCTGTATCACCTCTACGGCAATGAATTCGCCCTGGTGTTGCGTACCGAGGATCGGGACCACGTGGAATCCGTGGCGCAAAACGTTCTGAAACTCCTCGGCGCTCATTACGTTTCCGCGGGTTTTCACATCCATATCGGCGCGCGCATCGGCATCGTGCTCGCATCGACCAAGGAAGCCGGATTGCTGCTGCAGCGCGCCGATCTCGCGGCAACGCTCGCCAAACGCGAAGGCAAGGGATACGCCTGGTACGAGGCGGAACGCGATCCGAGCAGCCCGCAGCATCTGGCGCTGCTCGCCGATCTCCATGACGCGATCCGCACCGATCAACTGTTCCTCGTGTTTCAACCGAAGGTCGAGTGCCGCACCGGCGCCGTCACCGGGAGTGAGGCGCTGCTGCGCTGGCGTCATCCGCAGCACGGGCTGATCATGCCCGAAGTATTCATCGAGATGGCGGAACAATCCGGATTCATCGACGAACTCACGCGTCATGTGATCGAACACACGCTCCGGCAGATCACGGCATGGCGGCAAAGCGGCATCGCGCTGCCCGCTGCGATCAATTTGTCCGCCAAGAACCTGCTTAATCCGCAACTGATGGGCGAATTGCTGGCCGCCGCGGTCCGGACCGGCCGCGGCATCGAGATCGAAATCACGGAAACGGCGTTGATGCGAGAGCCGGAACGCGCGATGGCGGCATTGCACCAACTGTACGAGGCGGGCATTCGCATATATATCGATGATTTCGGCACCGGATTCTCGTCGCTCGGTTACCTCAAGAAGCTGCCGATCCACGCGATAAAAATAGACAAGTCGTTCATGGTCGACCTGGTTCGTAATACGGATTCCGAGGCCATCGTCCGCTCCACCATCGGCCTCGCCCATAACTTGGGGCTCAAAACCGTGGCGGAAGGCGTGGAAGATCGCCAAATTTGGGAGCGCCTCGCGAAATACCAATGCGATGAGGCGCAAGGCAGCTTCTTCGCTCAACCGCTAACGGCGGCGCAATTCGAAAAAGCCATCACCGCGTGGCCCCGAGGAGGCTTCCCCGGCGCGGGCTCGGTATTTCAACTGCCCACTCGACTGACCGATCACAAGCCGCCTCGATAGCCGTCGCTTCGCGTTGTTACAGCGGAAGTTTTCATCGGCCGGGCGAGAAACGGCGCGCGCCATTCCCGGTATACACCTCCCGCGACATCCCGTCCGCCGGTATATTACGCACTGTCCGCCAGCATGGAGTTTCGCACCTACTTCAAAAGCCGCTGAGCTCACGCCTAAAAGCTGCCTGCGGGAGCAGTACGGCCTTGTGATCGTCCACTGAAAAGTAACCGGCCAAGGCGCTCGGGGCGGCGGTGGCACTAAAGTGCCGTGAACGCGCCCGACAAATCCAATAGGCTCTCGCAAACGGCATCCAGCCGCACATCAGTTCTGGAGAATCGAGTGTTATACGCGAACCTTTCGGACAACGACAACGACCGCTACTCCATGGATCAAAAACAAAAGCAACTCGAATCACGCGCCCTCGCCCTCGCCGCGGCGTGGTCCGACTTTGATGTAGTTGAAGAGTCGGCCAAGGAGGTCGTCCGCCGCTTCGGCGCCATCGAACCGCGCGACCTAGGCATAATGCGCCTGCATAAGCATCCACTTTTCGTGGCACTTCAAACCGCCTGCGTGATCGGTTATACGCGGCCATTCGCCAACGGATTGGATCTCATATCCGCCGAATGCAGCAAATACTCCAAACGCGAGTGGCAGGAATTGCACGAGGATCTTTTTGTGTGGAGGACCTGCTTGACCGGTTACAGTTCCTCTCGGCAATTCGTCGTCGCCCGCGATGTTGAAAGCAAGCAAACTTCCCATCGCTACGTCATCGCCGAAGCGAGCCCGGTGCTCGAGCCTTTGACGGATTTCGCCACGCTTCGGGACATGTGCGCCGATCGTAAAGCGATCCTCTGGCCACAACTCGAGGACGCCGTCTCAGAGTGCTATCCCGCCTTCTATCATCCCGTTTTGCTAAGCCTGGGTGGTGCCGCGGATCTGCTGGACTCGTGAAAGCCGTGGATGCGGTGCTTCAAAGAGGCCACAGCAGGCAGTTCACTAAGGAAAATCCAATGGCAATAATCAAGTAGCCTCCGGACTTCGGCGCCGTGCTTCAATGAGGCCGCAGCTCTTCACTGCGGAAAACAGACATTCCAGCAGAGCGCGTTCTTAACGGTGGATTGCTTCAATGAGGCCGCAGCTCTTCACTGCGGAAAACAACCACACGGGGGGCATAGCGAGACCTCAAGCTTTGCTTCAATGAGGCCGCAGCTCTTCACTGCGGAAAACTCTACCTCTCGTTGAAGGGCTTCCCGGGATTCCCGTGCTTCAATGAGGCCGCAGCTCTTCACTGCGGAAAACGGAGTGCGTAACGGGGGCGGTTCCCCGCCTTAACTCCGCTTCAATGAGGCCGCAGCTCTTCACTGCGGAAAACGTAAAGACCCGTACCAGAATCTATGTGATATTCTGGCTTCAATGAGGCCGCAGCTCTTCACTGCGGAAAACCGCGTGCTCGCCCTAAACCATTCGCTGCTTACGATGCTTCAATGAGGCCGCAGCTCTTCACTGCGGAAAACTGCGCCTTCGTAGTCGCCTGCGTTAAGTTTCTTTAACGCTTCAATGAGGCCGCAGCTCTTCACTGCGGAAAACGCGAAGAAAGAGGCTGGGCAGTAAGCGGGGTTGTTGCTTCAATGAGGCCGCAGCTCTTCACTGCGGAAAACACCACACCGCGAGATAGGTAGCGCTCGCCGTGCGCTTGCTTCAATGAGGCCGCAGCTCTTCACTGCGGAAAACTTTGCCATCCAATAGCAATTTGCTGGATTCGGAAATGCTTCAATGAGGCCGCAGCTCTTCACTGCGGAAAACTCCCAATGTCTGCCGCGTTGGCCGAACTTACCATAGCTTCAATGAGGCCGCAGCTCTTCACTGCGGAAAACGCCGAGTTGCAGACCGCTATCAACAGCCTGGTCCGGCTTCAATGAGGCCGCAGCTCTTCACTGCGGAAAACCTATAGGATCATCTTCGATAAATTGGCAAGCGATTTGCTTCAATGAGGCCGCAGCTCTTCACTGCGGAAAACGACAACACGCCGGCCGCCGGCACCGCGTAAGAGGAGGCTTCAATGAGGCCGCAGCTCTTCACTGCGGAAAACACGAGTACTATAGAGATATCGTGCGGCCGTCGATACGCTTCAATGAGGCCGCAGCTCTTCACTGCGGAAAACTCCAAGAATTGGAAACACGGCTAGCTCATTTGAGTGCTTCAATGAGGCCGCAGCTCTTCACTGCGGAAAACCCGAAAAGCAACGCCGCACGCCGGCCGCGGTGCTGGCTTCAATGAGGCCGCAGCTCTTCACTGCGGAAAACGATTGGGCGACCGGTCGCCAGAGTAGCCGTGGATCGTGGCTTCAATGAGGCCGCAGCTCTTCACTGCGGAAAACGCGTGAACCAGACCCGCCGAAGCTACATTGCCGGCAGCTTCAATGAGGCCGCAGCTCTTCACTGCGGAAAACAAAGACGAAACTTCCAGGCCCGGTCGCACTTCTTTCGGCTTCAATGAGGCCGCAGCTCTTCACTGCGGAAAACGGAGGAAAGCACTGCCTCACCGGGGCAGCTTGCCTTGCTTCAATGAGGCCGCAGCTCTTCACTGCGGAAAACTCTCCGAGGGTTGTTCCGCGAGGCGAAGAAGGGCGACGCTTCAATGAGGCCGCAGCTCTTCACTGCGGAAAACTGCGATCGGTCGAGCGCGCCATCATCGTACAGCGAGCTTCAATGAGGCCGCAGCTCTTCACTGCGGAAAACAACGCGCATGTTCGACGAATTACCTAAGCGCGGCTGGCTTCAATGAGGCCGCAGCTCTTCACTGCGGAAAACCTACCCCTCAACACACTAAGAGGCTCGCTAATGATGCTTCAATGAGGCCGCAGCTCTTCACTGCGGAAAACCCCAGGAGCACAACGCGGCATTTCGTCGGCTCGTCAGGCTTCAATGAGGCCGCAGCTCTTCACTGCGGAAAACAATATGAGCATGTTGCGCCGGTACATCGGCATGTTGGCTTCAATGAGGCCGCAGCTCTTCACTGCGGAAAACCGTTGTTCCCCTCCTTGGGGAACCGATGAACTCACGACGCTTCAATGAGGCCGCAGCTCTTCACTGCGGAAAACCGGCAAGCTCGCCGAGGGGTCCGGCGGGGTAAATCAGCTTCAATGAGGCCGCAGCTCTTCACTGCGGAAAACAAGGCGCCTACGGGAGAGGACTACCTCATCGTCGTGCTTCAATGAGGCCGCAGCTCTTCACTGCGGAAAACTTGGCATTCCCACGTATTGGGCGATCAAGTATTGCCGGCTTCAATGAGGCCGCAGCTCTTCACTGCGGAAAACGACGCAACAAATCTTTCTGCAAGCTCTACAAATCCGCTTCAATGAGGCCGCAGCTCTTCACTGCGGAAAACTATGGGAAGGCCGTCGAGCGGATGAAACGGGATCTCCGCTTCAATGAGGCCGCAGCTCTTCACTGCGGAAAACGTCCGTGACGATCGAGTTTGTATGACCGCACTGATGCGCTTCAATGAGGCCGCAGCTCTTCACTGCGGA
>JAJPKH010000181.1 GCA_021323795.1 Acidiferrobacteraceae bacterium | reverse complement strand
TTGACCATCGGCTTAGTGCACGAAATATGCCCAGGTCGGTGCGTGCTTAACCCATTGAATCCGTAAGAATATAGCGGTTTTGGCCTCGACCGCTTGCACCAAAATCGCCCTCTCCAAAAGGCCGGCGATCCATCTTAGGGCGTCGAGCGAAAGTAAACATCGATCTTTCCGATGTCCGTGTCGCGGCTGGCCGCTGCGGCAAACCGCCGCGCAAGCGCGCGGCACTCTGCGGCCGTGGCAACCGCCGACAGCGGAAGTCGCAATTCCACGTCCACGCGACCTTGCCCATAGTGAAGCAGTAGCTGCTCGATGAGCCGGGATTCCGGGATTTCGGCGAAGTATTGTTCTAGGCGGCGAGCGATCTCTCCTCGAAGCGGCAGGTGCGGATTCGGATTGCCCGCGCCGTCTTCCTCGGTATCGATATGTACCATGACATCGGCGACCGAGCGGATCTCCTCGATCAGTCGCTTGCGCACGATCTCGCCGATGTGGTGCCCCTCCGAGACGCTCAGGTGCCGGTCCACGAGAATGTGCACGTCGATGAAGGCATCGCTCCCCACGCGACGCGTACGCAGCAGATGCAGCGCTTTCACGCCGGCTACCTGTTGTATCACGTCGCGAATCGCCTCGCGCTGCTCCGCTCCGAGGCCCGTATCGATGAGCTCCTTCAGCGCCTGCCAACTCAGCTCGATGCCGATCTTGCCGATGAAGGCCGAGACCACGATAGCGGCGACCGAGTCGAGATAGGCGTAGCCGTAAAGCGCGCCGCCGATGCCCGCGACGACGATGAGCGAGGAAATGGCGTCGCTGCGATGGTGCCATGCATTGGCGCGCAGCATGGCCGAATCGAAGCGCGCCGCCGTGCGGATGGTATAGCGGTACAGCCACTCCTTCACGCCGAGTGTCACTAGCGCGACCCAAAACGTCAGCACCGACGGAGTCAGAAACGGTTCGGCGCTGAACAGCAGCCGGTCGCCGGCGCGCCAGGCGATGCCGAGCGCCACCGCGAGAAGCATCGCACCGAGGACGAGCGTAACCGCTGTTTCGATGCGCCCATGGCCGTAGGGATGCTCTTCGTCGGCGTCTTTCGCGCTGTGCTTCAGCGCGAACAATACTATGCCGTCGGTGATGAGGTCGGATAGGGTGTGCAGACCATCTGCGACCAGCGCGTGAGAGCTTCCGATAGTGCCGACGATTACCTGGGCCGCGGTCAATATCAGGTTCAGGACTACGCTGATCCATGTCACCCGCCGGCTCGCCTGGTAGCGTGTCGGATCGGTGGTGTCGAGGACGTTGACGTGGCTGCCGCTCATGAACCCTGGACCTGTACCGTGACGCGAATTTCACCGGCCGTTTCGGACACCGACAGTACTTGGTGCCCATGAACACGGCACCACGCCGGAACGTCGTGGAGCACTCCCGGGTCGGTCGCCTGCACTTCCACGGTATCGCCGACGGGAAGGCGGGCGACCGTATTCTGCAGGCGAATGACGGGCATCGGGCAAAGCAAGTGACGGACGTCGAGCACGTGGGCGGTCATAGATACCACGTCTGCGGGATTTCGTCGGCGGTGAACGGCCTAACGTGTCGAATTTGCGTGTGGCCCGCCAAGTCTGTTACCGCCACGGTAACCTGGTCGGCGTCGCGCCCCTGGCCGAAGCGAGCCGTCAGGCGGGCGGCGAGCTCGATGTCTTCCTCACCGGCATTGCCGTCGATCAGGGCGAGCGGCCCCGCGTGGCTCGTGGCATGGAGATGCGTATAACGCTGGCGGAAACCGAGGAGAAAATTATTTTCGCCGTCGTCGCGCGCGATGATGAGCTTGAAATGCGGTCGCGGACGCAGGTGACGGCCGACCTTGAGCAGTAGAATGTCCTCCAGCTCGTAGCGCTTTTCGCCCCGCGTCTGCCAGAGATCCGCGAGCTTGCGAGAATACTGTGCGTTGGTAAGGAAGCAGCAGCCGCCGGCGGGCTGAGCATACTCGGTGATTCCGTAACGCTCGGCGAGCGCGATCTGCGGCTTGCGGCTGCGTCCGTTGAAATCGAATAAGCGCGCGCGCTCGACCCAGCCTTCGCGCTCGGGCAACGTCGGCGGCAGCAGCCTCGCGCACAACGGCCGCAACAAGCGATCGAAAGCGCCCGATTCGCGCGCCACCACCGGCATGGTATCGCGCCGCTGCGACATGGGGCGCTGACCGATCACCTCGCCGGTGACGATAAAGTCGAAACCGTTCGTTTCCATCCACTCGCGTGCTTTGCGCACCATGAATCCCTTACAATCGAGGCACGGGTTCAGATTGCTGCCGTATCCGTGCTTGGGGTTGATGACGACGTCCTTGTACTCCTCGATTACGTCGATAATGTGGAGCTTGATGCCGAGCTGCTCCGCGACCCAGAGCGCGTTGTTGCGCTTGGGGCGCTCGCGCGCCTCCCGCCTTATCGCGTGCGTATGTCCTTCGACGCAAAAACCCGTGTAAAAGTTGATGCCCTCGACGTGTACGCCTTGATCGAGCATTACGCGCGCGGCGAGCATGGAATCGAGCCCGCCCGATATCAGGGCGACGGCTTTAGGTTTCGGGCTGTGAGGAGGGGCGAGTGTCATCGGTAGTGGAAATTCGGCCTATGGAGCGTGCGTTCTTCGCACGAGCCGGGGCTATTTTAGTCCGCCGGAAAAACGAACGGGCCCTTGCAGGCCCGCTCTTTTTTAGCTGCCGGTTCTTGCAACCGGGCTCCTCCGGGTGATTCGGGCGCTTGCCCTGACACGCAGGTTCGCCACCATAACCAAAGGAAGCAAAATTGTCTATTCTCCATCGGACGGATTCGATTAACGGATAAGCTCCTGCCTGCGCGGGAAGCACGCGCAACATAACATACGTGATTCTTGTCCCTCGACAGCCCATCGGATCAACGGCATGAAATGGCGCGGGCGGCGCAAGCAAGCCGGCATTCGCCATCAGCTCTCGCGCATGACGCGCGTGGCGCACTGGGCGGTCCGCATCGGCCTGATTCTGCTCCTCGTCGATCTTTTCTATCTGATGCTGACCTGGCCCGACTGGAAGTCGTTCGCGACCGGCCCGATCCCCAAGTCCAACCTCATTCGCGAATACGAATTGAAGCGCGCCGAAGACAAGGGTCTGCCGCCGCTGCGCTGGCGTCCCGTTGCGCTCTCGAGCGTTCCGAAATACCTGATACGCGCGGTGATACTGGCCGAGGACGCGCGTTTTTACGAGCACAGCGGCTTCGACCTGATCGCCTTCAAGGAAGCGATGAACTATAACCTCGCCGAAGGGCGGCTGGCCCTCGGGGCGAGCACTATTTCTCAACAGACCGTGAAGAATTTATTTCTCAGCCCTTCGCGCAACCCGCTGCGCAAATGGCACGAGCTGGTGCTGACGTGGGGCATGGAACGCAACCTCAAAAAGCGGCGCATCCTCGAGCTGTACCTCAACATCGCTCAGTTCGGACCCGGCATTTATGGCATACAGGCGGCGGCCCAAGCCTACTTCGGTACGACCGCCGAGGCGTTGACGCCCGATCAGGCGGCGAGACTGGCGGCGACCTTACCCGCGCCGGAGCGGCACAACCCGGCGACGCGCACGAACCACTTCGAGCGCCGCGCGCAGAAAATCCTCAATCGACTCCTGCGCTATCCCGGCGACGCGGCCGACGCCATTAACCGTGAGCTTGATCCCATCCGACCGGACAACGGGTTCGAGAACGGCAACGGCGTATAAGTAAGGCTGGGCGCCGGCAAAGTTGCGGTTATAATCGCGCGACCGAACAGGCATCACAATAATCCTTGCGCGGATCGCATACTGAAGCCGTGAACTTTCAGGAACTGATCTTCAAGCTCGAGCGCTATTGGGCGGACCAGGGCTGCGTAATTCTGCAGCCCTATGACATCGAGGTCGGCGCCGGCACTTTTCATACCGCATCGTTCCTGCGCGCTCTCGGGCCCGAGCCGTGGAAAGCCGCTTACGTGCAACCGTCGCGCCGTCCCAAGGACGGACGCTACGGCGAAAATCCCAACCGGCTGCAACATTACTATCAATACCAAGTGGTGCTGAAGCCCTCACCGGACGATATCCAGGATCGTTATCTCGCCTCGCTTGCCGCGATCGGCGTCAATCCGCAGCTACATGACATCCGTTTCGTTGAGGACGACTGGGAATCGCCGACCCTCGGCGCCTGGGGGCTCGGATGGGAGGTTTGGCTCAACGGCATGGAAGTGACGCAGTTCACGTACTTCCAGGAAGTGGGTTCGCTGCCGTGCAAGCCGGTGCTCGGCGAAATCACCTACGGCCTGGAGCGATTGGCGATGTACCTGCAAGGAAAGGAAAGCGTATTCGATCTCGAATGGGCTCCCGGCGTGACGTACGGTGATGTGTATCATCAGAACGAAGTGGAGCAATCGAAATACAATTTCGAGGCTTCCAACGTCAAGTGGCTGTTCGAGCAGTTCAACGGTTTCGAGTCGGAAGCGAAGCGCTTGATCGAGGCGGGGCTTGCGCTTCCCGGCTACGAAATGGTCATGAAGTGCTCGCACGCCTTTAATCTGCTCGACGCGCGCGGCGCCATTTCCGTCACCGAACGCGCCGGCTACATCGCGCGCGTGCGTGCTCTGGCGCGTCTGGTCGCGCAGGCCTATTACGAGGCGCGGGAACAGCTCGGCTTTCCCATGCTCAAGCAGCTGCCGGCGGCAAAGAAGAAAGCCAGCGCCTGAACGAGACAGCCGTGCCGAAACGAAAAGCTGCAAAGCCCCTTCGCGGTGAAACTCTGCTGATCGAGCTTCTAACCGAGGAGCTCCCGCCGCGGTCACTCGCGCGCCTGGCCGACGCGTTCGGCGACGCCGTCTTCGACGGGCTGAAGGCGCAGTATTTTTTGAGCGAGCGCAGCCGGGTCGAGACGTTTGCGACGCCGCGGCGACTGGCGGCGCGCGTGAGCGACGTGCTCGCGGTACAGCCGGACCGTATCATCGAACGCAAAGGGCCGGCGGTCGCCTCGGCGATAGACACGGCGGGTAAACCGACGCCGGCGCTGCTCGGTTTCGCGCGCTCGTGCGGCGTCGATCCCGGGAAGCTCGAGCGGCACAAAGACGACAAGGGCGAGTATTTCATCTATCGCGCCAAGCAAAAGGGCGAGCCGCTCGCGCGGCATCTACCCGTGCTGGTCGAAGCCGCGCTCAAGAAACTTCCGGTCGCGAAGCTCATGCGCTGGGGCGCGCGCGAGGTCGAGTTCGTGCGCCCGGTGCACGGCGCGATCTTGCTGCACGGTTCGAAAGTCGTCCCCGGCGCCGTTCTCGGGGTGAAGGCCGGCAACCAGACGCGCGGACATCGTTTTCTGAGCAAAGGCGAGATCGTCATACGACGCCCGTCCGACTACGAAAAAGACCTGCGTCGGCGCGGTCATGTGATTGCGTCTTTCGCGGAACGGCGCGATGTTGTCGTGCACGAGTTGGACAAAGCGGCCGCGAAAGTGGGAAGGGGCACCACTTGGCGGTTGGGCAAGGAGATGCAGCTCGTCGATGAAGTGACGAGCATCGTCGAGAGCCCGCGCGTCTATCTCGGCGCGTTCGAGGAATCGTTCCTCGATGTGCCGCGCGAATGCCTGATCGTCAGCATGCAGCAGCATCAAAAATATTTTCCGCTCGCCGGCGCCGGCGGCCGGTTGCAGGCGCACTTTCTCTTCGTCGCCAACATGCATCCGCGCGACCCGAAGCAGATCATCCGCGGCAACGAGCGGGTGCTGCGCGCGCGGCTCTCCGATGCGAGGTTCTTCTACAACCAGGATCGCCGGCTGAAGCTCGCCGAGCGCGTCCCGCGTCTGAAAGACGTCGTCTATCACAACAAGCTCGGCAGCCAGCTCGAGCGCGTGCAACGCTTGCAGCGGCTTGCCGGCGCCATCGCCGCCATGCTCAAGGCCGACGTCGCCGGCGCCGAGCGCGCGGCTTACCTTTGCAAGGCCGACTTGCTGACGGACATGGTGGGCGAGTTTCCGGAGTTGCAGGGCGTTATGGGGCGTTATTACGCGTTGCATGACGGCGAGGCCCGGGAAGTCGCCGATGCGATCGCGCAGCACTATCTGCCGCGCGCGGCGGGCGACGAGTTGCCCGAGGGCGAAGCGGCCGTGTCGGTTGCGCTCGCCGACCGGCTCGATACCCTGGTCGGCATTTTCGGTATCGGGCACGCGCCGACCGGCGAGAAGGATCCGTTTGGCCTGCGGCGCGCCGCCATCGGCGTCGTGCGCCTCTTGATCGAGAAAAAGCTGCCGCTCGATCTCAAGGACCTGATCGAGCGCGCCCGCCCGTTGTTCACGCAGGCGCCGATGGTCCCCAACGTGAGCCAGCAAGTGCTCGACTTTTTCTATGACCGCCTGCGCTCTTATCTGCGCGAGCAAGGTTACGCGGCCGATGAAATCGAGGCGGTGCTCGCCCTCAAGCCCACGCGCGTCGATCAGATTCCCGCGCGCCTCGAGGCGATCAAGAAGTTTCGCGCGTTGCCCGAAGGCATGGCGCTCTCGGCCGCCAACAAGCGCATCCGCAATATTCTGCGTCAGGCGGGCGGCGCCAACAGCACCGAAGTGAAGGCGGGCCTGTTGCAGGAGGACGCCGAGAAGAAGCTCGCCGAAGAAGTGCAAACGGCTGCGAACGAAGTCGACCCGCTGCTGAGCGGCGGTGACTACGCGCATACCTTGCAGCGTTTGGCGCAACTGCGTCCCGTCGTCGATGAGTTTTTCGACCGCGTCCTGGTGATGGTCGACGATACCGCCGTGCGCGGCAACCGCCTCGCGCTGCTCAACCGGTTGGGCAATCTGTTCCTGCGCGTGGCCGACGTTTCCCGTCTACAGGGCTGACCCGATGAAACTCGTCATCCTCGATCGCGACGGCGTCATCAACTACGACTCCGACGCGTACGTCAAGTCGCCGGAGGAATGGAACCCGATCCCCGGAAGTCTCGAGGCGATCGCGCGCTTGCACCGCGAGGGCTATCGCGTCGTGGTGGCGAGCAACCAGTCGGGCGTCGCGCGCGGCTTTTTCGACATCGACACGCTCATGAAGATCCACACCAAGATGATCGATGCCGTGCGTGCCAAGGGCGGCGATCTGGACGCCATATTTTTCTGCCCGCATGGGCCGAACGACGACTGTAATTGCCGCAAGCCGGCGCCGGGTTTGTTCAAGGAAATTGCCGATCGGCTCAAGATTAACCTGAACAACGTTTACGCGGTCGGCGATGACGAGCGCGACATCATGGCGGCACGGATGGCGACCGCGCGGCCGGTATTGGTGCGCACCGGGCATGGCCGCCGTACGCTGCGCCGGAGCAAACAGCTGGAGGGCGTGCCGGTGTACGACGATTTGGCGGGGTTCGCCAACGCGCTTCTTTCCGGCGATTTGCCGGCGGCTTCCTAGTGCGAATGCGCGCTTTCGTCGCCCGCCGACGTAACCGCGGGCATGTCGGCTGAGAGGCTGTCGTTCGGCCGCGGCGTGGCACAGCTCCTGACCTCGGCGCTGTACAACGCCACGATGTGGTTATCGGTGCTGGTCTACGCGCCGCTCGCGCTACTGACCTTTCCGTTTCCGTTCCCCGCGCGTTACTACTTCATCAGCCGGTGGGCGGCGTTTCATATCGCGTTGCTCCGGCTGCTGTGCGGCGTGCGTTACGAAGTGCATGGGCGCGAAAATGTGCCGCCCGGACCCGCCATCATCATGGCCAAGCATCAGTCCTCCTGGGAGACCATGGCACTGGCGATCATCTTTCCGCCGCAGACGTGGGTGCTCAAGCGCGAGCTTATGTGGATTCCCTTGTTCGGTTGGGCCTTGGCAATGCTGCGACCCATCGCCATCAACCGCCGTTCCAAGCGCGAGGCGATACAGCAGGTCATTACGCAGGGCCGGGAGCGCTTGAACGCCGGCATCTGGGTCACGGTCTTTCCGGAAGGCACGCGCGTGGCGGCCGGGCAGCGGCGGCGCTGGGGGCAGGGAGGTGCCGTGCTGGCCGCCGCCACCGGGTATCCGGTGGTGCCGGTGGCGCACAACGCGGGACACTACTGGCCGCGACGCAGTTTCATCAAGCGGCC
>JAJPKH010000303.1 GCA_021323795.1 Acidiferrobacteraceae bacterium | reverse complement strand
TACGAGCGGCGCGACGAAGCGACCAAGCTGGGTCACGCGACCTTCCCAGCCATGTACGAGCAGGACCGGCCTGCCGTGCCCCCAGCTCAAGCCCGTGTGGCCGTTCGCGAGCCAGATTGTTTCCGCTCTTCGTGCGATTTCCTGCTCCCATGCGGGCGTCGGCCAGCGTCGCGCCGTGGTGAACACCCTGAGCGCGAGCCGCGCGCTCAGACGTGGGGAAACCGCGTTCAGGATCCGAAAGGGAGTGCGTGTGTATTGAATCGCCATTTTTCTATCTCCTAAACTTCCGCTGGGCCTGTGTGTCGCCGGTAAGCGTTCACATCTACCTATCACTAGATAGCTAGCCAGGCTAAAATTTTTTTAGGTGAACAGCATTACCTTGAGTTGCTCCAGCATCCCGTCGAACGCTTTCGGATCTCGGCTCGCGCGCGCGATTTTCAGCCCTCCCTGTAGCGCGGCCAGCACCATTTCCGCTTGATCCTCTACTTTGCCCTCAGCGCGAATTTCTCCCCGTTCCCGACCCGTTTGTAGCGTCGCGCGCATCCACTGGCGCTGGATATCGTGAAGCTTCTCGAGCTCGCCCCGTACGCTCTCGGGCAATACGGCAAACTCCGCTCCGAAAGCGCCGCCCGGACAAATATCGCCGGCGCGGCATAGGTGCTGTTCATACTCGAACCACTGGAGAAGGTCGCTCTTTGGCGAACCATTGATCTTGCGCGATTCGGTCCATTGGGTGAACTGTTCCTGGTAGCGCTGGAGCAGTGCAACGCCCAATTCTTCCTTCGAGCGAAAATGGTAGTGAACGCTAGCCGACTTGATGCCGAGGTCCGCCGCGAGATCACGGAAACTGAAGCTGGCGAAGCCAGCGTCCTGCAGGTAACGTTCGGCCCGCTTGAGAATGGCTTTGCGTGTATCGGTAGTTGTTGCCTTCATGCGGTAGATAATAAATACCTATCGATAGATAGGCAAGTAGGAATTTCTTTCGATCTCAAGCAAAGTGCGAATGGGTGAAAACTGAAGAGAGACTCGACATCGCAAAAGGCGAAGGCGTAAAGACGGTAGCGTTCGCCACCCTGTTGGCGGGCAGCGCAGCTCTCGGCCTTTCGCCGATCTTCGTGCGCTTATCTGATGTCGGCCCTACCGCGAGCGCATTCTGGCGGCTGGCCTTAGCATTACCCGTCCTTTGGGTCTGGGTTCTCGCGCGGAAAGGTACTCGAGCGCGGACGTCCCCATCTCTGTTCGGCATCGCCGTACTGGCCGGAGTTTTCTTCGCCGCCGACCTGGGTGTATGGCACTGGTCCATCGTTTACACCACCGTCGCTAACTCCACGTTACTCGCCAACGTCGCACCGGTCTTTGTGACACTCGGTGGCTGGTTCTTGTACCGGCAACGTGTCTCGGGATTGTTCATCGCCGGGATGATCACCGCGCTTGGCGGCACGACGCTGTTAGTGGGACCGAGCTTCTCACTGGGCGCTACGCGCGTGGTCGGCGATTCGCTGGGCGTGCTGGCCGCGGTCTTCTACGCCGGTTACATGCTCTCGATAAAGCGCGCACGCGAAGACGTTTCCACGGCTCTGCTGATGGCGCTCGGTACGACGGTTAGCGTCGCGCTGCTGTTGCCGGTTGTGCTGTTGTCACCCCAACCGATGTTCCCAAGAGGATTGCACGGTTGGGCCGTGTTGGTCGGTCTTGCTCTGGTGTCTCAGGTTCTCGGTCAAAGCCTCATCGCCTACGCGTTCGCGCATCTCACCGCCGCGCTATCGTCCGTCGCCGTGCTCACGCAGCCGGTGATCGCCGCCGTGCTCGCCTGGATTCTGTTCGGCGAAGCGCTGGCCTGGCCGCAACTCTGCGGCGCGGCGCTGGTGTTGACGGGGATTTTTGTCGCGCGACGTAGCAGCTGACTACCGCCGTTATTTCTCCTACAGCTCGATGGGGTTTTTCAAAGACATCATCCCTGGTTCCCTGCAAGCCTCGGCAATTAAGGCCTTAAATAATCCGCGATTAAAAATTTTTTGACACCGAACGGCAGGCGTTCCCATACTTGTGCGGTATTCGCATGGCGAACACGGCCGATAAACGTGTGTGAAGGTTCTCCGCTGCTGCGCGCATGCGTGCGTCTGTTTAGCGAGAGGCCACCCTATACAACCGAGCGAGGAAACAACAATGGGCGATGCTTTTCCGGTATTCAAGGCGGCCGTCGTACAGGCATCTTCAATTCTCTACAACCGCGAGCAGTGTTTAGAAAAGGCGGTGGCGCTGATCAAGGAGGTGGCAAAGGAGGGCGCCGAGCTCGTGGCGTTCCCGGAGTCCTTTATTCCGGGTTATCCGTATCACATTTGGCTGGGCTCCCCGATGTGGTACCACGAACTGTTCAAGGAGTGGTTCTTCAACAGCGTCGAGATCCCGAGCAAAACGACCGATGTGCTCTGCGAGGCTGCCAGGCGTAACAACATTGATGTCGTGATGGGTCTTACCGAACGGGACGGCAACACCTGTTACAACACGTTGCTGTTCATCAACCGCCGCGGCCAGATTTTGGGTAAGCACCGCAAGCTGATGCCGACCCACGTAGAGCGCGTGCATTGGGGCTACGGCGACGGGTCCGATCTGCAGACCGTCGAGTTCGACTTCGGCCGCACGAGCGGTTTGATCTGCTGGGAGCACACCATGGACCTGGCGCGCCATGCCTTGATTGCCAAGCGTCCGAAAGTGCACATCGCGTCGTGGGTCGGCTTCTCCAACGTTGTCGGATGGGAAACCCTCTTCAACATGTCGACGGAACTCTGCGCGCGGTATCACGCGCACGTCGGCGAGTGTTACGTGCTCAACGTTCAAGGCACGGCCGACAAGGCCTGCGTCGAGAAGCTTTGCCAAACCGATTACCAGCGTCAATTCTTCAAGGAAGGCGGCGGCTGGTCCGCGATCATCGGCCCGGGTGGAGGCATCATCGCGGGACCCTTGATGGGCGAAGAGGGTATCCTTTACGCCGACATCGATCTCAACAGGATCGCCGACATGGCCCACTGGCACGACGCCACGGGGCACTACGCGCGTCCCGACGTGCTCAGCCTCTTGGTGAATTCGGAAAAGTACCAAGTGGTCCGGCCGATGCGCCACGGCGTGGAAGAAGCGGCCTTGTTCGGGCGTCCACCGGCCGGCGACAGCGCCACGGCGGGCCGCCTCCTGGCCGGTATCGAAAAGTTGTCGGCCATGTTGCAGCAGAAGGGTGCGGTGCTTCCCGAGGCCGAAGCGTTGATGTTGGAGTTAAGAGCGGAGGCCGAGAGGATTACGGTCACTACAAGCGGCTAATTACGTCACGGAGAAAATCCATGTGCATGTGTTCATTCGGTGGCGCGGCCGTGCTGCAAACCTACGATCCTGCGAAGTCCCAGATGAAGAAGTTTTCCTTTGTCCCGGGACAGGGATTGAAAGTTGTATACGAAGGCGCAGCGCCATCCGAGGCCCGGCGGCCGGGTAACAAATTTTGGGTCGCGGGGAGCGAGTCTCCGCAGGTTCAGAGCGCACTGACGAGCGTCACCGCTGCTGCGTCGAACAAAGGGTAACGGCATTCGGTAACTTGTTTGTGTCACGTTTGGCAAAAGAAAGGCGCGCGTTGAACAACCAACGCGCGCCTTTATGTTTGGAGGCGAGACCATGAACCGCCGCGACAATGCGCTGCGGCAGATACCGCTCACGATCGTCGCCCCATTTCGAAAGGTCTTTCGCGAACGCCGCGCCCGCCGCTAACCCGGCCGGTAGAATCCTCCAAGGATGGTTGTCTTCCGATCGTGACGACGGGCGTCATTCGCCGTGTCTGATCCTTGGTACTTCCTTACGGAAGCAGAACTGGAACTGCTCCAAACGGTTTCAGAAGTTGTCAGCCGAGGGACGAGAAAGGTCATGTCGGGATTGCATCTCTCCGCCTTCATCGACAGCCGGCCGCAAGTTCCCCACGAATATAGTAATTTTCGAGGCGCACCCCACGCTTTTGCTGGCATGCATCATGCTTCAGCTATGCCGACAGGTGCTCGGTATGCTCGAAGCAAATCAGTGCGACTCTCCGCCGTTCCGATTATCAGGCCGGCGATGCGAGCCGTAACGAAGTCCTCCATGCGCACCGGCGGACGGTTCTTCACAGTCTGGCCTTCAGACAAGCTCGTGGGAGATAGTCATGAAGTATTGGCTCGCGAATCTGAAGATTCGCAATAAGCTTTTTTTGGGTTTCGGCCTGCTAACGGCGCTGGTGTTCGCGGTCGCCGTGGTCGGCCACCGCGGCATGCAGCAGGTGAACGGGTACTTGGTGTCGGCCCATGATCAGCACTTCAAGTTGGCGCTTTCGATCGCCGAGGTCGGTTCCAATCTCAATGCCGTGCGCGCGGCTCTCCTCGGCATGATGGCCGCGAAGGATCGGGCCGCCCAGGACAAACTACACGAACAGATTCGCGCGCTAACCAAGAATATCGATACGTCGTTCGACGTCATCCTTGATGACGCTGGGGATGTAGAGCTCAAGAGCCGGATACTCGCCGTGCAAGAAGTGTGGCAGGCGTTTCGCAACACCCGCGACCAGGAACTCATCCCGGCCATTTACGCCGGTCGGCTGGAGGAGGCGCGCACGCTCGCGACAGGTATTCAGGCACGGCGTTTTGCCCAGTTTTCGCAAGGCGCCGCCGATCTCGTGCGTGACGCCCGGCAGGAGGTATTGCATTTCAAGGAGGAGAGTGCCCGCGCGTATGCGTCCTTGGCGTTCACCTTCGCGGTTCTCTCCGTTATCGCGATAGTCGCCGGCATCCTCATCGCGCTTTTCTATGCGCGCCTGATCACGCACCCGGTGCACAGGACCGCGGCGATGCTGAAAGCGCTCGCCGAGGGCGACGCCGATCTCACGATCCGGTTGCCCGAAGACCGCCGCGATGAGCTCGGCGACATGGCGCGCGCCTTCAACCGGTTCATGGACAAGCTCCGCGATATTATCGTGGTGGTACGCGACAGCGCGCAGACGGTGGCGAGCGCCTCCGAGCAGCTTTCGGCCGGGAGCGAGCAATTGTCCACCGGCGCGCAAGAACAAGCGTCATCGATCGAAGAAACGGCGGCCTCGCTGGAAGAAATCACCGCCACGGTCAAGCAGAACGCGGAGAACGCCGCACGGGCGAATAAACTTTCGCTCGGCTCGCGTGAAGTCGCCGAGAAGGGCGGGCGCGTCGTCAAGGAGACGGTCGTGTGGATGAGCGAGATCAACGGGGCGTCGAAAAAGATCGCGGAGATCATCAGTACCATCGACGCCATTGCGTTTCAGACGAACATTCTCGCGCTCAATGCCGCGGTCGAGGCGGCGCGCGCGGGCGATCAGGGGCGGGGCTTCGCGGTCGTCGCCGCGGAAGTCCGCAGCCTCGCGCAGCGCTCGGCAACGGCGGCGACCGAGATCAAGGCCCTGATCGAGGATTCATTGCACAAAGTCGATAGCGGCTCGGCGCAGGTCAACCAATCCGGTCAGACGCTGCTCGACATCATCGGCTCGGTAAACCAGGTGAGCGACATCGTCGCGGAAATTGCAGTGGCGTCACAAGAACAGTCGTCGGGCATCGAGCAGCTGAACCAGGCGGTTTTACAGATGGATCAGGTGACGCAGGGCAACGCCGCGCAGACCGAGGAATTGTCGTCCACGGCGCAAGCGCTCGCCGCGCAGGCGGAACACCTGCGCGATCTGGTCGGCCGTTTCCGGCTGGCGCAAAAATCGACCGATCAGATATCCGCCGAATCTCCTGCACCGACGCCGGTCGCCGCGCCGCCGACGGTAGGCGTCGAACGGCGCAAACCGTTTAGCAAGGGCGCGGCGATGCGCAGCGCGCCGTCGAGCAACGGCGCACCGGACCAATTTCGCGAGTTTTGAGGCGAGCGCGCCAGATTCATTCCCACCCCGACGCCCTAAATCCTTTGGGCGCATCGAGGGTCCCGCCGATTCAAATCTGCTGCGCCGGGAAAACCGTTTTCCTCATGATTCTTCGCGGCGAAAACCCCTATCGCATGTTGGCGAGTTAAGAAGTCAGTTGCATAGCGAAAGGGCGGAAATTAGACTGGACAGTCTAATCCACGACCGGACCATCCATGTCTGCCGATCCAGTGCATGCAGGCTGCGGGGATCGCATTCTCGACGCGGCTTTGGGCGTATTTTGCGAGCTCGGCTATGGCGCCAGCATCGACGCCGTCGCCAGCCGCGCGAATGTCGCCCGCCAAACCATCTATAACCACTTCGGCAGCAAAGAGGCGCTCTTCGGCGCCGCGCTC
>JAJPKH010000095.1 GCA_021323795.1 Acidiferrobacteraceae bacterium | reverse complement strand
TCCAGCACCGGCGCGAACGCGGAGACGATGAGAGAAAGCGGGGCGGTCACCTCGCGGCGCGCGCCGCTCGCGTCCTGCCACACCGTCTTCATCGACAGGGAATCCTTGCCGACCGGGATCGAGATGCCGAGCGCGGGACAGAGCTCGAGCGCGACCGCGCGCACGGTGTCGTAGAGCGCCGCGTCCTCGCCCGGGTGCCCGGCCGCCGCCATCCAGTTGGCGGAGAGTTTCACGTCCGGCAGCGCGCGGATACGCGCCGCCGCGATGTTCGTGATCGCCTCGCCGATCGCCATGCGTCCGCTCGCCGGACCGTCGATGAGGGCGAGCGGCGCGCGCTCGCCCATCGCCATCGCTTCGCCGCTGTAAGCTTGATAGCCGCTCGCGGTCACGCCGACGTCGGCGACCGGCACCTGCCACGGGCCGACCATCTGATCGCGCGCTACCAGACCGCCGACGGTGCGATCGCCGATCGTCACGAGAAAGGTCTTATCCGCGACCGCCGGCAGGCGCAGCACGCGGTACGCGGCGTCCTTCAAGTCGATACCCTTGAGCTTGAAGGCGGAAAGCCGGCGCTTCGCATGCTGCACGTCGCGGCGCATGCGCGGCGGCTTGCCGAGCACGATGTTGAGATCGAGCTCGATCGGCCGCGCGCGGCGCGCCGCGTCGGCATCGTGTCCGTGAGCGCCGTCGCGGAAATAACCGTCCTCGACGATCAGCTCCTGCTCCGCCGTCGCCTCCCCGATCACCGCGTACGGGCAGCGTTCGCGTTCGCACAATTTGCCGAACGCGTCGAGCCGCGCGGGGGCGACGGCAAGCACGTAACGTTCCTGCGATTCATTGCACCACAGCTGCATCGGCGACATGCCGGGCTGTGCGTTCGGAATGGCGCGCAAGTCGACGCGTCCGCCGCGGCGGCCGGCGTGGATGATCTCCGGCACGGCGTTCGCGAGACCGCCCGCGCCGACGTCATGAATCGACAAAATCGGATTTTCCGCGCCGAGCGTCCAGCATTGATCGATGACTTCCTGGCAGCGCCGCTGCATCTCGGCGTTCGAGCGCTGCACCGAGGCAAAATCGAGCTCCGCCTCGCCCGTGCCGGTCGCGACGCTGGAAGCCGCCCCGCCGCCGAGCCCGATCAACATCGCCGGCCCGCCGATGACGATGATTTTCGCGCCCGCCGCAAGCTCGGTTTTCGCGACGTGCTGCGCGCGTATGTTGCCGACGCCGCCGGCGATCATGATCGGCTTGTGATAGCCGCGGACTTCGTCCGCGACCGCTTGCTCGAACGTGCGGAAGTAGCCCGCGATGTTCGGGCGGCCGAATTCGTTATTGAAGGAGGCGCCGCCGATCGGCCCGTCGAGCATGATCTGCAACGCCGAGGCGATGCGCTCGGGCTTGCCGTGATCGACTTCCCATGGCCGCTCGAGGCCGGGAATGCGCAGGTTCGAAACCGAGAAGCCGGTGAGCCCGGCTTTCGGTTTCGCGCCGCGGCCGGTGGCGCCTTCGTCGCGGATCTCCCCGCCCGAGCCGGTCGCGGCGCCGGGATACGGCGAGATCGCCGTCGGGTGATTATGCGTCTCGACCTTCATGACGATGTGGGTGTCGTCTTCGCGATAGCCGTATTCGCCCGTCGCCGGATCGCACATCAAGCGCGCGATGCGCCCGCCCTCGACGACGGCGGCGTTGTCCTGATACGCGACCAGCGTGCCCTTCGGATTCTTCGCGTGCGTCTCGCGGATCATGCCGAAGAGCGAGTGCTCCTGGCGCCTACCGTCGATGATCCATTCCGCGTTGAAGATTTTGTGGCGGCAGTGCTCCGAGTTCGCTTGCGCGAACATCATGAGCTCGACGTCGGTCGGATTGCGTCCGAGGCGCCCGAAGGTCTCGAGCAGATAGTCGATCTCGTCCGGCGCCAACGCGAGGCCGAGCTCCTTGTCGGCGGCCTCGATCGCCGCGCGCCCGCCCTGGAGCACGTCGATAACGCGCAGCGGCGCCGGCCGCGTCTCCTCGAATAACGCGACCGGCCGCGTGACCACCGTCTCCGTCATGCGATCATGCAGCAAGGGCGCGAGACGCGCGCGCTCCTCGGGCGCGAGCGGCGCACCTTCCGCGGCGAGATACCACGCGACGCCGCGCTCCACGCGCTTGATCCGGCTCAGGCCGCAATGCCGCACGATATCGGTCGCCTTGCTCGACCACGGCGAAATCGTGCCGACGCGCGGCACGACGAGCAACAGCTCGCCCTTGGGAACCGTTTCCATCGCGTCGGCCTGCGGACCGTAACGGAGCAGGCGGTGCAGGGTGGCGGTTTCGGTCGTCGTCAGCTCCGCCGCGAGCGCCACGAAATGCCAGTAGCGCGCCTCGATGTCGCGTAGCCGCGGCATGATGGCTTGCGCGGCGCGCAGCAAACGCTCGCGGCGAAAGGAGGACAGCGCGCGGCCGCCGGGCAGGCGCAGGATCTGCAAATCGGGAACGACGCTTCCCGTGGTGTCAGGCTCGCGGCTGCTCATGGAAGTTACC
The DNA here is from genome assembly GCA_021323795.1 of Acidiferrobacteraceae bacterium. Lineage (GTDB taxonomy): Bacteria > Pseudomonadota > Gammaproteobacteria > Acidiferrobacterales > Sulfurifustaceae > JACQFZ01. Next base: position 6,431 of record JAJPKH010000095.1, on the reverse strand, counting down.
CGCCGCGAGGGCGCACCGCGGTGTGCGCATCCGTCGAATATTCTGCGGTGATCCGCCGGCGGATCGAAATAGAAAAGGGTGTGTCGATATGGCGCAATTACTTCAGTTGCTCGTATAGCAAGCTCAAAATCCGTTCGCCGGTCTTGGAGGTGGCCGCCGCTCCTTCCTTGTCCAACACCTCCACACTCGAGCCGTTGTCGGTCGGCTTGACGTGGACCTGGAACTGGTTGGGCGGCGCCGGTTGGTCCTTGCTGAACATGCGCGAGAAGAATCCCTTTTCCTTACCCTTGGTATCCGGGTCGATATAGCGGACGTAATAAATGCCCTTGGAACGGTCGCGATCCTCGACGGTAAAGCCGATGCGATCGAGCGAAAGGCCCACGCGTCGCCAGGCGCGATCCAGACTGTCCTCGAGCGTCAGGAGCGGAACGCCGTTTCCGCCGTGCGTGAGCCGCGCGCTCGGCACGGGTACGGTGGCCGTCGCCGGCGCGCTCGCGGCGGGCGCCGCCGCCGTCTGACTCGCATCGCCTTCGCCGCCGAGATGCGCCACCAACCGGTGCAGCATTTCCGCCTCGAGCTCCGGGTCGCTCGGCCGCGGTTTCCAGCCGGGCGCCGCCGCGCCCGACGGATCCCCCTCGAGCTCTTCCATGCCGCGGTGCGTGAGATATATCTCGGTCGTGCCCGGCGCGGCGCCGCGTTCGAGCCGCACGTGATACTTATCGCGCATACCGGTCGAAAAATAGCTCTTCAGCCACTTCGCGATCGCATTGTTCTGGTTCGCGCCCACGAGCGCGCGGTTCTCGGCCCAATTGGTCTCGATCAAACCCGCCTTGGGATCTTCGCTCGCGATCGACAGGCCGCTGCGAGTCAAAAATTCTTTCACTTGATCCCACACCGCGCCCGGCTCGGCGTTGACGACGACATAGCGCGTCTGGCCCTCGCGCACGAGCTTGACCTGCGACGACGGCGGCAGCACGTTGCGCGCGGCCGGCGCTTGGCTCTTCTGTTCGCCGGCATAGCCGGAAAATGTGGCGGTGTTCGTGGTGGCGTTCGCGTTTGCATTCGTGTTCGGCGTCGGGGTCGTGCCCGACGGTGGCGGGACGGCATTCTGATCCGGAACGTTCGTGAGATCGGGCGGCACCTCGAGCGGCGGCAGGGTCGGCGCATCGCGGTAATCGATCTTGCGGCTGTTCGATATGCTGCTGCAGCCGCCGAGCATGAACGCCACCAGCAGCGAAGCGCCGAGGACGCGCAAGCGCACGTTCGTTAGCGACCGGTTCAATTCATTACACCCGCCGCCTTCATGGCGGCGCGAACCGTGGCATGATGCTGCTCGGAAAGCGGCGTCAACGGCAGGCGGATACCGCCTTCGATAAGGCCCATTTCTTTAAGAGCCCACTTGACGGGGATCGGATTGGATTCGATGAACAAGTTCTTGTGTAACCCCATGAGCTGCTGATCGATAGAGCGGGCTCGCGCGACATCGCCCGCGCGGGCGGCCGCACACATCTCGCGCATCAAGCGCGGCGCGACATTGGCGGTCACGGAGATCACGCCGCTCGCCCCGATCAACATGGAATCGAGAGCGATCGCGTCTTCGCCTGAATAGATGTCTATCTTTTCGCCGCAACGACTGCGGATATCGCGGACCCGGTCCACCTTTCCGGTCGCTTCTTTAACGCCGACTATATTAGGCATCGCCGCCAGGCGCTGTATCGTCTCGGGCAGCATATCGCACGCGGTGCGACCGGGCACATTATATAGTATCTGCGGGATCGGGACGGCCTCCGCGATCGCGCGGTGATGGCGGTAGAGCCCTTCCTGGGTCGGCTTGTTGTAGTACGGTGTGACGAGCAAGCACGCATCGACGCCGGCCTTCTCGGCGCAGCGCGTGAGCTCGATCGCTTCGGTGGTGGAGTTGGCGCCCGTGCCCGCGATCACCGGCACGCGATCTTTCACGTACTCGACCGTCAGGCGGATCACTTCGCAATGCTCTTCCATGTCGAGCGTCGGCGACTCGCCGGTCGTGCCGACCGCGACAATGGCGTCGGTGCCGTGCTCGATATGAAAATTGACGAGACGCTCCAGCGCCGGACGGTCGAGCGACCCGTCTTCACGCATCGGCGTGACGAGCGCCACCATACTGCCTTGAAACATAGAACGCCTTGCGTATTGGGCGGAAAACCGCGGATTTGGCATGGTACTTGGGCCCAATAGTGGTGACAAGGCGGGCCGACGTATCGTGCGGTGACTCTTAATATTATTAAGACCGCCGGGGCCGGACGCGCTCGCGCCGGCGGAGCCGCGCCCGCGCACCGCCCGCGAGGACTCAGGGAACGGTACTCGTCGTATAACGAAGAACCCGCATCGAGTCCGACCAGTAATCCGCCGGCAAACCGGCCTTGAGTTTCAAGTGCGCCAGGAACTCGCGGGCGTTCGGCACCTGCTCCCACACCGAAGGCAGCAACGTCGCGCGGCAACCACGCTCCGCCAATATCAAGCCGTCGGTGCGCGGCCGCACTTGGCGGAGCAGGTCGCTCTCGGAGGTGAATTCGAGGGGCTCTGGGGGACTGAGTATCGAGATGCGCAACTCGATGTGCTCGACTTCGAACGCCGAGACGGGGGGGAAGCGCGGGTCGTCAAAAGCGGCGGAGTAACTGTTCTCGGACACGTCGACCGCGAGCGGGCGAAACGCCTCGAGCGTACCGATACACCCGCGCAGCTCGCCTTCGATTTCCAGCGTGACGAACGTCGCCCGGGGAACCAGCAGCGCGCGCGATACGTTCTCGAAGCGAATCGCCGGTCGCCGGCCGTTTACACCGGCTTGTATGGCCGTGCGCGCGATTTCCATCAGCGTGCGGCGCTCGATCGGATCGAGCACGGCGGCCGGCTCAGCCGAAGACGTAAGCGCCATATCCCACCACCCGGTCTCGGGGGCCGGCGGTGTCGCCGGAATTACGCAAGTCGATCGTGTGCGCGGTCAATCCGCGGCGGCGCGCCACGTGTAGCAAACCGCTCACCGGCATCCGCCCGCAGGCGTCTTCATAATCGATGTCCTCGTAGCGCAGCTGCTCGATCGCCTGCGAGGTGGCCCGATCCCGTCCTTGCGCGATCGCATAGTCGTGGTAATGACTCAAGTCGGAGCTGATGACGATCAGCGTTTCCTCGCCGCCCCACAGGCGCTCGAGCACCTCGCCCACCTCGGTCGGACTGGCTTCGCCGACGACGAGCGGCACGAGCCGGAAATCATCGAACAGCGTTTGCAGAAACGGCAGATGCACCTCGAGGCTGTGCTCATGCGCATGCGCGGCGTCGAGCAGCACGACCTGCGGAAGCTCAGCGATCATCGCCATCGCTTCCGTATCGACCGGCACGCGCCCAAGCGGCGTCTCGAAGTAGAGCGCGCTCGACCGGGCGAGCCCGCGAAAACCGACGCGATGCGCGGGACCGAGCAAGATAACGCGCCGGATTCGCCCGCGCGCGGATTTCACCCGCGCATATGCCGAGGCGGCGACCGGTCCGGAATAGATATAACCCGCGTGCGGCGCGATGATCGCCTTGGGCGCCGGTCCGGGAACATCGGGTGCCTGTGCGAGCAAACTCTCGAGGTGCGCTTTTAAGGCGCGCGCATCGTTCGGGTAGAACACACCGGCGACCGCCGGTTTGCGCACGCTCGTCATGTCTCATGATCCCTGCGATGAGTAGGCGTAAGATGGAGCGCCGCGCGGGGTTTTTCAAGACCCGATGGAACACGTGAGCGGCTGGACGTTCTAAAGCTTGGTTATGAACGAGGAAACTTTCGACAGCGCCGTCGCCACCAAATACTGGCACAAGCTCGACGACGGGCGCATCCAGTGCGATGTCTGTCCGCGCTATTGCAAGCTGCATGCGGGCCAGCGCGGGCTCTGTTTCGTGCGCGCGAACCACGACGACCGTATCGTATTGACCACCTACGGCCGCTCGAGCGGCTTCTGCGTCGATCCGGTCGAGAAAAAACCGCTCAATCATTTTCTCCCCGGCACCCCCATCCTGTCGTTCGGGACCGCCGGCTGCAATCTCGCGTGCAAGTTCTGCCAGAACTGGGATATCAGCAAGTCGCGCGAATGGGACACGCTGCAGGACAGCGCGACGCCGCAAACCATCGCGCATACGGCGAAGCGTCTCGGTTGCCGCAGCGTGGCCTACACCTATAACGATCCGGTCATTTTCATGGAATACGCCGTCGACATCGCGCAAGCGTGCCGCGAACAGGGCGTCAAATCCGTCGCCGTGACCGCCGGCTACATGGCGGAGGAACCGCGGCGCGAGTTCTACCGCTACATGGACGCGGCCAACGTCGATCTGAAAGGATTCACCGAAAATTTTTATTGGAAGGTGTGCGGGGCGCACCTCGAACCGGTGCTCGAGACGCTCGAGTACCTGAAGCACGAGACCCAGGTATGGTTCGAGGTCACGACTCTCCTCATTCCCGGGCAGAACGACTCCGAGAAAGAGCTCGAGGAAATGACGCAGTGGGCGGTCGAGAATCTGGGCCCGGAAGTGCCGTGGCACTTCACGGCGTTTCACCCGGATTGGAAAATGACCGACATCCCGCCGACCCCGGCCGCGACGCTCATGCGCGCGCGGCGCATCGCGATGAAAAACGGCCTGCGCTACGTCTATACCGGCAATGTCCACGATGAAGACGGCGGTTCCACCTATTGCCACCATTGCAACGCCAAGCTCATCGGGCGCGACTGGTACGTGTTGACCGCGTGGCATCTCGACAAGGACGGTAAATGCAAATCCTGCGGCACGCCGCTGCCGGGTGTTTTCGAAGAGCGGCCGGGCACGTGGGGGGCGCGGCGCATGCCGGTGCGCCTGTCCGGCGTCGCCGCTTGAGGTCCGGCGGCGGCCGATAACGGCGAGAACGCCGGAATGCGCGCTGTTCATGATCCGGAAGCGAAGAAAAGCACGAATACCCGCGGCCCTTCTTCGCGCCCGCGCGACACATCGGACTCCGTATCCTCCCGCCTGCCTCGCCGATGTGTTCGGTGAGATACTGGGCTGCATGAACGGACGCTGGGAACACTTCGCGCATGAAGCCGACATGGGCGTGCGCGGCATCGGCCGCACGCGCGAGGAAGCGTTCGAACAAGCGGCGCTCGCGCTGACCGCTGTCATCACCCATCCCGCCAACGTGCGCGCCGTCGAGCCCGTCGAGGTCGCGTGCAGCGCGCCCGACGATGACATGCTCTTCGTCGATTGGCTCAATGCGCTCATCTATGAAATGGCGACGCGTCGGCTGTTGTTCGCGCGCTTCGACGTGAAGATCAGCGATCACCAGTTGCGCGCCCGAGCCTGGGGCGAGCCGGTGGTCAACGAACGCCATCAGCCGGCGGTCGAGGTCAAAGGCGCCACGTATACCGCGTTGCGGGTCGCCAACGATAACGGCGTCTGGACGGCGCAGTGCGTTGTCGACGTCTAGCACGATCCGGCTTAAAGGAACACCGCTCATGGATCCGTCGCGTTTCATCCAGCAATCGAAGTACGCGTGGGAAATTCCGCGCCAGGGACCCATGCGCGTCCCGGTCGTGATCTACGCGGACGAATCGCTGATCCGCGACATGGACGAGAAGGTCTACTACCAGGCGACGAACGTGGCGAGTCTTCCGGGCATCGTAAAAGCCTCTTATGCCATGCCCGACGCCCACTGGGGTTACGGCTTCCCGATCGGCGGCGTCGCCGCGTTCGATCCGGATGCCGGCGGCGTGGTATCGGCGGGCGGCGTCGGCTACGACATTTCCTGCGGCGTGCGCTGCCTGCATACCGGCCTTGACGCCGACGACGTGCGCACGGTCCAGAAACAGCTCGCCGACATGCTCTATTACAAAATTCCCGCGGGCATCGGCAGCACCGGCGCCATCCGCTTGAGCACGGCGGAGATGGACAAGATGCTCGCCGGCGGCGCGCGCTGGGCGGTACAACACGGCTACGGCACCGAGGCCGATCTCGCGCGCGTGGAAGAACGAGGCTGCATGCCGGGCGCCCGGCCGGACTGCGTTTCCGACCAGGCGAAAAAACGCCAGCGCGATGAAATGGGCACGCTCGGCAGCGGCAATCATTACCTGGAAGTGCAGCGCGTGGCGGAAGTTTACCAACCGGACATCGCAACGGTGTTCGGCGTGCGCGAGAACGACGTCGTCGTGTCGATTCACTGCGGTTCGCGCGGCCTCGGTCACCAGATCGGCACCGAATTTCTGAAGAAGATGGCGCTCGCCGCGAGCGCGCATGGGCTCGCTCTCCCCGACCGCGAGCTCGCCTGCGCGCCGATCCGCTCTACCCTAGGACAGGAATATCTCGGGGCGATGCGGGCCGCGATCAACTGCGCGCTCGCCAATCGCCAGATTCTCACGCATCTGGTACGCGAGGCGTTCGGCCATGTCCTGCCG
>JAJPKH010000059.1 GCA_021323795.1 Acidiferrobacteraceae bacterium | reverse complement strand
CCGCGTTGTCGCGCGCCGTGACATCGGTCACTGAAACCGTGCACGGCGCCGCGGCGGTGGAAGCCGCGCGCCGCGGTTGCGCCGATGCCGGATTGATTCGCGCCGCGGCGGGCGCGGCCGCCGAGGCGTTGTATCTGGCGGAGCTCGCGCGCCTCGCCGGCGAGAATGAACGGCACCCGTTCGCGCTCAAGCAGGCGCTGTTCGCGGGCGGACACTGGCCGTTGGGAATCGTCAACGGCCGCTACCACGTATTTTGAATCGATGGCAGATTGAAGCGGAGGAGAATGCAGTGAAATACGCCTTTCCTTTATGGACGACGCCGAGCGTGCCGGTTGCAGGCACCGACGTTAATTTTCCGGTGCATCGCATCTATTGCGTCGGGCGCAACTACGCCGAGCATGCGCGCGAGATGGGGTTCGATCCCAACCGCGAGCCGCCGTTCTTCTTCAGTAAACCGGCCGACGCCGTCGTGGCGAACGGCAGCACCATCCGTTACGCGCTCGCGACGCAAAACTTTCACTATGAAATGGAGCTCGTGGTCGCGATCGGCAAGGAAGGCGTGAATATTTCGCGCGAGTCCGCGCCCGATCACGTCTATGGCTACGCCGCCGGCCTTGATATGACGCGCCGCGATTTGCAGCTCGCCGCGCGCGACAAAGGCAGGCCGTGGGACATCGGCAAGGGCTTCGATCAATCGGCACCCGTCAGCGCCATCCATCGCGCGGCCGACGTCGGACATCCGTCGTCCGGAGCGATCTGGCTCAAGGTCAACGGCGAAATCAAGCAGAAGGCCGATTTGAAAGAGCTCTTGTGGCCGGTGCCCGACGTGATCGCCTATCTATCGAAGCTCTTCGTTTTGAAGCCCGGTGACTTGATTTACACCGGCACGCCCGCGGGAGTCGGACCGGTGAAGCCGGGCGATCGTTTGCAGGGCGCCGTCGAGGGAATCGACGAGATTTCGATCAACATCGCGTCCTGATCTTGCATGCACAAGTCGCTGAAGCCGTTCTTCGATCCGGCGAGCGTCGCGATCGTCGGCGCGTCGGAGCGCACCACGAGCTCGGGCGGCGCCGTGCTGCGCAACATGCAGATCGCCGGTTACAAGGGCACGCTGATACCGGTGAACCCCAAGGGCGGAGAGATTTTGGGGTTGCCTGTCCGCAAGTCGCTCAAGGAGCTCGAATCGCCCGCCGAGCTGGTCGTCGTGGTCGTGGCGCAGGCGGCGATCCTCGACGTGGTGCGTGAAGGCGCGCAAAACGGCCATAAGAACTTTCTCGTTTTGCCCGGAGGTTTCATCGAGGCGGGCGAGGAGGGGCGCAAACGCGACGCCGAGCTGCGCGCGATCGCCAAAGAACATGGGGCCGTCATCGCCGGCCCGAACTGCGCCGGCATTATTAACGTATTCGATCGCAGCAGCCCCTGCGCGCCGACGTTCCTGCGCGATCTGCCGAAGGGCGGCGGCGTCGCGCTCTTGTCGCAGTCGGGCGCGATCGCGGAAGAGGTCATCGAGAAAAGCCACCGCCTCGACATTCCGCTCGGCGCCGTGGTGTCGATCGGCAACGCCATGCATCTGCACATCGACGATTACTTTGCGCAGCTCGCCGACGATCCCCGTTGTACGTCGGTATTGATCTATCTCGAGTCGATTGAAGATCCCGCCCGGTTCGAGCGGCAGGCGCGCAAGCTTGCGGCGAAGAAGCCCCTGGTCGCGCTGGTCGGCGGGCGCACCGAGCCGGGCAGCCGCGCGTCGCGCGCGCACACCGGCGGCGCGGCGTGGAGCGACGATCAGATCGAACGTTTCTGCAATGCGTGCGGAATGGTGCGGGTCACGAGCCTGCGGCAGCTGATGCTTGCCGGCAAGGGGTTCGGTCGCTATCCGCAAGGGTTCGGCCGGCGCGTGCTGCTGCTGTCGAATTCCGGCGGGCCGGGCGTGATCGCGACCGACGCGGCGGCAAAGGCCGAGCTCGAGTTGCCGCTGTTGCCCGAGGCTTTGGCGGCGCGGCTCAGGAAGTTCTTGCCGCCCGAGGCTTCCGTCGCGAACCCGCTCGACCTGCTCGCCGACGCGCGCGAGGAGCGTTACGGTGAGACGTTTCAGGCCGTGCTCGACGTGGCGGCGGAGGCCTACGACGCCATTCTTATGATTCACGTCGTGCCGTTTATGGTGGACGCGAGCCCCGTGATCGAGCGCTTGGCGCAACTCGCGCCGCGGGCGAAAATTCCGTTGTTTCATTCCATGATGGGAACGCTCGAGCAGCGCGACGCCTGGTTCGCAAAGATGGAAAGTAGCGGCGTGCCGATGTTCAACGATGTCGAAGAGATGGCGGGGACGGCGGGCTTGCTGGCGCGCTACCCGGCGATCCGCCGCGCGCTTTCGGAGCGGGTTTCGTAGGAAAGGATCAGGAGAATGGCCTTGGTGTCCACATTTCCGGTAACGGTCGAATGGGGCGACTGCGATCCCGCCGAGATCGTGTTCTACCCGCGTTACTTCATCTGGTTCGACGGCGCCATGCGGACTCTGCTCGAAGCGGCCGGGTGGCCGTACGCGCGACTGCGCGAGCGTTTCGGATTCATCGGTCTGCCGCTCGCCGAGGTGTCCGCGCGCTTCCTGCGCCCCAGCGGGTTTCATCAGCAATTCGAAATTAAGAGCCAGGTCGAAAAGTGGGACGAGCGCCGCTTTACCGTGCTGCACCAGGCGTATCGGGACGGCGCGCTGCTGCTCGAAGGGCGGGAAGTCCGTTTCTGCGGCAAACGGCACCCGCACGACGCGCAGCGCTTACAAGCGATTCCCATCCCGCCGGAATTCAAGGAGGCGTTCGGCTCATGAAGCTTTACGGCTACTTTCGCAGCTCCGCGTCGTACCGCGTGCGCATCGCGCTCAACTTGAAGGGCTTGACCTACGAATACGTCGCGGTCCACTTGACTCGCAACGGCGGTGAGCAGTTCGGCGCGGAATACCGCTCGATGAATCCGCAAGCGTTGGTCCCGGTGCTGCAAGACGGAAGCCACGCGCTCACGCAGTCGCTCGCCATCATCGAATATCTGGATGAGATTCACCCGCAGCCGCCGCTGCTGCCGCGCGATCCGGTCGAGCGGGCGCGCGTGCGCGCCTTGGCGCTGAACATCGCCTGCGAGATTCATCCGCTGAACAACCTTCGCGTATTGCAGTACCTCACCGGGAAGCTCGGTTTGACGGAAGAAGTGAAGAATCAGTGGTATCACCATTGGATCGCGCTCGGCTTCCAGGCGCTCGAAACGCAGCTGGCGAACAGCCAAGAGACCGGCAAGTTCTGTCATGGCGACACGCCGACGCTGGCGGACTGCTGCCTGATCCCGCAACTCACCAACGCGCGGCGCTTCAAGGGCGACGTATCCGCTTATCCGACGCTCCTTCGTATCGAGCGCAACTGTAACGAGCTGCCGGCGTTTCAGCGCGCGGCGCCAGATCGCCAGCCGGATGCCGAACGGCCGCAAAAATAGCAGCACGTGAAATCGTGGAGCCACGCGCGGCGATTCAGCTAGGAGGAACCCCATGGGGCAGACATCGAACCCGAATGCGCCGGTCCTGATCGCCGGCGGCGGCATCGGCGGACTCGCCGCGGCGCTCGCGTTGTCGCAAGTCGGGCAGCCGAGCGTCGTGCTGGAGCAGTCGCCGGAATTCAAAGAGGTCGGGGCGGGCATCCAGATCAGCTCGAACGTGTTCAAGATGTTCGACATCTTGGGCATCACCGCCGCCATCAAAAGCATCGCCGTCTTTCCCGACGGCATCCTGTTCCGCGACGCGCTCAGCGGCGAGCAGGTGCTGCATATCCCGATCGGCCCGGAATTTCTCGCGCGCTTTCACCATCCCTATGGCGTGATCTATCGTCCCGACTTGCTCGATGCGCTGGTGCAGGCGTGCCGGCGGTCAGCGCTGATTACGCTGCGGACCGGGAAAAAAGTCACCGACTATACGGACCACGGATCGTCCGTGACCGCGCGCACGCAGAGCGGCGAGAGCTACGAGGGCGCGGCGCTGATCGGCTGCGACGGCTTGTGGTCGCGCATCCGCGAGCGCGTCGTCGGCGACGGCAAGCCGCGGGTCGCGGGGCATATCGCGTATCGCGCCGTGTTGCCGATCGAGAAAGCGCCGGCGCACGCGCGCGTCCATCGGGTAACGCTGTGGGCGGGCCCGAAGATTCATCTGGTGCATTACCCGCTGCGCCGTGGCGAGTTGCTGAATCTCGTCGCGGTATTCCACAGCGACCGTTACGAGGAAGGCTGGGATACCTACGGCGACCCGCAAGAGCTGAACGAGAAATTCAAGAACACGCGCCCGGAAGTGCGCGAGTTGCTGAGCCTGATCGACGCGTGGCGCATGTGGGTGCTGTGCGATCGCGATCCGGTGAAGAACTGGAGCGCGGGGCGCGTGACGCTCCTCGGCGATTCGGCGCATCCGACGCTGCAATACATGGCGCAAGGCGGTTGCATGGCGATCGAGGACGCCGTCGTGCTCGCGCGCAAGGTCAAAGACGCCCAAGGCGACTTCGCCGGCGCATTCCTCGCGTACCAGGAAGAGCGTTATCTGCGTACGGCGCGCGTCCAACTCACGTCGCGGTTCATCGGCGACTATGTGTATCACCCGCGCGGTCCCGCCGCCGAAGTGCGCAACCAGATGCTGAAGAATCTCACCCGCGAAGACATGGCGTGGCTGTACGACGGTATATGAGCTCGCCGCGTTCCAGGCGCCGACGCGATGGAACCATTTAAGGTTACCGATCCCAACTTCGAGGCACGCGTGCGCGCGAGCTTCGCCCGCCAGGGCGCCATGCGTCTGCTCGGCGCTGTGCTGACGCGTGTCGAGCCGGGGCTAGTGACGATCGAGCTGCCGTACCGCTCCGATCTCACCCAACAACACGGCTTCTTCCACGCGGGAATCGAATCGACCATTGCCGACAGCGCCGGCGGCTACGCGGCTTTCACGCTATACGGTGCCAACGATTCCGTGCTCACCGTGGAGTACAAGATCAACCTGCTCGCACCCGCCGACGGCGAAAAGCTGATCGCCACCGGCCGCGTGCTCAAATCGGGAAAGACGCTCAGCGTGTGTGAATTGCAGGTCGTTGTCGTGAAGGGCGGTCGCGAGACGCTTTGCGCGATCGGGCAGCAGACGCTGATCTGCATGAAAGACCAGCCTGACGAAAAGCGCTGAGCATGGCCGAGACCTTAGACAACATCTTTGCCGCTTATGTAAATCGGGGCACGCTCGAAGAAGCAGCGGCCTGGATGGCAAATTTGACTCGCAGTCATCCTGAGTTAGCGGAAGAGTTCATATCCGCTTTACAAAAAGGGATGGCCGCAGCTTCGAAGGGTGACCGTTCAGTCATCAAAGCCGTCAATACCAGCGGCTATCGAGTCTCAACGACCGAAGAAGCCGATGAATACTGTCTTAAGCTGCTTGGTCTCTATTCGCAACAACTGCGGAAGCAGTTTTAACGCGTCGTCCAACCGGCTTTCGGTCCCGCCGGCGCGGGCCCACCGGTTGATTCTGCGTTAGCTCGCCGTGAAGCCGCGAGCCGCCCTTACATTCCTCGTCGCCGCCGTCGCGGGCGCTCTTGTGTGGCTGCTGTCCCCCATGTTCACGGGTCAGGCGGAACCGTGGGACGCCGACGGGCCGTTCTACGTCGCGTCCTTGCTGATCGCGGGACTGGGCGCAGGCGGTCTGGTGCCGAAGCCGCTGTGGGCGCATTATCTGGGAGCTGTCGTCGGGCAACTGACTTATGAATTCCTTTTCCTGAAGGTGGGTCCGTTGTTCTTGCTTGGCGCGGTCTTCTTGCTTGGCTATTCGCTCATTTTTCTGTTGGGAGCAGCTATCGCGGCGCATGTCCGTTTTAGATACGCGAAGCGGTCGACGGCTTAACTCCGTTCGTGAGCATAGCCCGCGTAAGCGGGCCGGTTACGTCTGTGTCATGTGGCACGTTACGTGGGCTCTGCTCTATGAGGGCGCAGCCGTTCGCCGTCGTTCTTTATTCTTCTCGCCCCCGTCCCTCGTTTTTCTTATTATTCCGCATCGTCATTCATTCGTTCGTTACCGAGGGACAGGCGGCAATGGCAGCGATCAGAGAGAGCACGGAGCAACGCATCGAATTACCCTCGTATTTGTCGCGCGATACTCTCGGTCCGTGGGGAACCTTCCTGCAGCAAGTGGAAACCGTCACGCCGTGGCTCGATCCCGCGCTGCACCCATGGATCGAAACGTTGCGTCGCCCTAAACGAATATTGATCGTCGATGTGCCGATCAAGCGCGACAACGGAGTCATCGTGCATTACGAGGGCTACCGCGTGCAGCACAATCTGTCGCGCGGCCCGGGCAAGGGCGGCATTCGTTATCACCCGAGCGTGACGCTCGCGGAAGTGATGGCGCTGTCGGCGTGGATGTCCATCAAGAACGCCGTCGTCAACGTACCTTACGGGGGCGCGAAGGGCGGTATCCGAGTCGATCCGAAGCGCCTTTCGCAGAACGAACTCGAACGCCTCACGCGCCGCTACACCAGCGAAATCAATGTGCTCATCGGGCCGGACAAAGATATCCCGGCGCCGGATCTCAATACCAACGAGCAGGTCATGGCGTGGATGATGGACACGTATTCGATGAATCAGGGCCGCACCAGTCCGGGCGTCGTAACGGGTAAGCCGGTGTCGCTCGGTGGAAGCCTCGGGCGTGCGGACGCGACGGGGCGCGGCGTGTTCATCGTCGCCCGATCGGTCGCACGCAAGCACTCCGTTCCCATCGAGGATGCCCGGGTCGTGGTGCAGGGTTTCGGCAACGTCGGCGAGGCGGCCGCGCGCATTTTCTCGGAGAACAATGCGAAGGTGATCGCGGTGCAGGACGATAGTGGCACCGTTTACAACGAGCGCGGTCTCGACGTCGGCGCACTGAGACGTTTTCGCCAGAACGCGGGGACCTTGCTCGGTTTTCCGGGCGGCGAGCGCCTCGACAACGAATCGTTCTGGGAATTGCCGTGCGACTTCCTAATTCCGGCCGCGATGGAAGGGCAGATCAGCGCGGCCAGAGCCGCGAAGATCAAAGCGCGTTTCGTCGTGGAAGGCGCCAACGGCCCGACCGTTCCCGAAGCCGACCGCATTCTGCAGGATCATGATGTCACGGTGGTGCCGGACGTGCTCGCGAATGCCGGCGGCGTGACCGTGAGTTACTTCGAGTGGGTGCAGGACATCTCGAGCTTCTTCTGGACCGAGGCCGAGATCAACATGCGCTTGGAGCGCATTCTGACCGAAGCCTTCGAAGCGGTCTGGCAAGTCGCCGAGCAAAAGAAGCTCGCGCTGCGCACCGCCGCTTACGTGGTTGCCTGCCACCGCGTGCTCGCCGCCCGGGCGCAGCGCGGGTTATATCCTTAGCGCTTGTTT
>JAJPKH010000123.1 GCA_021323795.1 Acidiferrobacteraceae bacterium | reverse complement strand
CTTTCTTAGTGCCGAGTCGGCGCCGCAAGAATAGGCGGCGCGGTGCGCACGCGCCGCCTATTCCGCCCGGTCCGCTACTCGATCGGCACGCGTTGCGACTTCGCGCGCTCGACTTTCGGTAGGGTCAACTCCAGTATGCCGTCCTTGAAGTTCGCCTTCGCCTTGGTGCCGTCCACTTCCGTCGGCAGCGGGATAGTCCGGGAGAATGACCCGCTGACCAACTCATGGCGATAGTACTCGCCCTCTTCTTGTTCCTCCTCGTGCTCGCTCGTCGCCTTTATGGTCACCGAATCGTCACGCACCGAAACGTCCACGTTTTCCTTGTGCACGCCGGGAAGCTCCGCCCGGACGATCACCTGTTCGTCACGATCGATGACGTCCACGCGCGGCGCGTTGGCTTCGAAGCCCGCGACGTCCGGAAACCCCCACATGGCGCGCGATAAGCCGGGAGTGAGGAATCCCTGCATCATCCGCTCCATCAGGCGGTCCATGCCCTCGAAAGGCGACATCCCTCGCGGTGTCGCTCGGCGCAATTCGCCGCCCCTCGCCTGTTGCCTGCCCTGCTCCTTGCCTTGTTCAGCCGTTTCCTTCGCCATGTCGTTTCTCCTCATACAAACAAAGAACCATTTTCGCCGTCCGCGAGAACCGCGCTCATACGCATCCGCGGCTCTCTCCCAGAGGACACGCGCGGTTGTTCGGAGTTCAGTGGAACTTCGTTAGGGAAAATCACAAAGCGTTGGAACACGCGACGTTCGGCGATTCGAACGATCTATGCGAAAGGAATAGCGGACACGAAAGGAGAATTACCGCGCAAACAAAGTGGAAGGCGAGCGCCTTCCACTTTATTGGCGAATTCGACAGCGTCTAGGTGGCTTTTGTATACAGACGCGCAAGCTCGACCAGGTTCTGCAGTAACTCCCGCATGAGTTTCTTCGTCGTTTCGTCCGTCAGATTGCCTTGCGCGTCGAATCGCTGCGAGGCGTTGCTGATCATGACTTCCGGCTGGTTCACCGCGTGCATGTTCAAGAACACGAACGACTGGCGCAGATGGTACTGCGCGCGGGCGCTGCCCAGCACGCCGATGGATGCGCCCATGACCGCCACGGGTTTACCGGCCCAAGCGCTGTCCCCGTACGGGCGCGACGCCCAGTCGATGGCGTTCTTGAGAGCTCCCGGGATGGAATAGTTATATTCCGGTGTCACGAACAGGATCGCGTCGGCCGCGCGTATACGCGCTTTGAATTCCGTCACCTTCGCGGGTGGTCGCTGTTCTTCGTCTTGGTTGTAAATCGGAATGCCGTCCAGCTCGAAAATTTCGAGCGCGGTCCCCTGCGGGACGAGCTGTTGGGCGGCGCGTAAGGCGGCGCGATTGAAAGAACCCTTACGAAGACTGCCCGCAATACCGAGGATAGTGAGTTCCTTAGCCATTTCCGATTCGACCTCCGTTTCAGTGGGACGGGACGTAGAACTCTATGACCGGTTATCCGTGGCGTCGTTCGCGCAGAGAACGTCGGCGCGAGGCCGGCGTCCGCGCGTAAGTCGATTCATCCGACCTTTCTCGCGTCCTCAATGACCTTGCCGTCATTCGGCAACGAACGGTCCTCGACGAACTCGACGTCGCCCCGCAGCCGCGTCACCTCGCGGATCGCGACTTCTATCTGGCGCTTGAGGCCGTCGGGCGCCGACGCGGCGAGCGCGCACAGGACGCGCATGCGATCGTCGCCGTCCGGATTGTCGACCACCAGGCGCGCGCGTTGAATGCTCGGAAAGCGCTTGACGATGTCCGCGACCTGATGCGGGTGAACGAAAAGCCCCCGGATCTTCGTGGTTTGATCCGCCCGTCCCATCCAGCCCTTGATGCGTTGGTTGGTGCGCCCGCACGGACTGAGACCGGGAAGCAGCGCCGACAGATCGCCCGTGGCGAATCGGATCAGCGGGTATTCGCGGCTGAACACCGTCGCGACGACTTCGCCCACTTCGCCCTCGGGAACCGGATCGCCGGTGCCCGGGCGCACGATCTCGACGATCACGCGCTCGTCGATGACGAGGCCTTCGCGCGCCTCGGTTTCGTACGCGACGGTCCCGAGATCCGCGGTGGCGTAGGATTGGAACGCCTGAATGCCGCGCGCGGCGAAATGCTCGCGCAGCGGCGCGGGAAACGCCTCGCCCGATACCAGCGCTTTTTTGAGAAAACTCAAGTCGCGTTTGAGATCCTCGGCCTTATCGAGGATCAATTTCAGGAACGACGGGGTGCCGGCGTACCCGACCGCGCGCAGGTCCGCCATGGTCGATACCTGCAGCTCGGTCTGGCCGACGCCGCCGGGGATGACGGCGCAACCGAGCGCGACGAGCCCGCCTTCCATCATCGAGCCGGCCGGCGTCAGGTGATAGGAGAAACAATTCTGCACGATGTCGCCGGCGCGAAAGCCGGCCGCGAACAGCGCCCGCGCCGTGCGCCAGTAATCGGCTTGGCGCCCTTCGGCGTCGTAGATCGGCCCCGGCGAAACGAAAATTTTCGCGAGCGCGCCGGGAACAACGGCGTTCACGCCGCCGAAGGGCGGCGCCGCCTGCTGCAAGGCGTGCAAATCGCTCTTGCGCGTGACGGGAAGCGCCGCCAGCGCCCGGCGATTCGTAACGTCGCGCGGTTCCACGCCGGCAGCGCTTTTGCAAAGTACGGCGCACGCGCTTTCGCATGCGCGATATGTTCGGGCAACGCCGCGAAAAGCTCGCGCTCGCGTTGCGCGGGGTCGCGGACTTCCAGTGAGTCGAAGTATTCCATGGCGCTCATGCCAGCCAGCGTTTACGTCGGCGATACGCCTTGACGTCGCGGAAACTTTTCCGTTGTCCGCTCGAGATGCCCAAATAGAATTCCTTCACGTCTTCGTTCTGCGACAGATGTGCGGCGCTGCCTTCCATGACGACACGGCCGTTTTCCAGGATGTAGCCGAAATCGGCGTAGCGCAGCACCGTCATGGTGTTCTGCTCGGCGAGGAGGAAGCTTACTTTTTCCTTCTGATTGAGATCGCGCACGATCTCGAAGATCTCCTCGACCAGTTGCGGCGCGAGCCCCATGGAGGGCTCATCGAGCAGGATCATCGAAGGCCGCGCCATCAACGCGCGCCCGAGCGCCGTCATCTGCTGCTCGCCCCCGGAGGTATAGCCGGCCTGCGACAGCCGGCGTTGCTTGAGGCGCGGAAAGTAGCTGTACACTTTCTCGAGATCCGCCTTCACGTCCGCGCGCCCGGCCTTGCGCGTGTAAGCGCCGGTCAGCAGGTTCTCTTCCACCGTCAGATGCGCGAAGCAGCGGCGCCCTTCCATCACCTGCACCACGCCGCGCTTGACCAGCGCGGAAGGATTCATTCGGTCGACGCGCTCGCCGCGAAACTCGATCGAACCCTTGGTGACCTCGCCGCGTTCGCCGTTGAGTAGGTTCGAAACCGCGCGCAAGGTCGTGGTCTTGCCCGCGCCGTTGGCGCCGAGCAGCGCGACGATGCCGCCCTCGGGAACGCGGAGCGAAACGCCCTTGAGCACGAGGATCACGTGGTTGTAAATCACTTCGATACCGTTGACGACGAGCAACGGCACGCCGGCGGCGT
>JAJPKH010000302.1 GCA_021323795.1 Acidiferrobacteraceae bacterium | reverse complement strand
CGCGGCAAGACGACCATGGTGTGGCAGACGCACATCCGGTCCGAGGCGGGCAAGTTGTGCGCCGTGGTGATACAAACACAGATGGTGATCCAGCCTCGATAACACCCGATCGGAGTTGCGCAATGCACAAGTATCAGGCTCGCATATCGTGGTCGCGCGGCGGCGCGCCCTTTCTCGACAATCGTTACAGCCGGGCGCACGAATGGCTCTTCGACGGCGGCGCAAGCGTGCCGGCATCGTCGTCACCGTCGCTGGTTCCCGAGCCGATGTCGGTGGCGGCCCACGTGGACCCGGAAGAGGCGCTGATCGCCTCCACCTCGAGCTGCCATATGCTGTGGTTCCTGTCCCTCGCGGCCAAGCGCGGGTTCATCGTCGAACGTTACCTCGACGACGCGGACGGCGTAATGGAAAAGAACGACGCCGGGCGAATGGCGATCACGCGCATTACCTTGCGGCCGCAAGTGGCGTTCGCCGGCGAACGCCGACCGTCGACGGTCGAGCTCAGTGAGCTGCATCGTGACGCCCACGAACGCTGTTTCATCGCTAATTCGCTTAAGTCCGAGATCGTCGTGCAAGCCGCCTGAAGGATGACTTCCGTGACGCCATGTCCCTTATGCGGTCCAGTGCCGTCTGAAATCGTTCTGTGGCGCGATGCTCAGTGCCGGGTGATCGACGTCGGCGATTCCGCGTACCCGGGCTACTGCCGCGCGATCTGGAGGGAGCACGTGCGCGAAATGTCGGATCTCGCCCCGGAGCAGCGCGACCGGCTCATGCGCGTTGTCTATGCGGTCGAAGAGTCGTTACGCGCGCTGCTGCAACCCGAGAAAATAAATCTCGCGACGTTCGGCAATCAGGTGCCTCATCTGCATTGGCACATTATTCCCCGTTTTCGCGACGATCCCCATTTCCCCGACGCCATCTGGGCGGTGCGCCGCCGGCCGAATGTCGATCGCGAATTCCGGCGCGACGCGCTCCGGCGCGAGCTCGAGCGCCGCTTAGGTCCGTCAGTATGAAAATTCTCGCCTTCGATACGGCGACACAAGCGTGCACCGCGGCGGTGTGGATCGACGGGTCGGCGCACGAGCGCTTGGAGCTCGGCCAGCGCCACGCCGAAAGGCTGCTCGTGCTGATCGACGACGTGCTCGCGGAGGCGGGTGTGGCGCTCAACGATCTC
The DNA here is from genome assembly GCA_021323795.1 of Acidiferrobacteraceae bacterium. Lineage (GTDB taxonomy): Bacteria > Pseudomonadota > Gammaproteobacteria > Acidiferrobacterales > Sulfurifustaceae > JACQFZ01. Next base: position 24,376 of record JAJPKH010000302.1, on the reverse strand, counting down.
GACGCCATCGCCTTCGGCCGCGGGCCGGGCTCGTTCACGGGCCTGCGCATCAGCGCGGGCGTCGCGCAAGGGCTCGCCTTCGGCGCCGATTTACCGGTGCTGCCGGTGTCATCGCTCGCGGCGCTCGCGCTCGGCGCACCGGCGCCGAAAGTACTCGCCGCAATCGACGCGCGCATGCAGCAAGTGTACTGGGGCGCGTACGTCAAGAACGCGGCAATGGAGCTCCAGGGAGAGGAGATCGTGACCGCGCCGTCCGAGGTGCCGCTGCCCGCCGGCGCGGGATGGATCGGTGCCGGCAGCGGGTGGGACCAATATGCCGACGCGCTGCAAACGCGTTTGAAACAACACGCGACGCAATGGCTGCGCGGGTGCTATCCGCGCGCCCGTGCGGTTGCCGAGCTGGGCGCCGCAGATTTCGCCGCCGGCAAGGCCGTGGCGCCCGAACAGGCGCTGCCGGTTTACATACGCGACGACGTCGCGGTCAAGAAAAACGTTTGAATGCAACCGGGCGCGACCAACCGGCACCGACGATTGCGATTTCCGCATGTGCGCCGCTCACGGTCTCGCGTTGACGCCGCTGCAACCGCGATGACAGAATTTCGACCGTCCTTGTCCGGACGCAGATCACCATGACACAACGATGGAAGCAGCGGCCGACCGGCTCCACGTGGGGTGATTTCGGCGCGGATGATCAGCTCGGGCGACTGAACCTGCTGACGCCGGAGAAGGTGCGCCAGGCCGTCGCGGAAGTAAAGGAAGGACTGTCCTTCTGCTTGAGCCTGCCGCTCGATTACCCCGGCGAGTCCAAGCTCAACGCCCGGCGTAAGCCGCCCCAGCTCGCGCCGACGACGCTCAAGGGCGAGCCGTACATGAACTTTCCGTTGAATAAGCTCGATCCGCGCAACACCGACGTCGTTTGCGACGATCAAGTGTTGCTATCGCTGCAATACTCCACGCAGTGGGACAGCTTCGCGCATATCGGCTCATGGTTCGACGCCGACGGCGATGGACAGCCGGAGATGGTGTATTACAACGGTTATCGCGCGCACGAGCACATCAAGGGGCCGCACGATCCGAAAGGAGAGGGCTGCGGCGGCGAATCCTGCGCGACCGCGTTGGGCATCGAGAACATGGCGGTCAAGGCCATTCAGGGGCGTGGCGTGCTGGTCGATCTGCACGCGCACTTCGGCAACGAACGGCGCTTGGTCGGCCACGAGGATCTGCGGCGCGTCATGGAAGCGGACAACGTACGTATCGAGCCGGGCGACATGCTGGTCCTGCATACGGGTTTCGTGGAGGTTATGGCCGGCATGAATCGGCGTCCGGACATGGATGTGCTCAACCGCTCGTGCGCCGCGCTCGACGGCCGGGATGAACGACTGTTGGAGTGGGTGACGCAAAGCGGCGTCGCGGCGATCTGTGCGGACAACTACGCCGTGGAAGCGTATCCCGCCAAGGAACGCGACGGCGCGCGAGCGGCGCTGCCGTTGCACGAACATTGCCTGTTCAAGCTCGGCGTCCCGCTCGGCGAGCTTTGGTGGCTCAAGGATCTCGCGCAATGGTTGCGCGCGCATCGTCGCAACCATTTTCTGCTCACGGCGCCGCCGCTACGCCTGCCGGGCGCCGTCGGCTCGCCGGTGACGCCGGTCGCGACGGTGTGACTGATACGAGTCGTTTCTGCGCGATGATAAAGTCGCCTGCCTGGAGATTACGAACGACTTGCCGTGGCCCGAGAGCAAGGCGCGGCTACGCCCCATCCGGGTCTTGATTGCCAGGCGTTCGGTCCCCACGTTTAAACTATGAAAATCCCGGTGTGTGAGCCAGAGGCCTGTGCGCCCGATGTCGCCGCGCTGAATCGCGATTGCCGTTGCATCACTCTCGATGCGACGCGCCTCAAGGCGGCGCTCGAAACCGACCCGCGTACGGGCTCGCTCCATCGCCTGATTCTCGAAACGCGACCGCATCTATTCGCGTCGCTGCCGGTGTTCCTGGCTCGGGATCATATTGCGCAGATGCGCGCGGTGGTCCGCGCCGCCGAAGCGGTCATCGCGCTGCCCGGCTATCGGCGCATCGCCTTAGCGCGCGCTCCGCAAGTGGCTAAACGTGACCCCGGTCCGCGCGGCGTCTTCTTGAGCTACGACTTCCACCTGGGTCCCGACGGGCCCCGGTTGATCGAAATCAACACCAACGCCGGTGGCGCACTGCTCAATGCCGTCCTCGCCCGGGTCCAGCGCGCCTGTTGCGCGGAGATCGAACCCTTTTTCATTGCGCCCGGCGATGGCAACATCGACAAAGAGGAGTTGTTTCTCGCGATGTTTCGCGCCGAGTGGCAGCGCCGGCACGGTAGCGATCCACTGCGACGCGTCGCTATTGTCGATGACGATCCGCAAAGCCAGTACTTGTGGCCGGAGTTCGAGTTGTTCCGGCGACTGTTCGAGCGCGCGGGTTACGAGGCGGTCATCGCGGACGCACGCGCGCTCGTCTGGAGTGACGGCCGGCTGAGCCACGACGGCGGGCCGATCGATCTCGTCTACAACCGCACCACCGACTTCTACTTCGAACAGCCGGCGCATGCCGCGCTGCGTGCCGCCTACCTGCACGGTGCCGCCGCCGTCACGCCGCATCCGCACGCGTATGCGTTGTACGCGGACAAGCGCAATCTGGTGGCGCTGAGCGCCGCCGCGTCGCTTGCCGCTATGGGCGCGTCTTCCGCGGTTATCGGCGAGCTCGCGGCGCGCGTGCCGCGCGCGGTGGAGGTGAACGAGATGAATGCCGCCGATCTCTGGACCAACCGCCGTCGCCTGTTCTTCAAGCCGTCGATGGGCTACGGCAGCCGGGCCACGTATCGCGGCGACAAGCTCACGCGGCGCGTATGGGAAGAAATCGTGGCGGCGGGATCGTACATCGCGCAGGAGCGCGTCGAACCGAGCGGTCGGCGCGTTTTGATCGGCAATGAACTGATCGACCTCAAGGTCGATCTGCGTTGCTACGTTTATGCGGGAGAAATCCAGCTCGTCGCGGCACGGCTTTATCAGGGCCAGACGACCAACTTTCGCACCCCGGGCGGGGGCTTCGCGCCGGTTTTTACGGCGGTTCCGTAAAGTATTCTCTTTGGATGAATCGTATTCATGACGATGGCAGCTGGTGTCTTTTGCGCGCCTACCGCGGGTGTGACATGGACGAGGATATAGCGTGAGCGCGGCGACGCCGGAAATAATTTATTACGTCGCGGCGAGTCTCGACGGGTATATCGCGACACCCGACGGTGGTATCGAGTGGCTCGCTCCGTTCGAGGCGACGGGCGAGGATTACGGCTACGCGAATTTTTACGCGTCGATCGACGCGGTGCTGCTCGGGCGCAAAACTTATGAGCAGAGCCTGAGCTTCGGCGACTGGCCTTATCCGGGAAAGCCGTGCTGGGTGTGCTCGCGGCAGCCGCTCGCCATTCGCCGGCCCGACGTCCAAGTCGCGCGCGGTGGCCCGAGCGAAGTGGCGGCGCAGCTGAGCGCGCGCGGTTGCCGGCGCGCATGGCTGGTCGGAGGCGGTACGATGGCGGGGGCGTTTCGCGCCGCGGGAATGATCAGCGAGTACATCGTCGCCGTCATTCCGGTCGTTCTCGGCGGCGGAATTCCGCTCTTCGCGGGGGCCGCGCCTGCCGAGCGGCTGACGCTTACGGAATCGAAAGTGTTTCCCAACGGCATCGTGCAATTGCATTATCTAAGACGCGTCACCGCCTGATATCATCGACCCGCGGCCCGCATCCTGCCGTTAAGCTGCAATGCCGTTTCGCGCGCCGCCGCGCAGCGGTGGGGCTTTTGTTTCGCGGGCGTGTTCCGACAGGCGGCCGTGCACAAGGGGCGCGATCGCGATACCGCCTGGTATGCCGTGATCGACCAAGAATGGCCGTTGCTGCGGGAGGCATTTCAACGCTGGCTCGATCCCGCCGATTCCGGCGCCGACGGCGCGCAGCGTACCAATCTGTCGGCCCGGGCTAGACCGATACTCAAGCAACGCGGATGAGGAGAAGCGTATGGGACAACTGACCGACAAAGTGGCCGTCGTTACCGGCGCGAGCACCGGTATTGGCCGCAGCATCGCGCTCGCCTTCGCGAAAGAGGGCGCGCGGGTAGTGTTGGCCGCGCGCCGGCCGGAACCGCTCGACGAGCTGGCAAAAGAGATTCAAGCCGCGGGCGGTACCGCGATGGCGCTGTCGACGGATGTAACGGTCGAGGAGCAGGTGATGCAGTTGTTCCGGCGCGCCATCGACGCTTTCGGGCGCGTGGACGTTCTCGTCAATAACGCCGGCACCGCGGCCGGCAAGCCGACCGATGAGTTGAGCCTCGAGGCGTGGCGCCGTGTCATCGATTGTAATTTGACGGGCGCCTTCCTGTGCAGCCGTGAGGCGCTGAAGATCATGAAACAACAGCGTTCCGGGCGCATACTCAATATCGGTAGTGTGTCGGCGAAAGCGCCGCGTTCGCATTCCGCGGCCTACGCGACCTCCAAGTTCGGTCTCCAAGGGTTGACGCACTCGCTTGCCGTGGATGGGCGGGAATACGGGATTGCGGCATCCGTGCTTCAGCCGGGCAATGTGGCGACACCGCTCTGGCGCGGGCGCGAGGACGTAGTGCGCAAGGAGGGCGCGATGTCGCCCGACGATCTCGCCCGCATTGCCGTACTCATGATGACGCTGCCGCCCGACGTGAATATGTACGAGGCCGTCGTGCTTCCGCTTTCCATGCCCTTTCTCGGACGCGGTTAGAGCGGCTCGCGCGCCGTGGAAAAGCCTTTCCGTTACTACCTGCGCGTTCGCTACGGCGAATGCGACGCGCAGCGCGTGGTGTTCAACGCGCGTTACGGCGATTACGTGGATCTCGCGACGACGGAGTTCATGGGTGCATTGGGATTGCGCGGCGTGATCATCAACGGCGAGCTCGACTATCAGCTCGTGCGGCAAACCCTGGAATGGAAAGCGCCGGCGCGTTTCGATCAGGTGCTCGAGATTTGCGTTTATGCCAAGCATCTGGGAAATACCTCGTTCGGCTTGATGACGGAATTTCGCGTGGCGGACGCGGAAGCCGTTATCGCGACCGCCGATACGACGTACGTGCTGGTCGACGCTAACACGCTCGTCAAAAAACCCTTGCCGGCGGACTTGCGGGCGGCGCTGGCGAAAGGCGCGCCCGGGAAGATCGTCGATCACGCCGGGTATTTGCAGAAATAACAACGAGCGTGAGGCGAGGGCGCTCGACGCTTGCAGGAGGCCGACAGTGATCGCCTTCCACTATCTCTCGGGCTCGCCCTATGCTTGGCGCGTGTGGCTCGCGCTCGAGCACAAGCGCGCGCCGTATGAATTGAAGCCGCTGTCGTTTTCGGCCGGCGACTTCGCGACGCCGGCGTTCGCCGCCCTCAACCCGCGCCGCCGCGTCCCGGTGATCGATGAAGACGGTTTTGTTCTGTATGAATCGGCGGCGATCGTCGAGTATCTCGAAGACCGTTACCCGGGTTCCGGGGAGGCGCTGTTTCCCGCCGACGTGAGACAGCGCGCGATCGCGCGTCGCATGATTCGCGAGGCCGACGAATACGCGGCTCGCGCCATGGAAGGAATGGTGGCGGAGATTCTATTTAAAGAGGACGCGAGCCGGTGGGATCAGGCGGCCATCGCCAAGAGCCGGGACGATTTTGTCGGCGAGCTCGCCACGTTCGAGCGATATATCGCCGGAGATGAATTCCTCGCCGGCGCCGCCGGCGCGGCGGACTTCACGCTGTATCCGCTCGTCGCGCTCGCGCTGCGCATGGAGCGCCGGAAGCCGGATCTCGCCATTGCGTCCGCCGTCGGTCCGAAACTCGGGGCGTGGATGCGTCGCGTGGAGGCGTTGCCGTATTTCGCCAAAACATATCCGCCGCACTGGAATCAAACCTGACTTCCGTGTCGCGGCGCGTGGTACGGGATCACCCGATTGTGCCCCTAAATGCGCTTCAATAACATCGAAGCGCAGTCGGCACGCGTGTCCCTGAGGCCAGAAGGGAAAAGCATGCGTCAGAATCGATCGAGAAAAGGAGCTTCCACTATGAATGAATACGTATTGCCCGACCTGCCTTACGACTACGGTGCGCTCGAGCCGCACATCTCCGGCGAGATCATGCAGCTGCACCACGACAAACATCACCGCACCTATGTCACTGGCGCGAATCAGGCGCTCGCGGGACTGGAGGAGGCGCGCCGCAAGGGCGATTTCGCGCGCATCGCGGCTTTGGAACGGGCGCTGGCGTTCAACGTGTCGGGCCATATTCTGCATTCACTGTTCTGGCAGAACCTGAGCCCGGAGGGCGGCGGGCGGCCGAACGGCGCGTTGGCCGGCCAGATCGATACCGACTTCGGCTCGTTCGACGGCTTCAAGAACCAGATGGTGCGCGCCGCCGGCACCATCATGGGTTCCGGATGGGCGGCGCTCGCGTGGGATCCCGCGAGCGCGCGGCTGATCGTCGTGCAAATACACGATCATCAATCGGAGACCGCGCAGGGCAGCCTGCCGCTGATGGTGCTCGACGCCTGGGAACACGCGTATTACCTGCAGTACCGCGCCGAGAAGACCCAGTTTTTCGAAGCGGTGTGGAATCTCTGGAACTGGGACGATGTTTCCACCCGCTACATGGCGGCGCGCAACGTCAATCTCGGGCTCGCGGACGTCGCGCAACCTCGGGCATAAACGAGAAGGGAATCGTCAGGAAGGCGGCTCGGCGGGCGCCGCCTGCGCATCGGCCGTGACGGGACGGATGCGGGCGACATCGACGGCGGTGCCGCGGGTGCGCACGATCTCGATCATGTAGCCGTTCAGCAGCAGACTCGTGCCGGGTTCGGGAATGTCTTCGAGATATTCGAGAATCAATCCGTTGACGGTGCGCGATTCTTCCGTCGGCAGGTGCCATTGCAGGCGGCGATTGAGGTCGCGCAGGCTCATGGCGCCGCGCACGAGGTAACTGCCGTCTTCCTGCGGCTGCACGTCTTCCGCCACGCGGCCAAGCGCGCGCGTCGTGAAGTCGCCGACGATTTCCTCGAGGATTTCATCGAGCGTCACCAGACCCTGGATGTCGCCGTATTCGTCCACGACCAGGCCCATGCGCCGCTTGGCCTGTCGGAAGTTGAGCAGCTGCGTGGTGAGTGAAGTCCCGGCCGGGACGAAGTAGGGCTCGAGAATCGACTCTTGCAGCGATTCGCGATCGAGCCGGCCGGCGTGCAGCAGGTTGAGCACGCGGCGGGCGTGAATGACGCCGACGACGTTATCGAGGCTGCCGCGATACGCCGGCAGACGGGTGTAGGAGCTGCGCGCCAGCGCGCCCACCACCTCGTCCCATTCGGCGTCGAGGTTGACGCCGACGATGCGGTTGCGCGGCACCATCACGTCCTCCACGGTGATTTTCTCGAGATCGAGGATCGCGAGGAGCATGTCCTGGTGCGACTCGGGGATCAGCACGCCGGCTTCCATGATCGTCGTCTTCAACTCCTCGGGGCTGATGTTCTCGGCGCGACGCGCGCCGACGCGCACGCCGACGAGCCGCAGGATGCCGTTCGCGATGCCGTTGATGACCCACACCACGGGATAGATGAGCCACAGCATCGGGCGCAACACGAAAGCGCTCGGGAGGGCGACGCGCTCGGGATGCAGCGCGGCCAGCGTCTTCGGCGCGAGATCGGTCAGGATCAACACCACGAGCGTGATAATGACGGTGGCGATGGCGATCGTGCTTTCCTTCTCCCCAAGCAGGCGAATCACCGTGACCGTCGTCAACGCCGAGAACAGGGCGTTCACCGCGTTGCTGCCGAGCAGGATGACGCCGATCAGCCGGTCGGGCCGCGCGAGGAGCCGTTCGGCGAGCCGCGCGCCGCGCCGGCCCGACGCCGCCAAATGACGGAGCCGATGCCGGTTCAGGCTCACCATGGCGATTTCCGCCGCGGAAAAGAACGCGGAGAGGCAGACGAGAAATATCAGCGCGCCGATGAGGGCGCCCAGCGGAATACCACTCAAGCGGGACGGATCTCGGGATTGAGTCGCTCGATTCTAGCACCCGCCCGTGAACCGTCGAACCTGGGGAAAGCGAAGCCCGGAAAACAGCTCAGCGGCGCAGGATTATCTCGAGGACGAACTTGGTGCCGAAGTAGGCGAGCACGAGCAGCACGAATCCGGTCAGCGTCCAGCGCACCGCCGTGCGGCCGCGCCAGCCGAAGCGCCAACGGCCGATCAGGAGCCACGCGTAAACCGCCCAGCCGAGCGCGGCGAGCACGATGTGATGCGTCAGCTTGAACGGCGTGCCGAACACGTGCTCCGAAAAGAAAACGCCGCTGACCAGAGTGATCGTGAGCAGCGCGAAGCCGAGCGCAATCATCTGGAACATGATCTCTTCCATCGTTTGCATGGGAGGGAGCGCGCGCAAGAATCCGCCCGGATGCTTGCGGCGAATCTTGTTCTCCTGCACCAGCAGCATGAGGCTTTGCACCGCGGCGAGACAGAGCAGGCTGTATGCCACCAGGGCGACGACGATGTGTATCGCCTGCGCCTGCGAGGTCAGCACGATCGACGCTTGTGTCGGTCGCAGCCACTCGACCAGCACCGCGAGCGCCGCGAGCGGCGTCACGATAACGCCGAGGTTGTCGATCGGGCGCCACAACGAAACGAGGATGTACAGGCATGCGACCACCCAGGCGACGAGGGCGCCGGCGGCGGTGAGGGACAAGTTGAGCCCGGGCCCGCTTTGGGGACCGCGATAGAGAATGACGGCGTGCAGCAGGACCGCGAGCAGGCCGATCCCGAGCAGCGCCGCTTTGGCGACGCCCGCCGCCGCCTCGCCGCGCGCGAGCCGGTAAGCAAGGCCCGCGGCGAGAGCGAGGTAGAGCGCGATGACTAAGAAATTCAGCAGCGGATTGGTCATAATAGCTGCGGCATCATGGCATAGCTCCTCTTTCCTTTGAAGAGCGGCGCGGAGCCGGAGCGTTGGCAAGCGTCAGCCAGGCGTGAGGACCGAGCTTCGCGCGTAGATGGCGAGCATGCGTGTACCAGACGTAACGAGGACTCTGAATGTTTGACAATCTAAGTCAGCGACTCCAGGACACTTTCAAGCGGTTGCGCGGCCACGGTCGCCTGACCGAGGACAACATGCGCGAGACCTTGCGCGAGGTGCGCGTCGCGCTGCTCGAGGCGGACGTGGCGGTGCCGGTCGTGAAGGCGTTCGTCGAGCGCGTGCGGGAACGCGCGGCGGGGCAGGAAGTGTTGACGAGCCTCACGCCCGGACAAGCGCTGATCAAGGTCGTTTACGACGAACTGGTCGAGTTGATGGGCAGCGCGAACGACGCCCTCAACCTTTCGGCCCGGCCGCCGGCGGTCATCCTGTTCGCCGGCCTGCAAGGAGCGGGCAAAACCACGACCGTGGCCAAGCTCGGGCGGCGGCTGCGCACGCGCGATCACAAGTCGGTGCTCGTCGCGAGCGCCGACATTTACCGTCCGGCGGCGATCGAGCAGCTGCGCAAGCTCGCCGAAGCGGTCGAGGTCGAATTTTTCGAAAGCAACCCGCGGCAAACGCCGGTCGGCATCGCGACCGGCGCCGTCGAGGCGGCGCGCCGCAAGGTGCTCGACGTCGTGCTGATCGACACGGCGGGGCGGCTGCATGTCGATGACGCCATGATGCAGGAGATCCAGGCGGTGCACGCGGCCATTCAGCCGGTCGAAACGCTGTTCGTCGTCGACAGCATGGCCGGTCAGGACGCGGTGAACGCGGCGCAGGCGTTCAATGCCGCATTGCCGCTGACCGGCGTGGTGCTGACCAAGGCCGACGGCGACGCCCGCGGCGGCGCGGCGCTCTCCGTGCGTCATGTCACCGGAAAGCCGATCAAGTTCCTCGGCGTCGGCGAAGCGCCGGACGCGCTCGAGCCGTTTCATCCCGAGCGCATCGCCTCGCGGATTCTCGGCATGGGCGACGTGCTGTCGCTGGTCGAGGAAGCGCAACGCACCGTCGATCACGCGAAGGTCGAGCAGCTCACGCAGAAGCTCAAAAAGGGCAAGGGTCTCGACCTCGAGGACTTCCGGGATCAAATGCTGCAGATGCAGCGCATGGGCGGGTTGTCGAGCCTGCTCGAGAAGCTTCCGGGCGCCGATCAGCTGCCGGCCGCCGCGCGCGAGCAGGCCGATGACAGCCAGATCAAACGGCTGGTCGCGATTATCAATTCCATGACGCCGGAGGAACGGCGCAACCCGGATATTATTCGCGGTTCGCGCAAGCGCCGTATCGCGGGCGGCTCGGGAACACAGGTGCAGGACGTCAACCGGCTTTTGAAGCAGTTTACGCAGATGGAGCGGATGATGAAGCAGTTGCGCAAGGGCGGGCTGCAACGCATGCTCGCCGGTATGCGCGGTCGCATGCCGGGGCTGTCGTAACAAGAAGCGTCGGAAAAGCGTTGCACCCGCTTGCTTACTAAGGTTATAGTCTGGCGGTCTAAGAGAGGGGACCGCTCGCGCATGAGAACAACGCAGAAGTCCAACGACAAACAGGGATCCGAAAACGAACGTCGTCGCGGGACGCGCGATTCCGTCGCCAAGATGGTGGCGGAGCGAACCCAAGTCCTGGCGCTCTATTGGCGTCTCGCCGGCATCGACTCCTTCGCCGACGAGCAGCACGATCCGGCGCAGAAATTACTCCAGGAATTTTGCCAGTTGCTGGTCGATTACATCGCCGCCGGGCATTTCAGTCTCTACGAGCGCATCGTGAACGGTACCGAGCGCCGCCGTGAGATCGCGACGGTCGCCCACGACCTTTATCCCCGTATCGCGAACACCACCACCGCCGCTCTCGACTTCAACGATAAATACGATTCCAGCGATCGTTGGCAGATTACGGAATCCTTCAAATCGGACCTGTCGCGCCTCGGCGAAGAGCTGGCGGTCCGCATCGAGCTCGAAGACAAACTGATCGCGCAGATAATCGCGTAATCGACGACAAGCGCTCGCTTGTCGTCCGTCCAACGCCGGCTGGTTCTGCGCGCGCTCCGACGTTAGTTCGCGCTCGGCGTAATTTCACCGCGCCCGGCCGTGAAGACCCGTCCTGACACGCCGCGACTCGCGGGTCCCATCAAGTACAGATAGGTTTCCATGATCTGTTCCGGCAGCGGGTGCAGGCGGGGGTTCTCGCCGGGATAGGCTTGCGCACGAAAATCGGTGCGCACCGCGCCCGGGTCGAGGGTGTTGACCCGCACGCGCGTATTGTCGGCGAGCTCCTGCGCGAGCGTTTGCGCCAGTCCTTCGAGCGCCGAGGCGGCGGCGCCGTACGCGCCCCAATATGCCCGCGCGCGTCGTCCGACGTCCGCGGTCGTGAAAACGATGGATGCATCTTCCGCCCGCTTGAGAAGGGGAAGGCAGGCGCGAGTCAGTAGAAACGCCGCCGTGAGATTCACCCTTAACACGCGCTCCCACGTCGACGCGTCGTAAAGCTCGACCGGTGCCAGCACGCCGAGCTCCGCCGCGTTGTGCAGTAAACCGTCGAGGCGCCCGAATTCCTGCTCCAGCGTGTCCGCGATACCTGCATAGTGCGCGAGTCCGGCGTCGGCCAAGTCGAGCTCGATCATCGCCGGGCGCGGCCCGCCGCGCGTCTCGATCTCGTCGTACACGCGCTCGAGCTTGCTGCGCGTGCGTCCGAGCAATACCACGGTGGCGCCGTGCGCGGCGAACGCGAGCGCGGCGGCGCGCCCGATTCCCGCGCCTGCGCCGGTAATCAGTATCGTGCGACCGGCGAGCAGATCGGGCGGCGCCAGGTACGATGACATGTATCAGAGCTCCTCGGAATCAGGCAGAAGCGATTCGGATCGATTCAAGCCGGGACGGCGCAGCACCTCACGTGCGCACAGCAACCCGCTCTTGACCGCTCCTTCGAGCATGCTCGGGTAGCCGGTGGCTGTGTAATTCCACGCGAGCCACAACCCGCGCACCGGCCGTGCCGCGGGCGCACTCGTCAATGCCGGGCGCCGCGGCAATGGTAGCATGGCTCTCGCGGATGAGTTTCGCATCCAACGGCGTCGGCCACGCCGGGAAGCGCGCGCGATATCGGCGATGACCGGCCGGAAGCGTGCCCGAGGTCCCGACAACGATTACGTGCGGCGCTTGTCGTGGATAACGACGCATGCCTGGACGCTAGGAGCCGCGGTTGTCGGCGGTTCCCGCCCGTCGAGCCACGCGCCAGGCGATCCACAGTTGTCGCAGCGTAAGAAGCGCGGGCTGCTCGTGCAGCACGCGATCCCGATGCCGGTGGATTCGTTCGAGCAACGCGGCCGCGATTGCCGCCGCCGCCAACAATGGAATCAGCCGTGGCCGCGCGGCTTCGGTTAGGCGCTCGACATGCTGGCCCAACTCCTCGCGCAAGCGCCGCGCTTCGAAGGCGATAAGCTCGCCCAAGCCCGCCGCCGCGCGGCCGGCGGATAAATCGCGGGGATCGACGCCGAAGCGCGCGAGGTCTTCGCGCGGCAGATAACAGCGGTTGCGCCGTAAGTCCGCGCCCGTGTCCCGAAGCAGCGTGATCATCTCGAGCCGCGCGCCGACCTGCAGCACGTTTTCCCCGGCTGCCGGTTCATGACAGCCCGCCATGCGCGCGGCCAGTCGCTCGATGGCTCCACGCGTGCGCAAGCCGTAGTCGCACAATTCAGCGTACGTGGCGTTGTTGGCGTATCCGAGGCGCTGTCCGACGGAAGCGATAAGGCTCAGCAGCGATTCTGCGGGTATGTCATAAGCAACCATGGCGGGGGCAAGCGCGGTTGTCGCCGGATGACGCGGCCGGCCGGCCGCCATTGCCTGCACCTCTTCGTGCCACCATCCGAGCTTGACGCGAGCGACTTCCGGTTCGCGGCACTCGTCGACGATCTCGCGGACTTCTTGCCAGAACGCGTACAACGCGACGAGGGCGGCGCGCCGTTCGCGCGCCGCAAACATCACGCCGTAGTATTGACCGGGATCGCTGCTGGCAAGCTTGCTTTCGCAAACCGAAAGCGCATGGGAGCCTTCGGGCTCACGGGAGAAGGTTGGGATCATGGGGCGCGCGGCGGCGATCGCACCCATCGCTGGGATTTCGACATTCAAGACCCAGCATACCAGATGGCTGTCGAAGGCCGCGACCGCGGGATCCAGCGGCTAGGACGCGAAGTTCGACTTGCCGTCGTTGTTGACGCAGATGCGATTGCGGCCGAGCTTCTTGGCGAGATACATGCGCTGATCGGCGATGCTGAGCAGCTGGTCCACCGTGTCCACCTGTTCCACGGCGTAAGACGCGACCCCGATGCTGAGCGTGAGTTGCAGCAACTGTCCGCCCGCGCTGAAGCGGTCGCGTTCGACCGCCGCGCGGATGCGCTCGGCCAAGACGGCAGCGCCGAGGCGGTTGGTGTCGGGCAACAGCACGGCGAACTCCTCGCCGCCGATGCGGGCGACGGTGTCTTCGGTGCGCGTCATCTGCAGGAGCACCTTGGCGATCGCGATCAGCGCTTCGTCACCGGCTTGATGGCCGAAACTGTCGTTGATGCGCTTGAAGAAGTCGAGATCGGCCACGATCAGCGAGACGTCCGTGCCGTAGCGCCGAGCCATGGAAAGATGCTGATTGCCGTTTTCAAAAAAAGCGCGGCGGTTCTTGAGCCGCGTCAGCGGGTCGGTGGTCGCCTGTTCCGCGAGCGCGCGCCGGCTCGCTTCAAGCTCGCGTATGGTCTGCGCCAGCTTGTGGTGCACGTTCACGCGCGCGAGCAACTCCATCTCGTCGATCGGCTTGGTGATGAAATCGTTGGCGCCGTTTAGAAACGCGAGATTGCGATCGGCGTTGTCGTCGGTGGTGGTCATGACGATCACGGGCAGGTTCTTAAAGCGCGGGTCGTCCGACTTGCGTATCTTCACCAACAGCTGATGTCCGGTCAGCCGCGGCATGTTGATGTCCGTGACCACCAGCTCGATCTCCGGATCGCCCTCGAGCATTTCCCATGCCTCGACGCCGTCTTTCGCGTGCAGCAAGTGATATGTACCGGCGAGGTATTTCGACAGCAGCACGGCGGTGGTAGGCGAGTCCTCCACCAGCAGAATCGACGGCAGGTCGGACTTGTCCTTAGGGGCTGGCTGAAACATCGGACGCAGGCAGCATGCTCAACACACCATTAATATAGCATTCAAGGCCGTGCCTGGCGGTCTCACTCCCCGGTCTTGCGAATGTCAACCTCGATGCGGTCCGGCGCGTCGAGCGCTGGAGGATTGCCGCGGTCATACCTCGTCGTCGGGAAGCGCCCCGAGCACGGCTTGTGCCGCGTCGCTGCCCAGTTGCTCGACGCCGCGCAACTTGCGCTCGATTTGGCGGGTGCGCACTTCGGCGTTACTTATCGACGCCGTCGCTTTCTCGAGCTGGTCCTTGGTTTTCGCGAGCACGTCGCCGAACTTGCCGAACTCGGCCTTCACCGCCCCCAAGAGCTGCCACACTTCGCTCGATCGCCGTTGTATGGCAAGCGTGCGAAAGCCCATCTGCAAGCTGTTGAGGATCGCCGTCAATGTCGTCGGCCCCGCGACGGTGACGCGGTATTCGCGTTGCAAGAAATCGCTCAAGCCCGGCCGGCGCAACACTTCCGCATAAAGCCCCTCGGTCGGCAGGAACAAGATGCCGAAATCGGTCGTGTACGGCGGGCCGATATATTTCTCGCAGATCGTCTTCGCCTCGCTGCGGATGCAATTGTCGAGCTCCTTGGCGGCCGCCTCGACGGCCACCGCGTCGGCGCGTTCCTGCGCGTCGATGAGGCGCTCGTAGTCCTCGCGCGGAAATTTCGCGTCGATCGGCAACCATACCGGCTGATCGCCGCCGTCGCCGCCGCCCGGCAGGCGTATCGCGAATTCCACCCGTTCGCTCGACCCCGGTTGGGTGGCGACGTTCTTCGCATACTGATCGGTGGTGAGTATTTGGTCGAGAAGATTTTCGAGCTGCACTTCGCCCCACGTGCCGCGCGTTTTCACGTTGGTCAGGACTTTTTTGAGGTCGCCGACGCCGGCCGCGAGGGTCTGCATCTCGCCGAGTCCTTTGTGGACCGCCTCCAGGCGGTCGCTCACGAGCTTGAAGCTCTCGCCGAGACGCGTCTCGAGCGTCTGGTGCAGCTTCTCATCCACGGTGCGGCGCATCTCGTCGAGCTTCGACGCGTTGTCCGCCTGTAGCTCGGTAAGCTTGCTCTCGAGCGTGTGGCGCACCTCCGTCAACCGGCGCTCGTTGATTTCGGTAAGCGCCGTGAGTTGTTGCTGCATGCTGTCCGCGAAGCGCTTCAGCGCGACGGCGCTTTCCTCGCGGTTGACGTGCGCGTCCGCTTGCACGGCCTCGCGCAGTTCCTTGAGCCGTTGCTCGTTGACTTCCGTGAGCCTGTCGAGCTGCTCCCCGAAGCGTGCTATCTGATCGTTTTGCAGGCGCGCGAAATCGGTGATTTGCGTGCCGACCGTCTGCTGCAGGCGCGCCAAGCCGTCGCCGAGCTCGGCGCGGTGGTGGCGGGACGACTCGGCTATCTCCGTCCGCAGCATCTGCCGCAAACGTTCGTCGGTCTCGCCCGGCGGCCGGCGCCATAAAAATATTTGCAGCACCAGGACCGCCATGAGCACGGCGAGCACCAGCCAGGACAGCTGCTCAACGGGCATCGAGCCAGTCCAGGAGTTCGAGGGGACTTCTTATCATGCCGTCGGCCCCCCATTGGGCGGGATCTTCATTCTCTCCGATGTACCCGAAGAGCGCCACCAAGGTCTTCATTCCCGCTTCGCGGCCTGCTTGGATATCGCGTTCCGCGTCGCCTACGAAAAGGCTTTCCGACGCTTGCGCGCGCGCGATCGCGCAAGCGTGCAGCATGGGTTCCGGATGCGGCTTGCGATTGGGCGTGGTGTCGCCGCTGACGACGCACGCCGGCCGGTGCGTGAGACCGAGCCGCGCGATGAGCGGCTCGGTAAGAAAGGCCGGTTTATTGGTGACGATGCCCCAGCAGATATTGCGCGCTTGCAGGGCGTCGAGCAGCTCGGGTACGCCGGGGAAGACGCGTGTGTCGCGGCAGACGTTCTCGGCGTAATGCGCGAGCAAGCGCTCGCGCAGCTCGGCAAATCCCGGCTCGCCCGGCTCCATGGCGAAGCCCAAGCGGATCAGCGCGGCGCTGCCATGAGACGCTACCGGCCGAATGCGGGGATAGGGCAACGGATCGCGGCCTTCCTCGGAGAGTACTTTATTAAGCGCGGCCGCGAGATCGGGGGCGGTGTCGGCGAGCGTGCCGTCGAGGTCGAACAGCACCGTGCGGATTTCAGTCATCCGTACGGCGGGTGTGCGCAATGTAGTTGACATCGACGCCGGGGCCGAGCCAGTAGCGGCGCGCGAGCGGGTTGTAGTGCATGCCGGTAAAACCGGCGGCACGCAGGCCGGCCGCGTGGCACATGCGCTCGAGCTCCGAGGGCTTGATGAACTTTAGATATTCGTGTGTCCCGCGCGGAAGAAGATTCAGCACGTATTCGGCGCCGACAACCGCGAAGAGCCACGCTTTCACGTTGCGGTTGATGGTCGAAAAGAACACGTGCCCGCCCGGCTTCGCGAGCCGAGCGCACGCGGTGACCGTCGAGGCGGGGTTCGGTACGTGCTCGAGCAGCTCCATGCAGGTGACGACGTCATACGCGCCGGGGCGTTCGCGCGCGAAATCCTCGGCGCTGATGCAGCGGTACTCGACCTCGCGGCCGCTTTCTCTTAAATGCAGCCGCGCGACAGCGAGCGGGGCTTCGCCGAGATCGATTCCCGTGACGCGCGCGCCGAGCGCCGCCATCGCTTCGGCCAGGATACCGCCGCCGCAGCCGATATCGAGCACGGCTTTGCCGGCGAGCGGGGCGCGCTCTTGGATGTAACCGAGGCGCAGCGGATTGATGTCGTGCAGCGGTTTGAACTCCGCGTCGGGATCCCACCAGCGTGCGGCCAACGACTCGAATTTAGCGAGCTCGGCGGCGTCTACGTTAGCGGTTGAAGCGGGCATGACGGTCAGTCGCGAATTTTAGCATGCCAGCGTGCGGCTTTTTCGTGAACCGCCGCTTCATCGAGCGACGTCAGGTTGCGATCATGCACGAGTCGACGGCCGTTCACCCAGACGTCGGTAACCTGCTCGCGTCCCGCGGCGTAGACGATCTGCGAGATCGGGTCATAGAGGGGTTGCGTGGGAGTCGCGGAAAGGTCGATAGCGACGAGGTCGGCCGCCTTTCCCGTTTTGATCGAGCCGATGAGGGCGTCCAATCCGAGCGCGCGCGCGCCGTTCAGGGTCGCCATACGCAGGGCGGCCGCCGCTGGGAGAGCGGTTGCATTTTGTGCGACGCCCTTCGCGAGTAATGCCGCGGTGCGCATTTCGCCCAGCATGTCGAGATCGTTGTTGCTCGCGGCGCCGTCGGTGCCGAGCGCCACATTGATACCGGCCTGCATGAGCTTATGTACCGGACAAAAGCCGCTCGCGAGCTTCAGGTTCGATTCCGGGCAATGCGCGACGTGGACGCCGCTTTCCGCCAGCAGGGCGATTTCATCGTCGAGCAGTTGTGTCATGTGTACGGCGATCAAGTTGGGCTGCAATAAACCGAGCGCCACCAGGCGCGCAAGCGGGCGCCGACCGGTGGTGCGTGCCGCTTCGGCCACTTCGTGTGCCGTTTCGTGGATATGCATCTGCAGCGGCAGATTGAGCTCGTCGTTGAGCATGCGCAGTTTGGTCAACGGCGCATCCGAGACGGTGTAGGGTGCGTGCGGCGCGAAGGCGGCGGTGACGAGCTCGCTCGTGCGCAGATCATCGTGCAGCTTCAAACCCTTGTGCAAATATTCGTCCGGGTCTTGGGCATACGCGGTTGGAAAATCGATCAGAATGATCCCGACGACGGCACGCATCCCGCTCGCGAGACAGGTGCGCGCGGTCTCCTCCGGGAAGAAGTACATATCGCTGAAGCAGGTCGTACCGCTCTTCAGCATTTCGGCGATCGCGAGTTCAACGCCGTCGCGGACAAATTCCGGCCCGACCCATTTTACTTCCGCCGGCCAGATGTGGGCCTGCAGCCAATCCATGAGCGGGAGGTCGTCGGCAAGACCGCGAAAGAGCGACATCGCCGCGTGCGTATGCACATTAACGAAGCCGGGAATGAGCGCATGGCGGTCGAGATGTATCGTTTCGCGCGCGCGATACCGCGTGGAAGCTTCCGCGCCGGGGAATACGTCGATAATGCGTCCGCCCTGCACAGCGACGGCATGATGTTCGAGAACGACGTCGGGCTCGATCGGAACGACCCAGCGGGCCTGGATAAGGATGTCGGTATTAATCATAGAATTAGGCGGGCGCAGTATAGCGCTTCTTTAGGAATCCCGCCGAAGGCGCCGCATGTTTTTGCCGCCCCGCCGCTTGCAGGTTGCGGCCCTCATGCTAGGCATTACACCTAATAAATAAAACCGCCGACGTCGACCTTAATATACAAGGCGTCGAGCGGGACTGGCAGGGGAAAGAGCGACGACAGGAAAAGGTTTCCTGCAGCTCTTTAAGGAAGTCGGTCGAATAGCCTGGACAACCGAGCGATGCGCACGTGGCGCGCGCTCGCGTTTGTCCATCAAAAATACGATAGGGAGAGAATCGCATGGCTACCGCCGTCACCGTTTGTCTTCGCCGATTCCTGCAACTTATTGCCGTGCTCGCCGCTACGGGTTATGGGTCCGCATGGGCAGCCACCTTCACAGTGAACAGCACGATCGACGCCATCGACGCCAAGCGCGGCGACGGTATTTGTGAAACGGCGCCGGGCAACCGCGTGTGCACGCTGCGTGCGGCGATACAGGAAAGCAACGCGCTCGCGGGGGCGGACACGATCATTCTGCCCGCGGGTACTTACCGCATAACGATCCCCCCGACCGTTTCTTCGGATGCGACGGGAAGCTTTGATATCAGAGACGACTTGACTATCAACGGGCAGGGCGCTACCACGACGATCGTGGATGGCGGCTCGTTGGATAACGTATTCGTGAGCACTGGATCTTCAAAGACTATTAATTTAGCGAATCTCACGATACAAAACGGTAGCGTCTCCGCCTTTAGAATGGGCGGTGGCATTTTCGCTCCCGGAAGCAACAATCTCACCCTCACTGGGGTGGTGGTTCAAAACAACCAGGCGGGCGACGGCGGTGGTATCTATAACCGCGGCAACCTGACTCTTATACGATCAACCGTGCGAAATAACACGGCACTCCGCGTCGAAGTCGATTCGCCTCAATTTCGACAAGGCGGTGGGATTTATCACCTAACAGGCTTGCTCACGATAAGGGAGAGCACGATTAGCGACAACGCCGCGATGTCCGGTGGCGGTTTGTTCAATGCCGCGACTACGGTGATCGAGACCAGCACCATTAGCGGAAATACGGCGACAAATTTTCTTTTGAGTGATGGCGATGGCGGCGGCGGTATTGTGAATGGTAACGGTGTAATGGCGACGATGACCATTACGAACAGTACCATTTCGGGGAATCGCGCCTATGGTCACCATGGCGGTCTGTTCAATATGAGCGGGACAGTTACGCTGAATAGTGTCACGATCGCAAATAACGCTGCCGATGCCGATGGTGACGGCTATGGAAACGGCGGGGGTCTGAGTCTCGGACTCACGGGAACTGCGACGCTGCGAAACACCATAGTCGCCGGCAATACATCAGCAGGTTCCGCGAAGGACTGCCTTAGCCCTGATACCTCAGCTTTGGTCAGTGGGGGATCCAATTTAATCGGCAATACCGGCACGACGACCGATTGCGTATTCACGGCTGCCACGGGAGATCAACTTGGAACCGCCGTAAGCCCGATCGATGCCAAAGTTAAACCGCTTGCCGATTATGGCGGCTCGACTTTCACCCATGCGCTTTTAGACGGGAGTCCCGCGATCGATGCCGGCGGTCCGGCCGGATGTTCCGATGGAACCAACGCGCTCAGTACGGACCAGCGCGGCGCCCCGCGCGCCGTGGACGGGGCGAGCGGAACCGCACGCTGCGACATCGGCGCTTACGAGTTAAACAGGCCGCTCGCGAACGCGGGTGCCGATCAGCGCATCAACGGTGGCGTGGTCGTATCGCTCGACGGAAGCGCGAGCACGGCGTGGGCCGGTATCGTGTCTTACGCCTGGAGCCAAATTGCGGGCGTTCCGGTAGCGCTTGCGACCAGCGATACGGCCGATACCAGTTTCACTGCGCCTTCCGTCCCCGGCGTCCTCACGTTTCAACTGACCGTAACGGATAAATATGGCGTGATGGGTTCGGATACCGTCAATGTGGTGGTGAACGCGCCGCCGCTCGCGGACGCCGGTGCGGATCAGACGGTCACTGCCGGCGCCTCGGTAGCGCTGAATGGCAGCGCCAGCCGCGATGACGATGGCGTGATTGTGAGCTACGCCTGGGCGCAAACAGGGGGTACGGCCGTTACGCTTACGGGTGCGGATACGGCGATGCCGAGCTTCGTTGCGCCGGCGACCGCCGAAACGCTGACGTTTCAGCTGGTCGTCACCGACAACGACGGTGTTACTGGTGCAGACACGGTCGCCATTACGGTAACCGTGCCGACGCCGACACAGAGCTCGAACAAACCGCCGATCGCCAACGCCGGCAGAGACGAAGGTGCGCGGCCGCGCTCGGCGGTAACGCTCAACGGCTGGAGGAGTTACGATCCGGACGGGCGCATCGTCAGTTACCATTGGGTGCAGACGGGAGGAACGCCGGTGACACTCTACGGTGCCTCGTTACCATGGGTCATGTTCGTCGCCCCGAAGACGGAAGGCGCGCTTACCTTCCAGCTGACGGTCACCGATAACAAGGGGGCGAGTGCGTCGGATACCGTTACGATCACGGTCGACGACTGTGTGCGCCACTGGTATCACCGCTTCTTTGATTGGTCCAGTCGCCGGCACGAATGCCGTCGATAACTCTTACGTAAGCGTGGTACAAAACGGGGGCGGCTGCGTGCCGCCCCGTTCTTTTTGCCGTTCCTGATCGTGCCGGCGGCGCGCTAGAATACGCCGCCATGGCAGACACTATTTCTTCCGCGCCTCAATCGTTCGATCGCGTTCGTGCCGTCGAATGGACAAAAGATCGTCTATCCCTCCTCGATCAGCGTCTCTTGCCGCTGCGGGAAGAGTATCTTACGTTCGACACGGTTGTCGGTGTGGCGCAGGCGATTCGCGACATGGTCGTGCGCGGCGCACCCGCGATCGGAATCGCCGCGGCTTACGGCGTAGTGCTCGCCGCCCGCGAGCGCTATCGGCGCGACGCAAAAACCTGGGTCACCGCCATCGAAGAAGACCTCGCGTTGTTGAACGCCGCCAGGCCGACGGCGGTCAACCTCGCTTGGGCAATCGCGCGCATGCGCCGCATCATCGGCGCGGGAATCAACGGCGACCCGACGCCGGTTTTGCTCGCGGAGGCGCAACGTATCCATGCGGAAGACATCGCCGCCAATCATGCGATGGGCCGCCTCGGTGCGGAACTGATCGCGCCGGGCAGCAGCGTGCTGACGCACTGCAACACGGGTGCGCTTGCAACCGGCGGGTACGGCACGGCGCTCGGCGTGGTCCGCGCGGGAGTGGCGGCGGGGCGCATCGTGCACACCTACGCGAACGAAACCCGGCCGTGGCTGCAAGGTGCCCGGTTGACGGCATGGGAGCTGATGCAGGAAGGCATCCCAATGACGCTCATTGCCGACGGTGCCGGCGCCTACCTCATGCAGCAGGGCAAGGTGCAGTGGGTAATCGTCGGCGCCGACCGCGTGGCGGCGAACGGCGACGTCGCCAACAAGATTGGCACCTACATGGCGGCGTTGGCCGCGCGCCATCACGGCGTTCGCTTTATGGTCGTGGCGCCGACATCCACCATAGATTTGGATACGCCGAGCGGCTCGGCGATTCCAATCGAGCAACGTCCGGAGTCGGAGGTGGCCGCTTACGGCGACCGCCGGGTCACCCCCGAGGGAGTCGCGGCATGGAATCCGGCGTTCGATATCACCCCGGCGGCACTTATTGACGCCCTGGTCACGGAACGAGGCGTCGTGCCGGCGCCCGACCGGGCGAAGATAGCCGCGCTCATGGAAAATCCGCGGTAAAACGGCTTCGGAAGCCGCCGTTCGGCATGTGTCTCGGCAGGGCGGCGTGTTAGAATTCCCCCTTCATTGAAGCGGTGGTCATGCGGTCGATTCAGGACCGCAGCCGGTTAACCCGCTGAGCCGAATGTCCCACGTGTGACCACCGCTTCGATGAGAAAACTCATATGACTATCAAATTATTGATTCGGCGGCCGGGCGGCGCATGCGAACTTGCGACTCCGCTGGCGTCTATCCAGACGGGCGCTTAGGCCGACTGCCGAATCAATAATTTAAAGGCGTAGCGCGGCCGGCGCTGGCATCTCTCCAACCGACCGCGCCGCGCCTTTCGTCGTATATGGAACAATTCGCTAAAGAAACCATACCGGTCAATCTCGAAGACGAGATGCGCCAGTCCTATCTCGATTACGCGATGAGCGTAATCGTGGGGCGGGCGCTTCCGGACGTGCGCGACGGCATGAAGCCGGTGCACCGGCGCGTGCTCTGGGCCATGCACGAGCTCAGCAACGACTGGAACAAACCTTATAAGAAGTCGGCCCGCGTGGTCGGTGACGTGATCGGTAAGTACCACCCGCACGGCGACACCGCGGTATACGACACCATCGTGCGCCTGGCGCAAGATTTCTCGATGCGCTATCCGCTGGTCGACGGGCAGGGCAATTTCGGCTCGATCGACGGCGACGCGCCGGCGGCCATGCGCTACACCGAAATCCGCATGGCGCGCATCGCGCACGAAATCCTCGCCGATCTCGAGAAGGAAACAGTCGATTTCGCGCCGAACTACGACGGCTCCGAGAAGGAGCCCGTCGTGATGCCGACGAAGCTGCCGAACCTGCTCATCAACGGCTCGTCCGGCATCGCGGTCGGCATGGCCACCAACATCCCACCGCACAACCTGGGCGAAATCATCGACGCGTGTCTGGCGCTCATCGGGAACCCGGAGTGCAGCGTCGAACATCTCATGCAGTACATCCCGGGCCCGGACTTTCCGACCGCGGCGATTATTCACGGCGTCGAGGGCATCCGCGAGGCGTATCGCACCGGACGCGGCAAGATCTACGTGCGCGCCCGCGTCGCGATCGAAGAGATCGACGCGAAGAACGGCCGCCAGGCGATCATCGTCAACGAGCTGCCGTACCAGGTGAACAAGGCGCGCCTGCTCGAGCATATCGCCGAGCTGGTGAAAGACGGCAAGATCGAAGGCATTTCCGAGCTGCGCGACGAATCGGACAAGTCCGGCATGCGCATGGTCATCGAGCTGAAGCGCGGCGAAGTGGCGGACGTGATCCTGAACAATCTCTACGAGCACACCGCCTTCCAGACCGTGTTCGGCGTGAACATGGTCGCACTGGTCAACAATCAGCCGCGGCTGCTCGACCTGAAGACGATGCTGGAGGCGTTCCTGCGCCACCGCCGCGAGGTCGTCACCCGCCGCTCGATTTACGATCTGCGCAAGTCGCGCGAGCGCGCGCACGTACTGGAAGGTCTCGCCGTCGCGCTCGAGAACATCGATGAAATGGTGGCGCTGATCAAGGCGGCTAAGGACCCGGCCGAAGCCAAGACCAAGATGATGGCGCGCGCGTGGCCGGCGAAAGTGGTTTCGAAGTTGCTGGCGTCCGGCGACGCCAATCTCACGCGCCCGCAAGGTTTGGCGCCGGAATATGGACTGCGCCCGGATGGCTACTGGCTGTCCGAGGAACAAGCACAAGCCATCCTCGACCTGCGGTTGCATCGCTTGACCGGGCTAGAGCAGACCAAGTTACGCGATGAGTACGCCGAAATTCTAAAGACGATCGCGGATTTGCTCGACATTCTCGCGAATCCCGATCGCTTGATGCGCGTTATACGCGAAGAGTTGACGGCGCTGAAGGATCAGTACGGCGACAAGCGCCGTACCGAGATCATCGAGACGCGCGTCAGCTTGAGTGTCGAGGATTTGATTACGCCCGAAGACGTCGTGGTCACGCTGTCACACGCCGGTTACATCAAATCCCAGCCGCTCTCGGCGTACCGCGCGCAGCGGCGCGGCGGACGCGGCAAGAGCGCGACGAGCATGAAGGAAGAGGATTTCGTCGAGAAGCTGATCATCGCCAACACGCATTCGGCGATACTCTGTTTCACCAGCCGCGGCAAGGTGTACTGGCGTAAGGTGTACGAGATTCCGCAGGCGAGCCGCGGCGCGCGCGGCAAACCGATCGTCAACCTGCTGCCGCTCGAAGAGGGCGAGCGCATCAATGCGCT
>JAJPKH010000084.1 GCA_021323795.1 Acidiferrobacteraceae bacterium | reverse complement strand
CCGAAACCGTATAACGGCCTCAAGGCTCTCGTCGTCGGCATGGGGCCGGCGGGGTTCACGCTCGCGCATCATCTGCTGATGGAGGGATTCGCGGTCGTCGGCGCCGAAGGGCTCAAGATCGAGCCGCTGCCGGAAAAACTGCTGCGCACGCCGATACGCGACTACGGAACGCTCGAAGAAGATCTCGACGAACGCCTGATGGCCGGCTTCGGCGGCGTCGCCGAGTACGGCATCACCAACCGCTGGGACAAGAATTTCCTGAAACTCATTTATTTGTCGCTCGCGCGCCGACCGCGTTTCCAGGTATACGGCGGCGTGCGCTTCGGCGGCACCGTAACAGTGGAAGACGCGTGGCGGCTCGGCTTCGATCATGTGGCGATTTGCGTGGGCGCGGGGTTGCCGCAGGCGTTGCCGGTGCCGGGCAGTCTCGCGCCGGGCATGCGCCAGGCGAACGATTTCCTGATGGCACTGCAGCTTACCGGAGCGGCCAAACGTTCGAGCCTTGCCAATCTGCAAATTCGTATGCCCGCGGTCATCATCGGCGGCGGCTTGACCGGCATCGACACCGCGACCGAAGTCCAGGCGTACTACATCGCGCAGGTGGAGAAGACGCTGGACCGCTACGAGAAACTCATCGCCGCCTTCGGCGAAGCGAAGGTGCGCGGCCGGCTCGACGAGGAGTCACGACTCGTGCTCGATGAATATCTCGCCCACGGCCAGGCGGTGCGCGCCGAGCGTCAACGCGCGCGCGCGGCCGGCGAAACGCCGGATTTTCTCCCGCTGCTGCGCCGCTGGGGCGGCGTCACCGTCGCGTATCGGCGCGCGCTGAGCGAGTCGCCGGCGTACACCCGCAACCACGAGGAAATCATCAAGGCCTTCGAGGAAGGCATCTACTATGCCGACGGCCTCGATCCCAAGGAGGCGCGGCGCGACCGCTACGGATACGTCGAAGCCATCGCGTTTCGCAAACAGGCGCGCGGGGAGGACGGCAAGTGGCGGGCCACCGGCGCGGAAGTCGTGCTTCCCGCGCGCTCCATACTCGTCGCGACCGGCGCGCGCCCGAACGTCGCCTACGAATTCGAGCACAAGGGCCACTTCACGAAGGAATCCGGTCATTACCAAACGTATGAGCGCCGCGGCGACGTGAACGCCGCGGTGCCTGTCGCGGCGCATCTCAAGCAAGCGGACTTCGGCCCGTTCACCTCCTACGCGCACAACGACAAGCGCGTGACGTTCCTCGGCGACACCCATCCGGTTTTCCATGGCAGCGTCGTCGGCGCGATCGCCTCCGCGTTGCGCACGTACCCGAAGATCGTCGAAAGCTTCGGTGCGCGCGCGGCGAGCCGCGGCGATGAAAAAGAGTACGACGCCTTCCACGAGCGCATGGAGGCGATGTTCAGCGCGGTCGTGGCGAAGATTCGGCGGCTCGCGCCCGACGTCGTCGAGCTGCGCATCCGCGCCCCGATGGCGGCCGCCAAATTCCGGCCGGGTCAATTTTTCCGCTTGCAGAATTTCGAGACCCACGCGCCGATGATCGGCGGCACGCGCCTGCAAACCGAAGCGCTCGCGCTCTCGGGCGCGCGTGCGGACGCCGATTTCGGCGAGATCTCGCTCATCGTCGTCGAGCAAGGCGCAAGCGCCAAGATCTGCGCCACGCTGCGCGAAGGTGAGCCGGTGGCGCTCATGGGACCGACCGGCGTGCGCATGAAAATTCCCGACGGCGGCGAGACGGTGATGGTCGTTGTCGACCGCTTGGGCATCGCCCACTTCCTCGCCGTCGGCCCCGCGCTGCGGGCGCAAGGCAACCGCGTGCTCTGCTTCGCGCAGTTCCGGCAACCGGACGACGTGTTCCTGCGCGCGGAAATCGAGAAGGCCGCGGACACGGTGGTCTGGTGCACGGAGAACGGCGGGCGCATCGCGGCGCAACGCGCCTGCGATCGCGCCGCCGCCGGCTCCATCGTCGGCGCGATCGGGCAATATGCGCAAGGCGCGCTGGAACCGGCCGGTCTTGCGCCGCCGATACCCCTCGAGCAAGTCGACCGGCTGATCATCGTCGGCGGCAGCCGCTTGGTGCGGCGCGTGCGTGACGCGAAGCGGGCGGAGCTTGCCCCGTACTTTTGCAGAACCGGGCACACCATCGCCTCGATCAGCACACCGATGCAATGCATGCTGAAGGGCGTGTGCTCGCAGTGCTTGCAGTGGCAGATCGACCCGCTCACCGGCAAGCGCACCAAGGCCGTATTCGGCTGTTCCTGGCAGGACCAGCCGCTCGAGATCGTCGATCTCGACAACCTCGACGAGCGCCTCGGCCAAAACCGCCTGCAGGAGGCACTGGCCGACCTCTGGCTGGAATATCTGTGCGCGCGGCACGATCTCGCACGCGCATGAGGCGGCGTCCGCGATTCGGTTCCGTCCACCCGACTATCCGCGCCGCCGCCGAGTCATCCGAAACCCTCTACACTTCGTTTTAATTGTTTCAACAGGAGGAGTTATGCGACGGTTTCTTATCATGGCGCTCTTGGCGGCGCTGGCGCTGAGCGGTTGCGCGTCAAGCAAATCGGGCAGCGCTTATGAGCGGCGCCAGGCGCGCACGGTGCAGGACGTGCAACTCGGCACGGTGGAAAGCGTGCGGCCGGTGTTGATCGAGGGCACCAAGAGCGGCATCGGCACGGCGGCCGGCGGTGTGGCCGGCGGCATCATCGGGCGAGGCGGCGGCGGGCGCGGTGATATCAGCCGGGCGGTCGGCGGCGTCGCGGGCGCGGTGGTCGGCGGTATCGCCGGCGCGGCCGCCGAAGAAGGCATGACGCGCGAAAAGGGTTATGAAATTATCGTGCGGCTCGAGGGCGGCCGCCTGATCGCGGTGACCCAGTCGGGCGAAGAAGAATTCAAGCCGGGCGACAAAGTGCACATCATCTCAGGGCAGGGCGTCACACGCGTAACGCATTAGTCGAGCGCCGCGCGACGGCCCGGCTACGCTAATAAATCCACTTGTGCGTCGCTTGGCCCGCGGCACTCGCTGGCCGTCCCGCGAAGGCGAAGATCCAGGTTTGAAAATGCCGCCCGGATGAAGAGCGCCATCCGGGCGCCCTGGTTTCTTTCCTTTCTTTCTTGCGCGTCCCTTCAGTCGGCCGCTCTGACCGTCGCCCATCATCCGCACTTCATGATCGCCAGCCCGTGCGGCGGCAGCGCGAGCCGCACGAATGCGCGTCCGCTCGGCGTCTCTTCCACCGTGACGCGACGCGCCGGATCGAGCAAGTCGCGCATCGATTGGCCGCGGGCGCTCAGCTTGCGGTCCACCGTGACGCCGTCTTCGCGCGATTGGTTCGTGAGATTCATCGCCACCAATACTTCCTCGGTGTCGAGGATGCGCGAGTAAGCGAGCGTGCAGCGGCCGTCGAGCGGATGGCCGAAGTCGCTACCGTTGCCGGAGATCTCGCGAAAATACTGCCGCCCGTAGCGCAGCGCCGGCTGCGCGCGCCGGACCGCGGCGACCGCGCGGATGCCGCGATAGATTTCATGGTCCGCGTTGAAGAAGTGACAGCCGGCGGTGCCGAAGGCGCCCCAGGTGCCGCCGAACATGCACTCGCGCACGTAGCTGTCGTCCGGGCCGCCGCCGTCGAAGCCCTG
>JAJPKH010000009.1 GCA_021323795.1 Acidiferrobacteraceae bacterium | reverse complement strand
GCAAGCTTCGTCGGCACCATCGTTTGGACGGTAATTCCCGGTGCACTTGGCGGCACAGGCTTGGCGCCTTCGCAGATCTTGGTGGCGTTCCTGTCGCCGCTGTGGGCGTCGCGCTCACGGCGTGGGTCGTCTTCGACAAGACTGGATCGGTTGCGGCAGCCATCGCGGCCGGCCTGCTCGCCATTCTCGCCGCGATTTACATCCATTTCGTCGTTGACGCGCTGGTCTTTTCGATCTTGGCCGGCACGGGGATTTTCGCTGCCATCGCGTTCCTTTACGTGGTTACCGTGATCGTAACGGCGCTGGTGCTGCTCCTTACTTGGCTGTTAACAATAACCGCGGAGCTAAGGGCCCCTCTGCGGCGACGCATGTATGCCTACATCCACTCGAAATCGGCGCTTGCTGGCTGGGTTCTTCTAAATAGGTCCGGCTACCGAGCTATTATGGAGACATGAATAGTAAGTCGGAGCCGTCGCGTCCGGATGGACACCTATGCGAGCTTGCGCACGCGGCCTTGTGGTGGGCAGCTCTGGTGCTTGCCGTTACCATACTGACGATATCGATCGCTTTTCTTCACGATTTGCCGCGTTCTGGTGGTCGGCTTGACCAGCTCGCCGCGGCTTTCGGCTTGGCGCTGGCCGGTCTCGCGAGTCTCGTCGTTTATTGGCGGCGGTACTGGTTTCGGCCGGCTGACTTGAGACGCGTTGTCTTGATGCACGGGGGAACCGAGTTTCACGAGCGAAGCTCGCTGTACGGCATTCAAATCAAGGCCAGAGTCGGTACGTGCTGGTTGCTCGCAACTCTGAACCGCCCGGTTCTTGATTTCCTGCCCGCGTCCGCGTGGCCCGCTTACGAGTTCTCGCGCAAACTAACGCTCGCGGTCATGGACTTCATGCGTGAGGGAGCGAGGGTGGGGCTCGTACAGCTCGGCGACTTCTCGCGGTTCCCGCAGGTCAATGTCGTTGTTCGGAGTGGCGCGAGTACAGCCGTCGGCCCGAGTGGCGACGCGACGCTTGACCGCGCGATTGAAGTCGCAGCGCGAGCGCTGGCCGACAGTGACTTCGCGCTGCGGGTCGAAGTTCGCCCGCAGTGGATGCAGGTAGAGGTGGACGGCGGCGCATGGCTGGGCGGCCGGTTCAGTCGGAGAATCGAGCTGCTTTTCGATTTCTCACGGTGACTCCTCAAGCAGCTCGGCGGGTCATTCGCGGCCGTATCTCCGGACGATGCCACGGTGGAGCAGGAGTACCGGCGCAAGCGCCCCGTCCGGGCGATAGCGCTATTGGAACGAGAATTGCGCGTCGTGCCTCTGCGCAGATAAATCCCGCCTCTTGTTTAACGCCTGGTTCTCAAGCAGAGGATTGGGGCCATTCAAGCACAGACTCTGTTGCATGTCATGATCCCTCTGCAACTTCGCATTCTTCAAAATTAGCAGGTACGACGGGCATTACCATGCACGCTGGCGACGCCAACCCGCAAATGGAGGACGAGAGTTAAATCGACGCTTCAGTGCACATGACTCGCGCAGCTTTGCTGGCGCCCCTATGCGATGTCGCCGCGATCTATACATCTTGGTAAGACGCGAGTCTCAGCATGCAAATAAAAAATATTCGTAATTCGAATCTGCCTTCTGTACGTGAAAGTGTTGTACGAGCGCCGTACAAATGCGCCCGTGCAGTGTATTTTCGAGCCCCAGAAGCGCAGTTGCCGTTCATACGTTTCCTTAGCGTTTTGATTCAGTAGATCAATTCGCAGAACAGCTAGGGAGTTGGTATGAAAGGAGGTACGTTCGTCACTACAAGCGCTGTTGCCGTACCACTGCCCGAGCTCCCGGAGTGGGAAGCCGCCGTGGCGCAGGCACGAAGCCTGCCGCCTCCGTAAAGGGAACTGTGCCATAATCCAGAAACATGCGGCAAGCGTTTCTCGAAAGATCGCCACGGTGGAAGAGGGTTCAGTCCCGCGCCCTGCCTGCTCCGTTGGTGCAACGCGACGACTTTCAGCGATTGTCGCAGGAGCGACGACACTACCTCGAAACCAGTCTCCGGCGTGTCGAAGAGCTAGTTTCGGCGCAAATCGAGGCGTGGTTCCTGTGTTCCAAAGCAGAGCGGGAAAACTGGCGCCTGGGCGTTTTTCTAAGCACGTTGGAGGCGGATATCGAAATCGCCAGAGAGCACATACCACCCGCGGGTGCAAACGGGGAAAACTTTTCGTGGTGGATCTTCCGGGATGACTGGTATCCGGAGGATTTGCGCCACAAACCCTTCGATCGACTGTTGCCGAAGCAGCTGAAAATGCGCCTAAGCAAAGACGTTCCGCGAGTGGGTGATGGATTAACAGATTACCTAGCGTGGTTGAAACGCCAGAACGTTTATTTGGGCGAGTCTCTCGACGAGTTTTATGCGGCCAAGAATTACCGAACGGTCTATGTTCACGCTTGCGCCATATTCACTTATCTTGCTGCCATTTATCTTGGCCTGATGCGGGCAAAGCTAAGCGGCCACTACGGAACACCCGACGAGCGTGCCGAAAACAACCGGTGAATGTATGTGATGTGTCGTCCGACGATAATGCATCGACGGAGTAGCAAACTGCCACAGCCTCCCTTAGGCGATCACGCGCACTTGGCACTGTGGTCGGTCGCAAATATCCTCGTTGTCGTCGTACCGGCGCTGTCGATCGCTTTACTGCATGACGCGCGTTCCCACCGTGTCTTCGTAAGTGCCACTGCTTTACTCTTGCTCTCGATCGCGGCGCTCGCGGCCGTCATTATCTATTGGCGGCGATATTGGTTTCGCCCAGCAGATTTGAAACGACTCGTGTCCGCGCATGGCGGCACGGATTTGCATGTGTCGCGCTCCCTGAGCGGCGTTCAGGCCAAAGCCAGGATGGGGGCTCAGTGGCTGCTCGCGACGCTGAACCGCCCCATTCTCGACGTACTGCCCACGTGGCCCGCCTTCGAGTTCTCGCGCAAGCTGGCGCTCGGCCCTGTGGCGTTCATGCGCCAGGGTGCGCGCGTGGGACTGGTGCAGATCGGTGACTTCTCGCGGTTTCCCGAGGTCGATATACGCGTATCCGGCGAGCCGGGGTCGAAAACGGCGCCGAGCGGGGATAAAGCGTTGGATCGTGCGATTCAAACCGTGCTCCGTGTGTTGAAAGATAGCGGCGTCGCCCTGCGTCTGGAGGTGCGGCCAGAGTGGTTGCAGATAGAAGTGGAGGGCGGCGCCTGGCTCGGAGATTGTTTTACGCGGAGGATTGAGCTTCTTTTCGCGTTCTCGCGACGGCTCTTCGAACAACTGCGCGGCCTGTTCGTGCCAACGTCTCCCGACGATGCCACCGTCGACCAGCAGTACGTACGCCCGCGTTCCGGCCGTGCAGGCGCTCTGTTCGAGCGACGGCTGCGCGTCGTACCTTATCGGAACAACAACAGCTATCGCGCGTCCGGTTAGCTGGTTCGAATCGACGTGCGCTTCGGCGCTGAGCCATGCCTTTCGCGCCTTGTCATCGAAGGAGGTCGACGTCGTGTTTTCCGCGGTTCAATGGATTCTCGCCGGGACAACCGCATGTTCGTTCTTCG
>JAJPKH010000207.1 GCA_021323795.1 Acidiferrobacteraceae bacterium | reverse complement strand
TCGAAAACCATTCCCGCCAGCTCCCAGCGCGTCTTGCCGATCAAGTCGGCCGCCTCGATACCGGTCGCGCCGAGTCCCGTCCCCGAGAAATTGGTGAAGCGCAGGTTCTCATCCTGCTCCCAGTACCAGTCGGAAGACAGCTCGGTCAGGCTGCGGAAGCGCGCTTCGTTCTCACGCAGCGCCTCCTCGGCCCGCTTCCTTTCCATGAACTGACCGATCTGGCTCCCGATATAGCGGGTCGCGTTGAGCAGCTCCTCGTCGGGCTGATGAATATCATGGCTGAAGAACTCCATGACGCCGATCACCTGCGCGCCGACTTTGATCGGGAACGCGAATGCGCTGCGCAAGCCGGCCTTCAGCGCATCGGGAGCACGTCGAAACGTCGCTTCCTGGGTGACATCGCGCATCCACAACGGCTCGCCCTTGGCCCAAGCGCGCCGGTTCAGCCCGCCGGGTTGCGTCGACGGCGGCAACCGCCGCGTGGCTTCGAGAAATGCTTCGACATCGGCAGATGCGACGCCCCAGGTCTCGGCGCAGCGAATCGCTTCGCCACCCTGGTCGGGCTCCCAGCGCGAGCCGCAGGCCCAACCGAGTGTTTCGCAAACCAAGCGGATGATCCGAGGAGCGGCGTCGGCGATGCTGCCCGCTTCCGCGAGGATGCGCGTAACGCCGTGTTCGATCGCGAATCGCAGTTTCGTTTGAATACGCTCGGTGACATCCTTGGCGATCCCGCGATAGCCGGTGAAGCGGCCGGCCGCGTCGAACACGGGCGTTCCGCTGGTGACGATGTAGCGGACGCGTCCATCCGGCTCGACGCGCTTGTATTCGAAATCGTAGAAGGGTTCGCGGGCATCCATCTTCGCTTGCACCGCGGCCTGGGCTATCGGATCGACAACCAGTTCCCGCATCTCCCAGCGGGTTTTACCGATCATCCGAGCCGTGTCGAGCCCGCTCTCGGCAAAGCTCTTCCCCGAGAACCGCGTGAAGCGCAGGTTCTTGTCCTGTTCCCAGTACCAGTCCGAGGAGAGGTCGAGGACGCTCTTCAAATCGTCGCTATACCGCCGCGCCGGCCGCGACGTGGCCTTGGCATGGCTCTTCCGCTTCTTGACGGACTTTTGGCTATTGGTGCGTTTACTCGGCCCCATGGCTTCCTTCACGCATAAAGTAGGCCACTGTTTTCTCGACATGAGCATGAAGCGGCGGCATCCGCCGCCCCGGGTGTCCGGCGCGCGCAAAAGCTTGATAGATATCGCGTTCGGGAGCACCAACCCTCCCTATTTATATAGTCTACCGACGGCCGCGATTCGGTCCCGGACGCCAAAAAATTGGCAAGTGCCGCATCGCCACCGGGCAACCGGCGCCCGCCGTACGCCTCCTTCAGGTGTAGCTCGGCCGCGAAAGACGACATACTGGCATCCCAGGCGGGACGCGCCAGCAGAGTCGAGGATCGCATGACGCTCATCCTTTCGAATGAAGATGTCGACGCGCTACTCACCATGCCGGAATGCATCGCGGCGCTCGAGGAGGCTTACCGCGAGCTGGCGTTCGGTCGCGGCACGAACCGGCGGCGCTCGGATTCCCTCGTGCCTACGGCAAGCCCCGACGCCTTATATGCGCTCAAGACCATGGATGGCATCGCGCCCAAGCTCGGTGTGAGCGCCGTGCGCATTAATTCCGACATCGTCACGTGGCCGCAGCGCAGCGGCACCAAACGCCGCGAAAAAATTCCGGCGGCGCCGAACAGTCGCTGGGTGGGTTTAGTTCTGCTCTTCAGCACCGAGACCGGTGAACCGCTCGCGATCTTTCCGGACGGCTATATGCAACGCATGCGTGTCGGAGCGGCCAATGGCCTCGGCGTCAAATATCTCGCGCGGCAGGACGCGCGCACCGTCGGCCTGCTCGGCAGCGGTTGGCAGGCCGGCGCGCAGCTCATGGCCGTCACCGCCGTGCGTAATATCGAATGTATCCGCTGTTACAGTCCGAACGCGGAACACCGCGCGACCTTCGCGCGCGCCACGACGGAAACGATTGGCGTCGATGTAACGCCGGTCGGTTCGGCCGAAGACGCCGTCAAGGGCGCCGACATCGTCATGTGCGCCACCAACACCATCGACAACGTTTTCTTCGAGCGCTGGCTCGAGCCCGGCATGCATCTCTCCTCGATCAAGCGTCCCGAACTGGAGCCCGCCGCGATCAAGCGTGCCGACCGCGTGGTAATTCATACCCATGACGCCGCGCCCATGCACATCACGACGCCGGGCCTCATCGTGCCGGACAAGGAAGAAGGCAAGGGCTGGAACCTGATGAAGGAGATCAACTTCGACACGCTGCCCACGCTGCCGCAACTCATCGCGGGACGAACGCCCGGCCGCGGTCTGCCCGAGCACATCACCTGTTTCCTTAATAATATCGGCATGGGTTACCAGTTCGCGGCGGTCGGCGCGGTGGTGTATCGCAAAGCGAAGGCGCAGGGCCGCGGTCGCGAAGTGCCGACCGAGTGGTTCACGCAGGACGTGCATCCCTAACCGCGGCGGATAAGGAATCCGCGGCGCCTTCTCGGCTGGTTCATGGAAAGAGTTGCGTCATGCGAAGTTCTCGCGCACCACATGCCCAACGCCGGCCGGCGCGCGCTGACGATCGCAAACGGGTTGGGCGTAAAGGAAGTGGGGAAAGAGGGACGGACTGCGTGGGCCGATAGTAAACGGCGCTCTGTACCGCGCTACTCCCCGACTACTTTCTTAGCGGCGTTGTAGCGCGTACCGGCCAGCAGCCGGCCGCAATTGTGCACGCTCGGTTCGAGCCCGAGCAGATCGAGCATATTGCGCACCGTGCAGACGGAAGTGGACGTGACCGGAATGCCGAGCATGTCTTCGGCCGGCTGAATCGCCGGCAGCGACTGCATCTGCACGCACGCCGACAGCACGACCGCATCCACATTCGCGGTGTTCAGCCGTTTCACGTCGTCCAACAGCAGCATCGGGTCGCGCCGGCCGACCTCGAGATTGTCCGCGATCTCGAACGCGATCCGATCGACGACCTCAATACCTTCGTTCTCAATGTACGCCACCACCTTGTCGCACAGCGGCTTCATGTAAGGCGCGAGCACCGATACCTTCTTGGCGCCGAGCGTCTTCAGCCCGTTCACGAGCGCGCCGGCCGACGTCATAACCTTCGCCTGTGAGCCGTTGTCGGCGACGACGCGGCGGAAATCCTCTTCGACCTGACGGTGATAACCGAAACCTTGCGCCATGATCGCGACGAGGCAGGCGGTGCTGAGGAGATCGACACGGGCATCCGCGAGCTCCGCGGCGGCGCGCAAGGCCTCGCGATTCATCGCCGCGAGCTCCTCCGCGGTCACCCGATGCATGCGCGCCCGCGCGGAATGGAAAGTAAATCGCTCCGGAAAGTGCTGCTCGCGCGCGCGGAGCATGGCCGGAATCTCCGTCTCCATCGTGGTATTGGAGCTCGGGACGACCTGACCTATGCGGAATTTATGGCGTGAGCGGCGTTCGAACATGGACCTATGCTACACCGTGCGGCGGCCCACTGCCTACTCCCGCCGCCCGGTCGGGGCCACGGCCTCGATTTTGCCGTCCGGCCGTGCGTGAAAATAGGTAACCTGAATGAGCGGATCATTTTTCATTTTTAACGAAATAAGAGCATCATTTTGCTGTTCGGCGCACCCGGGCATCGTAGCCGGAAGCGGTTGACACCCTGACTGCCGATAACGTCTCTGCCGGTACGGAGCACCCCATGACGCGCCTCGTCACAAGTATCCGCATTAACCGCCCCATCGAAACCGTCTTCGATTACGTCACGACGCCCGCGAGCTGGCCGCAGTGGCATCCGTCCTCGATCCGCGTGGACACCCCGGCCAACAAGTCGCTGAACATCGGCGAGCAAGTGCGCGAGGACATCAAGGTCGGTTGGCAGCGAGACCGCGTGCTCTGGACCGTGCTCGAACGCGAGCGGCCGAGACGCTGGACGATCGAAGGCCAAGGCGAACACGGCGGCCGCGCGACGATTCGGTACGAGTTAACCTCCGATGGCGCAGGCACGCGCTTCCGGCGCGACCTCGCCTACCAAATGCCGAACGCGATTCTGGCGCTCGTCGATCTGCTGATCGTAAGACGCATCATGAACACGACGTCGCGCAACGCGCTCGAACGGTTAAAGCAAGCGCTGGAGCAGCAACAGGCGGGGTAGACCGCAAAGCGCTCGCCACCTCTTCGCGCCGATCGCTCAACCCTCTTCAGCTTCAGCAATCAGCTGTCGGATCTCGGCCATTTCCACTTCGTATTCTTTCGTTCCGACGCCAAACAAGCGCGACTTCGACGGCAAATGTTCGATCCTGCCGATGAGCTTCGCCAGCCGGCGATCGTCGTAATCGCCCTGCTGCACCAGGGCGAAAAAGGCACGCTGCGGTAACTTGCCGTCCACTACCGCCAGGGCCGCATGTAATACCGCATTGCGATGAGGATTTGCCGAGCTCATACCCGTTAGACATGACACGAAGGCGCCGTTCCGCGTTCAGCCCGCCCGCCGTAACGTCGGCATGCCGCTAGTTTTCGAGCCGCGCTTCCATCGTGATCTTGGCGTTCAAGAGGCGCGATATCGGACAACCGGCTTTCGCGCCATTCGCCGCCTTCTCGAATGCGTCCTGGCTCGCACCCGGAATCTTGGCAGTTACATCCAGGTGGACCGCGGTTACCGTGAAGCCGGCGTCCGTCTTTTCGAGGGAAACCGTCGCCGTTGTTTGGATACGCCCGGCGACCAAGCCGGCATTCCCGAGTTGCCCGGACAGCGCCATCGAAAAGCAACCGGCGTGCGCGGCGCCGATCAACTCCTCCGGGTTGGTGCCTTTGCCATTCTCAAAACGAGTGCCGAATGAGTACGGGGTCCCCGACAGCACTCCGCTGTCCGTTGAAATGGCGCCCTTGCCATCCTTCAGCCCGCCCTGCCACACCGCCGACGCCTTCCGTTTCATCCGGTCCTCCTGAAATAAAATCCATCTCCGCCTTCGGCATCATCATACTCGCCATATCGCAGCAGCGCCGATGACGCGCGAAGACGTGGAACGACTGTCTATTCGGGAATCTGCGCCGATCGCGATGGCGACAATCGCGGTCCACGCGTCTCCGATTGCACGCGCCGCACTCGTGAAACCTCCGCACGTCGCCGTGTAATAACCGAGATCACCGTCGAACGGCAAAAATCGTTCAGTCATCGGGTTACCGCTTGCAGCGAAAGTGCGGGTACTGGTTTACTTTGCGTATGCGCAACTCAACCACGACCGCGCAATTTTTTTGCGCCTCTAACCGTACTCCTGCGAAGGTATTTGGGGCATTGGCCGCCGCCGCCCTGTTCCTAACGGCTTGCACGTCGACCGCGGGACATTTGGCGTCGCCGGCAGACGGCTGCGATTACCAAGGGCCGAGCGGCATTTGCGTGCACGTCGATCCTGACGCGAAGCCGTTCAATCCTTCCCGGCTCGACGCGGCGTATATGCAAGCGAAGCGCGACGTCGAAGCACGTTATCACCTCGACCTCGAGGACGTGCCCGGCCCCGTCGTTCGCGTCATGAGCGTGCCGGATTTCGCCCGCCTACATCCGATCCACAACCGCGTTGATGGAGATCTCGGCGGTGATCATGGATGGACCGGCTTCGAGACCGGGGAGATCATGATTACCGGCCCGGCCGTGATGCGGCATGAGTCATTTCATTATCTACTGTGGAAAGCCGGATATCCGAACCGCTTGAACGCGGTGCACGATCATCCGGCGTTCGACGAATACCGCGACGGCAACTGGCTGCCGAAACGAGCGAGCCAGCCTTCGCCGACAACGGTCACGCAAAAGTCGCAGGCCGATCCATCCTAATTCAGTCAGGGAAGCTCTGATTAATTCATGCGCCGCGCGCACCGATCGAAACCAGGGTGCGTGGAACGCACCCTACGTCGAATTAACCAGAGCTTCCTAAGTAGTCCCGGCGTCAGCGTCCGCCGCCGGCGGCAAAGTCGCGCATGCAGCGCGCGACCGCCGAGGCGCAAGAACAGGCTTAGCGCGCCCGTGTCATCTCACCGGCAGACGCAAGAAGTACAGCGTCACCGAGACGCGTGCGCGTCGCCGCTGCTTTAGAGCAGGCTAACCAGCATATAAGCCGCTCCGCCAATGAGTCCCGCCGCCGGAACGGTGAAGAGCCACGCCGCAACGATCCGTTGCGCGACATGCCAGCGCACGGCCGCAGTGCGCTGCGCCGCGCCGACGCCGATGATCGCGCCGGTGATGGTGTGCGTCGTGGAGACCGGCACACCAAGACCCGTCGCGAGAAAGAGCGTGATGGCGCCGCCGCTCTCGGCGCAGAAACCCTGGATCGGCTTCAAGCTGGTAATGCGCGAGCCCATGGTGTGCACGATTCTCCATCCGCCCATCAGCGTGCCAAGCGCCATTGCGGCTTGGCAGGTGAGCACGACCCAGAACGGCACGTAAAACTCGCCGCCCAACAACCCTTGCGAATAAAGGAGCACGGCGATGATGCCCATCGTCTTCTGGGCGTCGTTGCCGCCATGACCGAGCGAGTAGGCCGCCGCCGAGCCGAGCTGCAGGATGCGAAACGTGCGATCGATCGCGAAAGGCGTCAATCGCAGCGTCACCCAACGCACGATGAGCACGAGCAATTGCGCCAGCACGAACCCGATGAGAGGCGACAGCACGATACCGGCCGCGGTCGCGGCGACGCCTCCGAAGACGACGGCGTCCAATCCCCCTTTGGCGAGACCGGCACCGACCAAACCGCCGATCAACGCGTGGCTGCTGCTCGAAGGAAGCCCGCGCCACCACGTAATCACGTTCCAAACAATGGCGCCCGCCAGCGCGCCGAATGTCACGCGCGCATCGATGACGCCCGCCTCGACAATGCCGGTGCCGATGGTGCGCGCGACATGCAGACCGAATACGGCGAATGCGATGAAATTGAAGAACGCCGCCCAGATGACCGCTGTCTGCGGCCGCAGGACGCGCGTGGAGACCACCGTCGCGACCGAATTGGCCGCGTCGTGCAGCCCATTCAGGAAATCGAAGGCGAGCGCGACCGCGATAAGTCCGATCAGCGTCGGCAGTCCGAGAACGACGGCATCCATTTTGTTATTCGCGCTCGGAGCCGAACCGCGCGCTACACGTGCTTGGCGGTGATCGTTTGGATCGCGTTCGCCACGTCGTCGCATCGATCGACGACCTGTTCCAGCAGCTCGTAGAGCTCTTTGCGGTCGATATACGCCAGCGTATCGATTTCGCCGGCGCGAAGTTGCACGCGCAGCCGCGTAAGGCCGGCGTCGAAACATTCGTCCGCCTCGCCCTCGATCTGACCCACCTTGTCGCAGAGCGCGAAGATGGCGTTGTGCTGCGGCGTAATCGCATCGAGAAGCGGCATCACCTCGCGCAGCACCGCGGCGCATCGAACCACCGCGTCCGCCATCGCGCGCATTTCTTTCGGAAATTCGCGCACTTCGTAGCGCTGTATGCCCTTCGCCAAATCCTCGATGAGGTCGACGGTGTCGTCGAGGTCGTTCGCGAGGTCGAGGATATCCTCGCGGTCGATCGGCGCGTTGAAGGTGCGATTCGCGCCGATAAAAATTTTCTTCGCCACGGTGTCGGCGGTCGCCTCGATGGCGCGAATGGTGGCGACGTGTTCCGCCGGAGCGCCGTCTCCGTAAATCATGCGCTGTAACTCCTGCGCCGCCTGGACGATGGTCCGCGCCTGCTCGCAAAAAAGCGCGGTGAAATTTTCTTCGCGGGGCATAAGACGGCTGAACACGTTGAGCGCCATGATCCCTTCCTCTCCCAAGACGACGGATCGCCACTGTACTTTATTCGCACGCCCCAATGGAACGTGTTCGCGACCGTCGCGCCCGGCCGGCACCCGTCATCTGCGGACGGCTAGGCGGACAACCGCGCCCGCCAGAGCTCCATCACGCGTTGCGCCCATCCCGTGCCCAACGCTTCATCTTCGTGCATGAAGTACACGTAGACGCGTTCCAGGGGTTGCTCCGCGATCCGCTCCACCCAAGCGCGCAGATCGGCGTCGTCGTAGTGCGTGCGCCGCAGGCGTAGGTAACCTTGATCCGACGTCGCGACGAATGGCGTGTCGCCTTCGTCGGTGTCGGTCACGCAGAGCATGGCGCCGTGGGCGCGCAGCGCTTCGTACACGTCGTCCGCCTGCCAGGATTCGTTACGAAACTCGAAGGCGACGCGCCGGCCGGCTGGCAACGCGGCGAGAAAATCATTCAATCGCGGCAGGTCCTTCTTGAGGAACGGCGGCAACTGGAAGAGGAGCACGCCGAGCTTGTCCCCGAGCGTGGCGGCGCGGCGCGCGAACTCGGTTACGTCCGGCCCCGCTTCGACTAGGCGTTTATCGTGCGTGATGCGCCGCGGCGCTTTGAGCGTGAACGAGAAATGCGCCGGCACCTCGCTCACCCAGCGGGCGAGCATGGTCTCCGCCGGCATGCGGTAGAAAGTGTTGTTGATCTCGACCGTCGGCAAGCGCTCGGCGTAGTACCTGAGCATCCGGTCCGCCGGGAGCTTTTCCGGGTAGAAATACCCGCACCATTCCTTATAAGAGTATCCGCTGGTTCCCGCTAACAGTTGCATCTTGCATGCTCCTAGAATAAGCGGAATGGAATTGCTGCCGTTCCCATTCTCGACAATCGCGGCTGCCTTAGGCAATCGCTTGTCCTTCGCCGTCATCGCGCTTTTGGCGTTCCCGGGAGCGACGTCCCTTGCGCGCTAAGCAGACCCACGTCCGGCGCGCAGAGATCAATCACCACAGCGCGAGCATGGATCAGTTGCTTCGCACCGCCATTCGGGACAAACGACTGGTGACGTTTGTGCTGAACGGCTGCCGTCGCACCGGCGAGCCGCACGATTACGGCGTCAAAAACGGCGTCCCGCAGCTTTTCTATTTCCAGACCGGCGGAGAAAGTCGCTCGAAACCCCCGACCGGATGGCGTTATGCCGTAGCAGACAAAATCTCGCAGCTTCAGATTTTGGACCAAACATTTGCCGGGACACGTCCCGCGCCGACCGGCAAACACGTGCACTGGGATACGCTGTTGGCGACGGTCTCGCCCCGCCTCCGTTCGCCCACACGCAAGGCCGATCGGTCTGCGCGGGAAAAGCAGGCGGAGCCGGCGGCGGCCTTGAAGGCGCCGGCACGGCTGGGCGACTACTCCGCCAAGCGCGCGTTCGACGTCACCCCAGAACCCGCGCCTACAGTGGCGGATCGCACCGGCCCGCTGCTCTTCGTGGTGCAACAGCATTCGGCACGGCGCATGCATTACGACTTCCGACTCGAATTGGACGGCGTCCTCCAGTCGTGGGCGGTGCCCAAAGGCCCTTCGCTCGATCCGCGCGACAAGCGCCTGGCCGTGCACGTGGAAGACCATCCGTTCGATTACGCCTCGTTCGAAGGCGTGATCCCGCCCAAGCAATACGGCGCCGGCGAAGTGATCGTTTGGGATTGCGGCGTGTGGTCGCCGGACGAGGATGGCGAATATTGGTTCCATGATCGGGCGGAGGCGGAACGGCGGGCGCGCGCGGCGCTCGAGAAAGGCAAGCTCAGTTTCACGCTGCGCGGCGAGAAGCTGAAAGGATCGTGGGCGCTGGTACGCAGCTCCGATAAGAAGAACTGGTTCCTGATTAAGCACAAGGACCGCTTCGCGGCGCAGGTCGCTATCACCGACCGGAACCGCTCCGTGCTCTGCGGATTGACGGTGGAAGATTTGAAAACCGCGCCGGTGCGCCAGCGCCCCGCCACACAGCTCGTGCCCGCGGGCGCGGTCGAAGCGCTGCCGACCCAGCTCGCGCCGATGATGGCGGAAATCGGCGAAGCGCCGTTCAATCATCCCGACTGGATGTGGGAGCCGAAGCTCGACGGCTACCGCGTGCTCGTGTTCATCGACGAGGGGCGCGTGACGTTCCGCTCGCGCCGCGGCGGCATGGACCTTACGTCCGCGTTTCCCGGCCTCATCGCCGAGCTCGGGCAGCAATCCGTGCATGGCATGGTCCTCGATGGCGAGATCGTCGCATTCGATCCCAACGGGAAACCGTCGTTCGCCACGCTGCAAAACCGCGTGCAGCTCAAAACGGAAAAGGAAATCGCGGCCGCGGATCGAAACGTTCCGATAATACTGTACGGCTTCGACCTGTTGCACTTCGCCGGCATCAATTTACGCGACACACCGTACGCCGATCGCCGGCGTTACCTCGCGCAATGCCTGCTGCCCTCCCCCCACGTGCAGCTCGTGCACGCGGCCGAGGACGGCATCGCGCTGTACCAAGCGGCGCTCGCGAACGGTTTCGAGGGCGCGATGGCAAAGCGCAAAAACAGCAAATACGAAGCCGGCAAGCGTTCCGCGTCCTGGCTCAAGGTCAAATCGACGCACAGCGCGGAGTTCGTCATCGGCGGCTACACCAAAGGCAAGGGGTCGCGCGCG
This sequence comes from Acidiferrobacteraceae bacterium, assembly GCA_021323795.1. Classification (GTDB taxonomy): domain Bacteria; phylum Pseudomonadota; class Gammaproteobacteria; order Acidiferrobacterales; family Sulfurifustaceae; genus JACQFZ01. The sequence continues at coordinate 1,463 of JAJPKH010000207.1, read as the reverse complement.
CCGCTCGGCTCGTTGCTGGTCGGTTACTGGAATCAGGGCAAGCTGCACTACGCGGGGCATGTCGGCTCGGGCTTCGACGAGAACACGCTGGCGCGGGTCAAAGCGCGCCTGGAGCAACTGCGAACCGATAAACGCCCGTTCGTGGAGAAGCCGCCGCTGCACAGTCCCACCGTTTGGCTGAATCCCGAAACCGTCGCCGAAGTGAAATTTCAAAACTGGACGCAGGACAATTATCTGCGCGCGCCGGTGTTCCTGCGCTTGCGCGACGATGTCGATCCGAAGAGCGTGCGGCGCACGGAGCCGGCTCATGCGGCGAGTCCGTCCTCGGCACCGCAAGCGCACACGATCATCGACGACACCCTGCGCCAGCTCGAAAACAAAAAGAACGCCTTCAGTCTCGCGGTCGGGCCGCACGCCGTCCGCCTCACGCATCTCGATCGGGTCTACTGGCCGGCCGATCCGGCGCTAAAACAACCGGCGCTGACGAAGCGCGACTTTCTGCGTTATCTGGTACAGGTATCGCCGTACATGCTGCCGCATTTGGCGCACCGGCCGCTCACGATGATCCGCATGCCCGAAGGCATCCACAGCGAACGTTTTTTCCAAAAGCATTGGCACCACGAGCTGCCCGAGTTCGCCGACACGGTTACCGTGTTCTCGGAACACAAAGACGAGCGGCTCGACTATATCGTTTGCAATAACTTGCCGACGCTGCTGTGGGTCGCGCAAGCGGGCACGCTCGAATTTCACGTGTGGCACTCGCGGGCAAGACCGGGACCGGACGCGGCGAGCCAAAGCACCGACTACGCGAGCTCGCTCCAAGCACTCGAAGGCTCCGTGCTCAACTACCCGGACTACGTGGTCTTCGACATCGATCCTTATATCTATTCCGGCAAAGAGGCCAAGGGCGAAGAACCCGAGCTCAATACCGTGGCCTTCGAGAAGGGAAAGGAGGTCGCTTTCTGGCTGCGGGAATTGCTGCAAAGCATGGGGCTCGAGCCGATCGTGAAGACCTCGGGCAAAACCGGGTTGCACGTGTTCCTGCCGATCGAGCGCACGTTCACCTTCGACGAGGCCCGCCAGATGTGCGAGATGGTCGGGCGCCACCTGATGCGCCTGCACCCTAAGGACATTACTATGGAATGGAGCGTCCCGAAGAGAACCGGTAAGATCTTCATGGACTACAATATGAACGTTCGCGGCAAGACGCTGAACGTTGCGTATTCTCCCCGAGGAGCGCCGGGCGCGCCGGTGTCGATGCCGCTCACGTGGGAGGAACTCGAGAAGGCGCACCCGCTCGACTTTAGGATGACCAACGTCATGGAGCGCCTGGCCGATACGGGCGATCGCTGGCGCGATGCGTTGACCCGCAAGCAAAACGTGGAGCGCGCACTGAAGCGTAAAGGAAGCACCGATTAATTCGAAAATGTAGCGTGCGCCGTGCGCGCCGACCGAAAACATGG
>JAJPKH010000294.1 GCA_021323795.1 Acidiferrobacteraceae bacterium | reverse complement strand
GAGTCGCCGTACGCGCCGAAGCCGGGCGGGTAGTGGACGTCAACTTCGTTTCCGCTCGTGTCCCCCTTAAATCCCCCCAGGACGCGTTCGTGCGCCGTGTTTGTCGCGCGCTCGAAGCGTATTTCGCCGATCCGCGTCGCTCGTTCGGTATTCCCCTCCTGCTCGAAGGCAGCTCGCACCAACGGCGCGTGTGGCGCGCGCTGACGCGCATTCCGGCGGGCGAGGTACGCAGCTACGGCGAGATCGCGCGGCGTCTGCGCAGCTCCCCGCGCGCCGTCGGCGGCGCCTGCCGCACCAATCCGATTCCGATCATCGTGCCCTGTCATCGCGTGGTGGGGCGCGGCGGGATCGGCGGCTTCATGGGGCGCCGATCCGGTTCCGCGATGAAAATAAAGCGGTGGCTCCTCGCCCATGAGCGGCGGCAATAGCGAGCTGATTGACCGTTTCTGCGACGCGCTCTGGCTGGAGCAGGGTCTGAGCCAGGCGACGATCGCGGCGTATCGCAGCGACCTTCTTCTGGCGGAGCGTTTTCTCGGCGAGCGCGGGCGCGGAGATCTGGCGGTCGCGACGCGCGACGACCTCCTGGCTTACCTCGAGCAGCGCCGCGCACAGCGCGCGAGCGCGCGTACGGCCGCCCGCCTTTTGTCGACGCTGCGGCGTTTTTACCGCTACTTGCTGCGCGAAGGACGTATCGAGGCCGACCCGACCGTGCTCATCGATTCGCCCAAGCAGCCTCGGCCGCTCCCCAAATCCCTCAGCGAGGAACAGGTTGAGCGTCTGCTCGCGGCGCCGGACAGCTCGACCCCGCTCGGGCTGCGCGATCGCGCGATGCTCGAGCTGATCTACGCCACCGGCCTGCGGGTGTCGGAGCTCGTCGGGCTGAAGCTTTCTCAGGCAGGCATGGCCCAAGGGTTGGTGCGCGTTATCGGCAAGGGCAACAAGGAGCGGCTGGTGCCGCTTGGCGAAGAGGCCATCGGCTGGCTCAATCGTTACGTCGGCGAGGCCCGGACGCACCTGATCAAACGCCATGCGACGGACGCGCTATTCGTCACCGCGCGCGGCGGCCCGCTCACGCGACAAGCGTTCTGGCACAACATCAAACGTTATGCGCGCCGCGCGCGCATCGAAACGGCGCTCTCGCCGCATACCCTGCGCCATGCTTTCGCCACGCATTTGCTCAATCACGGCGCCGATCTGCGCGTCGTGCAGATGTTGCTCGGCCACGCGGATCTGTCCACCACGCAGATCTACACGCACGTCGCGCGCGCGAGGTTGAAAGAGCTGCACGCGCGGCATCACCCGAGGGGGTAGGATCGACGCCCTCCGGGCGATTCGATAAATGGACTACGGCGCGGCGGAAGAGCGTGCGCCGCCTTAGTGCGTCAGGCGAGGCGGATGGGAGTGATCGGGATCGGTGTCGATGAGAAATGCCTCGACCTCGCTGTCGCGCTTGAACCCGAGCAGCAGCGAAAGTTTCTGCACCAGCATGCGCCAGTGGATCGACTTTACCCGGTGGCGTTGCAGTTGATTCATGCGCTTCTCGAGCTCGGACAGCTGGTGATCGAGCGTGGGTATCGTTCGGACATACAGCCAGGTTGCGACCGCGAATCCGGCGGTAAGAACCTTCAGCAGCCACGGAGCATCGCTCAGACCGAGCCATAGGATCGCGCAGAGGATGGCGGCGACGGTGAATCCCAGCGCGTAGCGAATCGCCCGGTGACGCTGCTCGCGGTTGTCCGCCATGCCGGCGCGCAATTTGTTTTCCGCATCCCGCGTGTTGATGCTGTAGGCGTAATGCAGCTCGCGCAGCATGCTGAGTATCCGCAGCAGCCGTTCGCTGTGGCGCTTGTTTTCGATGCCCGTCGCGTCGATCACCGCTTGCAAGGCGTCGCGAAATTCGCGGTAGTCCACGGTCGGTGCCGGCTCGGGAAAGGCGTCGGCGGCGTGGTTGATCAGATAACGCAGCTCGAGCACGCGCGCGACGTCGACGGGAAACTTGAGCCCGATAATGGTGTTGTAAACGGGCTCGAACGTCTCCGGGGTGAGATGAACCACGGAGGAGTCGTGATCTAGTGGCGCCTGGAGTTTCTCCGGCATACGTCGATTCCGATTCGTATGGCAAATGCTAGCAGGGATCGCGTGCGCCCTATTTGTCAGCGTCGGCGCCTGACGGCGGCCCTTGGGCGAACGGGCATATGATCGCCGGTATCGGATATGCGCGCAACGGGTTGACCCGTTGGCGTTTCGCGTGTAGAGGCCGGGTCGTCAGCGGTATCGGGTGTGCGTGTTTTCGGGACGGCGGCTCGCGGCGAGGCCGAGTAACGGCTCGGCGGCGCTTCGTCCGTCGCCGATGCCGACCCATTCAAGATCATCCGTGTTCAGCTCGGCGAGGAAGCGGCTCGGGCGGCGCGCGGCGCTGTCGCCGGTCAGGCGTCGATGCTCCGCGCAGGTCAAGGTCAAGCTCTCGCGCGCGCAACTGACGGCGGTATAAGCACGACGGCGCTCATCGTCGATATCACGCTCGGTCTCGACAACGCCGGGTAACAGACCTTCTTCGAATCCGACAAGATAGACGTGCGCGAACTCCAATCCCTTGGCGGAATCAATCGGCATCAGCGCCACGGCGTCGGCAGCGGCATCGTTCTCGTCCGCGTGGAAGGCGGCGCGCAGCGTCAGTTGCGTGACCAGCGCCTGCAGGTTCGCCTCGGGGCGCTGTTTCGCCATGCGGCGGAGCTTGTCAACCAGGGTGATGACGTTCTGCATCCGGCGCTCGGCGATTTTGACGTCGTTGCACGTATCGCGCAGCCACTCTTCGTACCGCAGCTCGACGATAAGCTCTTCGGCGAGATGCACCGGGTCGGAGTGCGCGGCGTGTCGGCGCAAGGCCTGGAGCAGCGTCGCTACATCCTGCAATACGGCGGAACGTTGCGGCACCAGCGCCCGTGCCAGCTCGGCGTCGAGCGCGCATTCGAGCAGCGGCCGGCCGACTTCGGCCGCGAAGCGCACGAGTTGTTCCATGGTGGCGCCGTCGATGTCACGTCGCGGGGTATTGATGGCGCGCAAAAAGGCGATGTCGTCCGCGGGATTGGCCAAGAGCCTCAGGTAGGACCAGAGATCGCGCACTTCCGGTTGATCGAAAAAGGACGGCCCGCCCCGCAAGTCATAGGGGATATGGCGTTCTTGCAGGGCTCGTTCGAGAGCAGCCGCTTGTTCCCGCCGGGAAAACAGGATGCCGTAGTCGCGGTAGTCCGCTCCGTGGCGGCGCTTGTGGGTAAAGAGCGCGTCGGCAATTCCCTGGGACTCGATCTGCTCGGTGCGCGCCTGCATCACCCGCAATCGCGCGCCCGCATTTGCTCCAACGGTGAATGGCGGTTGGATCGGGCGCCGGGCGCCGGCGAGCGTCGCGGCGGCCCGGCAAATGCGTGCCGTCGAGCGAAAATTCTGCTCCAGGTTGATTACCCGCAGCTCCGAAAGCTCGGATCGAAGGCGCGTAAGATTGTCCGCGGGACTGCGGGCGCCGCCCGGCACCTGGTTCTCGTCTGCGGCCGCGGTGAGGATGACGCTGTCCCCGGCCACCAGACGTACCAGCTCATGTTCGGCGGCGGTCGTCCGCTCGTATTCATCGACCAGAAGAAAGCGGATGCGCGCTCGCTGTTCGGTGAGCAGTTCCGCATCAGCCGTGAGCATGCGGACCGCTTTGCGCCCCAAGTCTTCGAAGTCGATCGCGTTCGCGGTTCGCAGCCGCTGCTCGTAGCGACGGTACAGCCAGGCAGCGACCTCGGGGACAGACGGTCCCGGCGCTTCGCTTTCGGCCGGCGGCGCGGTGAGCGCGCGCTTCCAGGCCGCGATTTGGCGGGCGACGGCGGCGGCCAGGCCGATATATTGCGGCCGCATTTCGCGCAATAGCCGGCCGATAACCGCCTCGCTGTCCCCGCGATCGTAGAGGCTGAAGCCGGCGGACAGGCCGAGCGCGTCCAGACGCTGCTGTATCAACGCGAGACCGAATTCACCGAACGTCGAAACCCGCAGGGTCGGGACCTGCCGGCCGAGTATGTCGGCGACGCGGCCGCGCAGCAACCGGGACGCATGCGCGTCGTACGTGAGCACGACGATGTGAGCCGGATCGGCGTCGTATTCGCGGATCAGCCAGGCGATCTTGTGGACGAGGAGGGACGTCTTTCCGCTGCCCGCCCCGCCTAACGCAAGGAGCGGACCTTTTATGTATTGCACTGCCGCCTTTTGCTGATGGCTAAGGTCTAGCAATGCCGGAATGTTTTTATAGTGACGCTATCACGATTAGGCGCATATCCTAAACCAAAGATTTGCTTTCAGCTACCAAAATTATAATGTGTAACTACTTTTTACTTCGACGCGCTCGCGATAATCTCGAACGGCAAGGCGCACGTGCCGGTCGTGACCCATGCGCCGTCGAAACGTGGAGTAGCAATGCAGGATGAAGATGTCGATGCATCGTAATCGCCAGCCGGTTTCCGGATGTATCGTCGGGCTGATCGTTGGCGTCTTCGTATTTCTTGGCGCCGCCGGCGCCGACGAGCTCCCGCCGCCGGTCGCGCAAATTATGAAACGGCAGGGACTGGCAACGGCCGGCCTCAGCGTGTACGCCCACGTCATCGGCGCCCCGCGTCCCTTCTTGAGCGTCGGCGCCGATGTACCGCGTAACCCGGCCTCGGTGCTGAAGCTCGTCACCACGCTCGCGGCGCTCGAGGAGCTGGGTCCCGCTTATCAATGGAAAACCGAGTTCTACGGCAGCGCGCCGCCGCGCGACGGCAAGCTCGACGGCGACCTTTACCTCAAGGGCTACGGCGATCCTTATCTCGTCATCGAGCAGTTCTGGCGTTTGGTTCGGGGACTGCGGCTTTCCGGACTCGAGCAGGTGACGGGCGACCTCGTACTCGACCAGAGCTACTTCGCGGACGAGCCGGGCGATCCCGCGGAGTTCGACGGCCAGCCGCTGCGGGCCTACAACGTGCTGCCGCGGGCGCTCCTCGTCAACTTTCAGGCGGTGCAGATCCGCCTGCTTCCGCAGCCCCGACGCCTGCGTGTGGTCGCCGATCCACCGGTCCCGGTCGACAACCAATTGAAGCTGATCGGCGGACCGTGTCATGGAGGCGGGCACCGCTGGTCGATGCAGGTGCGAGATGGAAAACAAACGCGTCTGCTCTTCAGCGGCAACTATGCAGCCGCGTGCGGGGAGACCGAGCTTTATCGTGTACTTTCGGACACCGGCCCTTACGTGCACGGGATCTTTCGGGCGCTCTGGGAAGAACAGGGCGCGCGCCTCAAGGGAGGCTGGCGCGAGGGCGCGACCCCCGCCGACGCCACGCTCCTTTATACCTTCAAATCCCCGCCGCTCGCGGAAGTCGTGCGCCTCATCAATAAATTCAGCAACAACGTAATGACCCGGCAGCTTCTGCTCACCCTCGGAGCGGAACGGTTTGGCCCGCCCGGTACTTCCGCGAGCGGCGGTCGAGTCGTGCGCGAATGGCTGCAACGCCGTAAGCTCGAGTTTCCCGAGCTGGTGCTTGATAATGGCGCCGGTCTGTCGCGCGAGGCGCGCATCTCCGCGCATAGTCTCGGCCGCCTGCTGCTCGCGGCCTACCAAAGCCCTTACATGCCGGAATTCATGTCGGCGCTCCCGTTGTCCGGGCAGGACGGCACGCTTGTCAATCGCTTCAGCGGCGATCTTGCCGGCCGCTTACATCTCAAGACCGGGAGCCTCAATGGCGTCCGTGCGCTGGCCGGTTATGTCCTCGATTCCGCCGGCCGCTGGGTGGTAATTGTTTCACTATATAATGATCCACGCGCCAATAGCGGGGCGGCGGAGGCCGCCCAGCGGGCCTTGGTCGAGTGGATCTACGATCGTCGCACGGGCGATGACGGTTCGCCGGCGCCGGTTGCGACGACCGAACCGGATAGTAAGGATTAGCAGATTCAATGACCCGCTGATTGCTCGCGAATATCGCAAGGTTTAGGCTTCAGGTTTCTCCCCGCCCTTCCTCGGCAGTCGCGAATGCCGCGCGGGGTGCTAGATTTCCAGATTGTCTCTTCACATTAGGTGGGACTACACATGGCGCAGAAGTACCTCAATTTCACCGTGAGCGAGAGTGAGGGTGAGCAGAGCCTACCCATTCTCGACGGCACGCTTGGCCCCTCGGCCGTCGACGTACAACCTCTCTACAATAAGCACGGTTTGTTCACCTTCGACCCCGGCTTCCGCGCCACGGCATCCACCAAAAGCGCCATCACGTTCATCGACGGAGACGCCGGCATCTTGCTGCACCGCGGTTATCCCATCGAGGAGCTCGCGGAGCACAGTCATTTCACCGAAGTCGCCTATCTATTGATGTTCGGCGAGCTTCCCGACGCCGCCGAGCTCGCGAAGTTCGAGGCGTCGCTCAACATGCATAATCTGCTGCACGAGCAGGTATTGTCCTTCTATCGCGGTTTCCGCCGCGACGCGCATCCGATGGCCGTGATGGTCGGCGTCGTCGGGGCGCTTTCCGCGTTCTATCACGACGTCATGGATATCCAGAACCCGGCGGACCGCGTACATGCGGCGATCCGGTTGATCGCGAAGATGCCGATGATCGCGGCGGCGAGCTATACCTATTCGATCGGCCGCCCGCAGCGCTATCCCCTCGGCAAGCTCGACTACAGCTCGAACTTCCTGCAGATGATGTTCGGCCGCCCGACCGACGAATATCAGGTCGATCCGGTGCTGGGCCGCGCTTTCGACGTCATCCTGATGCTGCACGCCGATCACGAGCAGAACGCATCGACCTCGACGGTGCGCATGGCCGCCTCGTCGGGCGCCAATCCGTTCGCCTGCATCGCCGCCGGCATCGCCTCGCTGTGGGGCCCGGCGCATGGCGGCGCCAACGAAGCCGTGCTCAAGATGCTGACGGAGATCGGTAGCGTCGAGAACATTCCGCGGGCGATCGCGCGCGCCAAGGACAAGAACGATTCTTACCGCTTGATGGGTTTCGGTCACCGCGTCTACCGCAACTTCGATCCGCGCTCCCGCGTCATTCAGGCGCAGGCAAAGAAAGTGCTGGCGCATATCGGCAAGGACGATCCGCTGCTCGAGGTCGCTGTGCGCCTCGAGGAGATTGCGCTGAAGGACGACTACTTCGTCGAGCGCAAGCTCTACCCCAACGTCGATTTTTATTCCGGCATCCTGCTGCGGGCGATGGGGTTCCCGACCAACATGTTCACGGCGGTATTCGCGCTCGGGCGCACCGCCGGGTGGGTGAGCCACTGGCTCGAGCTGCAGCAGGAATCGCACGGCATCGATCGGCCGCGCCAGCTGTACGTCGGCAAGACGCTGCGTCATTATCCGACCGCCCCGGTGCGGCGTACGGCCTCCAAGTAAAATTCACCGTTCCCGCAGCGCTTCTAAGCACTTCTGGATGATCGGAGCGGCTTCGAATGAGGCCGCTCTTTTTTTGTTTGGCGCTCAAAGCCACCGCTTCTTCCGCCCGTAACCGGCGCCATCCTCAATTGTTTGCACCAAGTCCGCGCCACTGTGCTTGCGTCTTCACGCTGCTAGTGCAGCGGACGCACGTTTGTTTCGCGCGGTTCCAGGCAAAATAGCCTTGCAGCGGCTCATTGTTGGCTATTTCGGCGATGCAACGTCCGTGGCACGGCGGTTGCTAGGCGAACAGCAGATGAAGCACGCAAAGTTTCCGTTACGGATTCTGTTAGTCGCCGAGCGGCAGACGCACGCCTCGCCGATCGAGCGCGCGCTTCTCGCTGTCGGCCACAACGTTACCGGTGTCGTCAGCGCGACAGAGGATCTCGCGCTTGCGGCGCAGCGTTTTCAACCGGATGCGCTCCTGGTGGAAGTCGAAACCTCGGGGCGCGAACTGCTGCGAACGTTGCGCCGCGTATACGAGCGCCGGCCGTTGCCGATGATCGTCTTCGTCGACCGCAGCGCGGAGGAGGACATCCGCACCGCGATCAAGGGAGGCGTGAGCGCGTATGTCGTCGATGGCTTGCGCGCGAACCGCGTGATCCCGGTATTGGAAGCGGCGGTGACGCGTTTCCTCGAATTCCAGGCGCTGCGCAGCGAGCGTGACGAAGCGCTCGCCAAGCTCACGGAACGGCGCGTCATCGAGCGGGCCAAGGGTATTCTGATGCGCCGCCGCGATTTGCCGGAGGACGACGCCTACGATGTGTTGCGCAAGATGGCCATGAACCGCGGCCGGCGCATGGTGGAAGTGGCCGAAAGTATTATTACCGCGGAGGAGGCGCTCGCGGAGCATTGATCGGCCGCCCGGTGCGGCCGAAAAAATGGCGACCAACGACGGTCGCCGCACAGGACAACGGCGTCCATTGAATCGGGGTGTTTCCCCGAGGCGATGGACGCCATTTTTTTTTGGCCAATCAGGAGCACAGGTAACTATG
>JAJPKH010000158.1 GCA_021323795.1 Acidiferrobacteraceae bacterium | reverse complement strand
GCGCTCAACCGGCGCGATCGCGACGCGCTCGCCGCGAGCGGCGCGCTCAAGGGACTTGCCGGCCATCGTTATCGCGCGCGTTGGGCCATCGCCGGCATCGAACCGGTGCGTCCGCTGCTCGCGCATGTCTCGGTGCCGGAGGCCATCCCGCTGTTGCGCCCGCCGACGCCGATCGAAGACATGACGGCCGATTACGCGCAGCTCGGTTTTACCCTCGGCCCGCATCCGTTCGCCTTCCTGCGCGAGGATCTCGCCGCGCGCGGCTTCCTTTCCGCGAAAGAGGTAGGCGCGCTTCCGCACGGCCGCTTCGCGCGCACATCCGGCATCGTCGTCTGCCGCCAGCATCCCGGCTCGGCGAAGGGCGTGATTTTTCTCACGCTCGAAGACGAAACCGGCAATACCAACGTCGTCGTCTGGCCGAGCTTGGTCGAGCGTTATCGACGCGCGCTCGTGCAGGCGCGGCTGCTGTTCGTGGAGGGTGAAGTCCAGCGCGAAGGCGAGGTGTTGCACGTGGTCGCGCGGCGGCTGGAAGATCGCTCGACGCTGCTCGGCGAGTTGATGACGCACTCACGGGATTTTCACTAGCATCTATCTCAAAATACTCATGTAGGGTGGGTGGAGTACGAGAATGGTTGTTCTCGTCCGGCGCAATGCGCTTCGTTTATTGCGTACTGGATGGAGCGAAGCGTAACCCACCGAAAACGAGAGGCCGAGGCGCTCGACTTCATTCCAGCGGCTCGGGAACCGCCACTACTTATTATCAATCTCGACAGAGAGCGTCGATCTCGTTTCCGAGACTGACGCGCATCACGCGCTCAGCGCAATTTCGGCGCACTTCCCTCCATGAAACCATGTTCCATGGCGCGCCAAAACCTTCCCGCCTCGCTTCACCCCACCTCATCGGGTTATGGGTCCGCCCCGTCGGTCATCCCCTTCGCCGGCTGGACCCGCTTCTCTTCAGCCGCTAAATTTAGGGCTGAGTTCAGGGGTATTCCTGAGCACAGGGATCTAAAAACAGCAAACGGGGACAGCCGGTCGCACGCCGGCATTTGATTCGTCTTTCAACCCGCTTCCGGCCGGCGTGGACGCCGCCGGGGGCCTCAGCGCAGAGGGTTACCCGTTTTGCTGAAAATTTTCTCGCGCCTACTGTTGTGCCTCGCGTTTATCGCGCCCGCCGTTGTTCTTGCCGATACCGCCGATGAGCCGAACCGGCCGCTGCCGGAGGAATCGAGCATTCAGTACCGCACGCTCCCGAACGGGATGCGCTACTGGATCCGTCCGAACGCCGGACCGGCCGGAAAAATCTCCATGTGGCTGCGCATCGGTTCCGGCTCGTTAAACGAAGACGACGACCAGCGTGGGCTCGCGCATCTGCTCGAGCACATGGCGTTCAACGGCAGCGCGAATTTTCCGGCCGGTACGCTGCTCAAGCGCTTCGAGGCGGCGGGGCTCACGTTCGGCGCACATCAGAACGCCACGACCAGCTTTCTCGATACCGTCTACAAGCTCACGATCCCGAACGATCCGAAGGTCGTCGATCTGAGCCTGCTCTACTTCGCCGACGTCGCTTATCGCCTCACGCTCGATCCCGACGAGATCACGCGCGAAGTCCGCGTGGTCGAGGCGGAGCGGCGCGCGCGCGACAACGCCGCGGCGCGCGCCTTCAATCGTCAATTGGCCGTGCTCACGCCGGGCTCGCGCTTCGCCGACCGCGTGCCGATCGGCGACGCGCGCGTCGTGCGCGGGGCGACGGCGGAACAGTTGCGCGCGTACTACCGCAAGTGGTATCGGCCGGATAACGCCGTCCTGCTGGTCGCGGGCAACGTCGATGTGGAGCAGCTCGACGCGCTGGTGCGCAAGCACTTCAGCGCGTGGCCGAGCGTCGACAATCCGCCGGCGAATCACAGCTCCGGCATTCGTTCCTACGAAAGCGACCGCGCGGACGTGGTCAACGAATACGGCCTTATTTCCTCCGACATCAATATCGCCTGGCTCGAGTCGCCGCGCGATTTCTCGAGCGTCGGCGGGTACCGCCAATGGCTGGTCCACAAGCTCGGCAAGGAAATCATCAACCGCCGACTGCGCGAGCAAATCCTGGAAGGCCAGGTGCCGTTCGTTTCCGCGTGGGCCGCCGCCGATACCTCGTTCGGCAAGATGCTCATCGAGTCGCACGCCAAAGGCGCGCCGGAGGATTGGGAAGCCATCCTCAAGACGCTCTTGACCGAGCTCAAGCGCGCGCGCGATTTCGGCTTCGGCGACGCCGAGTTCATCCATGCGCGCGAGGTCATGCTGGCCGACCTCGAGAAAGAGTCGCTCGACGAGGCCGAAGCGGCGGCGCCTCACTGGATCAGCCTGATGGACGCCGCGCTCGACGAAGGCCGCCGCCCGTTCGGCGCGCGCCAGGCGTACGAGCTCAGCCGCCGTCTGGCCGCGACGATCACGCGCGCCGAAGTGGAAGAGGCGGTGCGCGCGCGCTATGCGCCCGAGCGCCGCACCATCTCGCTTTCGCTGCCGCGCCGCGAGGGG
>JAJPKH010000155.1 GCA_021323795.1 Acidiferrobacteraceae bacterium | reverse complement strand
CGCCCGACCGACAGCGGCTTGGCCTCGATCGCCGCGCTCGCATCGCCGCTGTCGCGATGCAGCGCCGCGATGACATCGTCCGCGTCCGCGGGCTTGGCGAGATAATGAGTCGCGCCGAGCTTGATCGCCTCGACCGCCGTCGCGACGCTCGCGTAGCCGGTGAAGACGACAATGCGCGTGTGCGCATCGAGCGCCTTCAGACTCTTCACCAGCTCGAGACCCGACGGACCGGGCATCTTGAGATCGACGACGGCGTACTCCGGCGGATCCTCGGCCGCGACGGCGAGCGCCCGCGGCACGTCGTGAGCCACGCGAACTTCCAAGCCGCGCGCGGTGAGCGCGTCCGCCATCACCGCGCAGAAACTCCTGTCGTCATCGACCAGCAGCAGCGTCGGACGCGTTTCGCCGGCGGTCGTCATCGATCCGGCACCCGCAAACTTTCGAGCGGCAATTGCACGCGGCAGACGGCGCCGCCGTCGTCGCGATTGGCGAGAGACACGGTCCCGCCCAAGCGCTCGAGGGTTCCGCGCGCCAGGAACAACCCGAGCCCCATGCCCTCGCCCGGCGCTTTCGTCGTAAAAAAAGGCTCTCCCGCGTGCTCCTGTACATCGGCGGCGAGCCCCGGTCCGCGGTCGCGCACCTCGAACGCCAGCTCGCTCGGCGTCCAGACGGCTTCGATCTCGAGGTCGAGCGGCGACGCCTCGGCGGCGTTATTGAGAATGTTCAACAGCGCCTGGCCGAGCGTCTGATCGATGACAACGCGCGGCGCCGGCACGATTCCGCTCGCCTGGACGTGGGTTCTCACATCCGGATGGGAACCGCGCCAACGCTCGATCAGGTTCGCGAGGTAGGTATCGAGTTGCTCGGCGGCTCCACCCTCCGCGCGCGTCTGCCCCGTCGCCACCGAAAGCGACGCCAGTATGTCTTTGCAGCGCGCGATCTGGTCGCGCAGCGTTTGCAACTTCTCCGGCGAGGCGGAGACGTCGCGCATCAACTCCTTGGTGAGAATCGCCATGGTCGACAGCGGCGTACCCAACTCGTGCGCGGCGCCGGCCGCGAGCGTGCCGAGCGCGACTAACCGTTCGTGGCGCAGCTCTTGCTCGCGCATCTGCCCGCGCAGCCGGTCGCGCTCGCGCAGCGTCTCGCGCATGCGCACCGCAAAATACGCGATCAGCGCCGCGCTCAACAGAAAACCGAGCCACATGCCGAAGACATGCAAGCCAAAATCGTCGAGCGGATGAAGCGCGCCGCCCGCGGGGCTCGGATGGCGGTGGCGCAGCGGCACGTAGAAGAAGAGCAGCAGCGAGTAACACCCCACCGTCAGCATCGCCATGGCCCAGGTGTAAAGCCACGGCAACGCCGCCGCCGCCAGCGTGAGCGGCAACAGGTACAGCGGAGCGAACGGATTGGTGGACCCGCCCGCCAGGTACAACAGCGCGGTCAGCGTCAACACGTCGAAGGTGAGATGCGCGAACAGCTCGCCGTCGCGCACCGGCGAGCTGCGCCGCAGCCGCGCCCACGTGAGCATGTTCACCCCCAACGCGGCGGTGAAAATGACCGTGAGCCAGGTCAACGGCAACGGGATGCCGAGCCAACCGACCGCGACCCACGCGGCGACCGCCTGCGCGCCGAGTGTGATGGTGCGCAGCACGACCAGCCGCTGTAGATTGAGCGCGGACGACGTCGGCGCTCGTTCCGACGCCGGCTCGTGCTGTTCGCCGTCGAAGAGGCCGACGGCCGGCTTAGGCAGGATCGAGGCCATGAACCGAGCGCCGACCGCCGCAATCGCGCCGCATTGTCGCGACGGCGCGGTTAATGGTCATGTCGATGATGAATGTCGGGAAAGTGCGCATGCCGATGCCTGAACGGTCCGTGGCCGTGCTCGTGCGCATGCGGCTCCGCCTCGTTCCACGGAAATTCATGCGCGTGCCGATGGTGTTCGTCGTGCTTGTGACTGTGATTATGCCGCAGTCCCTCGTGCGCGTGCGCGTGCTCATGTCGTTCCGACAAGTGCAGCCACACACCGGCCGCCATCAACGCGGCGGCCATCCAAAAGACCGGCGGCGGCGCCTCCTGGAGCAGCGGCAGCGCCAGCGCGGCGCCGGCGAAGGGCGCGGTCGAAAAATAGGCGCCCGTGCGGGCGGCGCCGAGGTGGCGCAACGCCAACACGAACAGTACCAGGCTCACGCCGTAGCCGACCAACCCGATGGACGCGGCCGCGAGGATGGCGCCCGCGCTCGGCGCCGGCGCGCCGAGCCAGATCGCGGCGCCGACGTTGATGGCTCCGGCCACGAGACCTTTCAGGCCCGCGATCTGGGTCGGATCGCTCGCCGCAACCTTGCGCGTTAAATTGTTGTCGATCGCCCAGCCGAGACAGGCGCCGATAATCATCACCGCGCCCCACGAGGCGCCGAACGTCGACGAGCGATCGACGGCAAGCAGCGCGCCCGCGATCACGATCAACGCCATCCCGAACACCAGGCGCCCGTCGAAATGCTCGCGAAAGACGAACCACGCGAGGAGCGCGGTCAGCACGGTTTCCAGGTTGAGCAGCAGCGCCGCGGTTGATCCCGCGGTCGTCGCCAAGCCGATCATGAGCAGCACGGGCGCCGCCACCCCGCCGGCGAAAATGGCGCCCGCGAGCCAAGGCAGATCGCGGCGCGAAAGCGCGGCGGGCGCGCCGGCGATCCTCGCCCCGCCGGCCATGCGCCGCAGCATGAACCAACCGAGCAGGCCGACGCCGCTGCCGAGATACAACAGGCCCGCGAGCATCACGGGCGGCACCTGCGCGACGAGCACTTTGGCGAACGGCGTGCTCGCGCCGAATAGCACCGCCGCCAGCAGCCCGTACAGCACGCCTTTGTTCATGAGCCGATCACCGCCGCCAACCATCCGGGACGGAAATATTAACCGGGCCCGGGCGTCGACGCGTAACCGTTGGCACAAGACCACCAGGACACGCGCAGCCTTCTCCAGGGCATGCGCCAACGGTCGAGCCGATGCGACGTTTTGCCGCATTATGTTGTCCCCCGTCGCTCTCATAAGATTGCACTAACGACAACTGCGAATTGCCGAGGCCTGCGCGGCTGATTCTTGCTCTCGCGTCGCACCGTCGTCACGGAACCGTACCAATTCGCTCCCGGCTCTTACTTTACGCGACAATTTCACTCCTCCTTGTTTGTTGCGGGGGCCGGGAGCCTTTTTGTCCCACTCGCGCTCTCGGCGACGCCCTTCGCTTACCGCAGTAACGGCGCATCGCGCTTAGAACCTGTAACCCAACGTCATCCGGTACGAACGCGGCTCGGCCGGGTGGAAGTGGATGTCGCTCACCGGGGTCGCTTCGCCGCGCAACTGCGATTCATAAAAGTATTCGATGTCATTTACTTTCGCGTTCGCGAGATTGAATACCTCGAAGGTGAGCTTCGCGTTCTTCTTGACGTTGTAGCCGACGTTGGCGTTGACGAGCGTCGAGGATCGCGAGCGCACGCTGTTGTTTTCGATCAGCGGACGCGGACCGAAGTAACGTAATCGCACGCCGCCGGACCAGGGATCGAGCTTGGCGAACGCCGCGCCGAGGGAAACCGTCTTCTCGATGGCCCCGGGAATGCGATCGCCGGCCGGATCGAAATCCGCAAAACGCGCGCGCGAGACGGCGACGTCGGCGTCGACGATCAGCCACTCGATCGGCGTCCAGTAATTCGCCCATTCGACGCCACTGCGGCGGCTCGGGCGGCTCGCCTCGGTGGTGCCGGCGTCGCCGACAAACACCAGCTCCGAATCCAGATCGAGCCGCCATACCGACAATGACGTTTGCACGTTGGGGACGACGGCGCTGCGCACGCCGAGCTCCGCCCCCTTCGCGCGCACCAGCGGCGTCACGGACTCGACGGCGGCGCCGCTCTTCGGATCGACACGGGTCGTCGTGCCGCGCGCGTCGTTGCTGTGAAATCCGCGTCCTACGTTCACGTAGTATTCCGTTTTCGTCCACGGACCCAGAATGACGCTCAACTTCGGGCTCGTGATATTCGCGTCCCGCTTGCCGGAATTCGCGGCATTGCTGCTCCCGACTTCGGCATCGTAGAAATCCGTCCGCAGGCCGGCCAAGGTGCGCAGCTTGTCGCTCCAGACGAGCAGATTCTGGTAGTACACCCCGGCCGTCGCGAGGTCGACGTCGTCCACGCGCGTGGTCGATAGAACCTGCCGCTCGCTCGTATGGAAGAGCCCGACGCGGAT
>JAJPKH010000298.1 GCA_021323795.1 Acidiferrobacteraceae bacterium | reverse complement strand
TGCCGATCAGACGGAGCTGCCGTTATGATGCCCGCTAGATATTTGAGCCTGGCCGCTTTAATTTTCCATATGAAGAATTGAAAACCGTGGTCTGTCCCTGAGGTTTCTCCTGAGGTTTCTGTCATTGTTAGTAAGGGGCCAATGTAATTTTTCCGTCACATCGACCCATTCTGCCGGTGAAACCTAAAATCCTTTGTGTGGGGCGTAAGTGGAGTAGAAAGGGTCGCAGGTATGCCGATCGTTCGTTCCGTCATGTTGTTAACGACGCGAGCGACGGCGTCCATTAATAGACGATAGCGTTCTTCACCAGCAGGAACTCCGCGCAGGTATTCAGCCATCACCAAAGGTTGTCGTCCCCAGTGATAGATCACGGGGGCCACCGATTCCTTTGTCGCCAAATGAAGATACTCTGCGTATTCGATGAATCCGGCTTTCCATTCCGCAAGCGCTGTTTCAGCAGCACTCGTCTTCTTTGAGGACGCTGCCGCTGCTTTAACCTCGGCAGATTTGATTTGGTTATACACGTTAGCCAAGTAGCTCCATTGCGACGAGAAGCGCGTGTATAAGCCAACATACACCGCCGCGAAAATGCCGCCGAACCAAGGCAACTTAGAAATCATCTGGCGTCGCAATACGTCCATTGAGAATTGCCACGTTCGGTCAGGATCCAGCAAGTTCTCGATCACCAAGATGAATAGGAAAACGGCCAACGCAGTAAGGAAGGAGCGGGCAAGGATAACGTCGCCGCCGTTCGAGCGTCTGGCGCGAGTGCGCAAAATCCATTCGAAAGTGATTGCTGTAACGAAGTGATGCCAGCCTGTGACAAACAAATCCGTAATTCGCTTTATCAATGGTTGTTCCCTCGTTCTGTCAGTCCCGCAGAAAGAGTAGCAGCACATAATTTGAGAGCAAACTATTGATTCCCACGAGACAACAGGCGAGACAATAGGGGACAGATCAGCCGCCGTTGCCGACCAGCAGGACCTGCCGGAACGTTCAGGCTATGCAAGAGCTCTCGGCGCGTTCGTTTGTTGGCCCGGGTTCCCTCCTGGAGAAAAGTCCACGCCGTCCTGAGCACGCCATCGTAGTTCTGCGGCAGTCATCTAGTGCGTTGTCTTTTCACTTCACCGGCTTCACGATCTCGAAATGCAGCAGGTCCGGCCGGGTGTAATGCCCGGTCGTGTCGTGCGTGGCCTTCGCCGCGATGATCTTCTCGAGATCGATCTCGGCGCTGATCAATTCCTCCCGGTCGTACACGGGTCCCGCGAGGTAGTGGCCAGTCGGGTCGATGATTCCGCTGCCGCCGGCGATGGTCCACTCGGTCATCGACTTGAGCGGGAAATCGTCCGGCACGTCGTCCGCCGTCAGGTGGCCGGCGGCGCAGAGCACGAACACCTGACCTTCCATTGCATAGTTGCGGCTCGCGACGTCCACCAGCGTCTTCATGCCGGTGCGCGCCGGCCACGAGGCGACGTGGACCTGCTCGCCCTGCGTCAGCAAGGCGTACTTCGCGAGCGTCATGTGGTTGTTGCCGCAGACGAGCCCCGAGAGGCGGCCGCAATCGGTGTCGTACACCTGCAAGCTTTCGGGCCCACCCATGCCCCAGACGCAGCGCTCCTCGTGCGTCGGCACGAGCTTGCGGTGCTTGCCGATGATCTCGCCGCGGAAGGAGATGTAGAGCATCGTGTTGTACATGGTGCCGCCCTGGCGGCTTTCCTTTTCGGTCACGCCCATGATGACGTTGATGTTGCCCTTGCGCGCGGCGGCGCACAGGCGATCGGTGGCGGGGCTCGGGATTTCCACCGCCTCGTTGTAGAGCATCACGTAGGCCTCGGTGCTGAGCTGGCGCTGCGGATGCGGCAGGCCGCGCGGCCAATACGGAAAGGTCGGAATCCACGCTTCCGGGAACGCGATCATGCGCGCACCGCGCTTGGCCGCTTCGGCGATCAGCGCGCAGCCCTTGTCGACGGTCGCTTCGCGGTTCAGGAATACCGGCTTCGCCTGCGCGACGGCGGCAATAAATCTCGAGGGTCTGTCTCCCAATGTCTGTCTCTCTCTGTTGTTCGTTATAAACTTGAAGGCGTTGGAGCTTAGGAAGAAGCTTATTGCTTAAGCCTGCATGTAGGCAACAACTCTGCAGTTCTCTCCGGCGATGATGCTTTCTGCCTGATAACGAATGGAGCGAACGGGTTTATTCTATAGCGGGCGCGACTCCGATCCGATAGATGGCATCGTAGTTACGCCGTGATCCAGGGCTATCGATCCGAAAAGACTAACGTGTTGGAGGAGGGCAAACATGCGAAAGGCATTGCTGATGGCTGCGGCTGGTGTGTTTTGGATTTCGCTCGCGCAAGCGCAAACCGATATCCTGATCGAGGTGGACACGGGCCGGACGCAGGGCCTGTTCACTAAAAGCACGGTGCTCATGCGGGCGATCCTCGCCAAGCCGGCCAAACCCACCGACACCGCGCTCCTGTATTTCCGCGGCTACCCAGGAATCTCAAAGATCCAGTCCGTGGCAGACAAGGAGCGCAACCTGCAACCTTTCATGCGGAAAAATCAGCGCATCTTCGAAGAGGAAGGCATTGCCCTCGTGGTCATGGATTGCCCGACCGACCAATGGGCCTCCTGCGAGGACAACTATCGATCTTCGAAGGAGCATGCCGACGACGTGAGGCGCATCATTGCCAAGCTCAAGGAAGAACACGGCCTGACGAAAATCTACATCATGGGCCACAGCATGGGGACGATCAGCTCGAGATGGCTCGCAAAGAATCTCGGCAACGAGATCGCCGGCAGCATCCATTCCTCGTCCATGAACGGGTACAACAAGTCGGGGTATGCGAACTCGCTCAACGGCTTCGACTACAGCAGCATCACCGCGCCGATGCTCCACATCCACAACGAGTACGACGGCTGCCAGCACACGCCCTACCGGACGGTGAAAGGATACGCTCGCGATAATTTGGTCACGGTGCGCGGCGGCATCGCGGAGGGCGATCCCTGCGGCGGCGGCAACCTGCACTCGCACCAGGGACGCGAGGAGGTTGTCGTCCGGGAGATCGTTTCGTGGATCAAGACCGGGAAGGTCGATCGTTTCATCGGGGAATAGAAGCGTGCCCTCCACAACCTGCCGGTGCGGGGACGTGTATGCCGATAGAAGGACGCTCGCAGGCGATCCCTGTCTCGTCCAGCTGGATCACCGCGCTGCGTAATAAGGACAAAGAATGTTGCTGACCAGTTCGAAGTTAGGCACCCGTTGGCTCCGTGCTGAAGCGGTGCCCGACTATAGCGCCGGCATTTCCGCCGGCGCATAGAAAGCTTTTTCAGGTTGCTGTTCAGAAATGATCAGGACGGCGCACTTAAGCAGCACGCCAGCGAAAATCGAGAAAAATTAGTAAAACGGGCGGAGTGATTGCGTCGAAATCAATCCGCCCGGTTTTTGTTTAACAGCCCGATACGCACTTCCCGCTGCCGTCGAATGCCATCGTCTTGCCGCTAAAGGGCACGTAGGCCGGGGCTTTAACTAGCTTCAGGAACGCCTCGGTTTTGGTGCCGGGCAGCACCTTGCCGCCCTTGGTCGCTGCTTCGTTCGCGTGCGATGGGATCACCGCGTTGGGCTTGACCAGCTCGTCGATGACGTAGGCCGCTTCCGCCGGGCCGGTGGTGAAGACGTCGCCGATATTGAGGACGGCGAGGTTTGCCTTGTAGTGGCGGCGCACGACCACGTCTTGCTCCGCCGTAATGCCGGTGTCGCCCGAAAGGTACATGACGAGCCCGTTGGTGAAGGCGACGATATAACCGGTCGGCGGGCCGAGGTGCGCCGACAGGCCGTTCGCGCGCAGTGTCTCGCCGAGATCCTTCTCGAGAAACTCCGGCCCGACGCCGTTGGTGTGAACGGCGGGAACGGTCGCGACTTTGACGCCGCCAACCCGCGCCATTGCACCGAAGCGCACGAGCTGCACCTTCGTCGGGTCGCCGCCGGCGGCTTTGACTTTCGGTTGGAAGAACGCCGGCATGTCGCTGCCGACCAGGAACCGCGCATTCTTGCCGACCACGATGTTCACCGTGTTGGACGCCGGCACGTCTTTCACCGAAAAGTCAGGCTTGCCGCAATCGCCCGCATTCGCCGCCGGTTGATGCGCGGCGCCGAGATGATCCCCGTGCACGTGGGTGAGCAGCACGGCGTCGATCTTGCCGAGCCGCGGATCGTTGGCGCCGCGCACGGTGTTGCCGGCGTCGTACAGAATCCGCGTGCCGTCCGGGTCCTCGAGCACCAAAGCGCGGTCCCCCGCACAGAACTCGCCGTCATGGCTGCCGAGCGGGGTGATCTTTACGACGCCGGCACCTGCTGCAGGTCGCGAGGATTGCGTCGCCATACCGGTGCAGCCGACGCACAACGCTGCTACTGACAGAACAAGGGAGATTCTTATCATTGTGCTTGCCTCCAGGAGTGGAATGGATACTGCTGTGTGCGCAACAAGGTGACAGATTTACTTTGGAGTGGCAACCTGCGCCAGACCCATTGATAGCGGGCGTAAGGACATGGGGCAGCAATTATTACCTCGCACCGAACATGCCGTGGCTGGTACCCGTTTACTCATGCGGATGGGGCTTAATTGAGTTCCGATCGAGAGCACGCCCGTGCGGTTACCGCGCGTCATGCCGCCCGTCTATCCATAATGGCGCTGGCGTTCGCAGCCGCGGCGATTTTCGGCTCGGCGCGCGCTAGCGCCGAGACCGCAACAACGCCGGCGGCGCGGGAGAATAAACCGATGGTTGCGCTGGTTACCGGTTCTACTGCGGGGCTCGGTCGCGAGATCGCGCTCCGGCTCGCCGCGCGCGGCGCGCAGGTGATCGTGCATGGGCGCGACAGCGAGCGCGGCGAAGCGCTGGTAAAGGAAATCGAAAAGCGGGGCGGTAGGGCGCGCTTCTATCGCGCCGATTTTGCGCGGCTCGCCGATGTCCGGCAGTTTGCGGAGGCGATTCAGCGCGATTACGCCCGGCTCGACCTGTTGGTCAATAACGCCGGTATCGCGCTTCCCAGCCAGCCGCGCCAAATCAGCGCCGACGGCTACGAACTGCACTTCCAGGTGAATTACCTCGCGCACTTCCTGCTGACGGATTTACTCCTGCCGCTGCTCGAGAAAAGCGCACCGGCCCGCATCGTGAATGTCGCCTCCGGCGCCCAGACGCCAATCGATTTCAACGACCCCCAAATCGAAACGAATTACAGCGGCCGGCGCGCCTACGGCCAGAGCAAGCTCGCGCAGGTTATGTTCACCAAAATACTCGCCGAGCGTCTCGCAGGTACCGGCGTGACGGCTTACAGCCTCCATCCCGCCACGTATATGGACACCAACATGGTGCGCCAGTCCGGGATCAAACCGCAAACAACGGTGGATGAGGGCGCCGACGCCGTCATGCAGCTCATTACCAAGGAAGGTATAGAGAACGGCGCTTACTACAGCGGTCTAAAACCGGCCAAGGCGCACGCGCAAGCCTATGACAAAGAAGCGCGCGAGCGGCTTTGGCAGTTGAGCCGAGAATTTACGTCGCCGACGACTAAGTAATGCCACTTGCTTCGATTGTTTGAAGGACCGGGCAGACCAATGTTCCGCTTCTCCTTTAGGGGATCGGCCACTCGAGAAACTAAAACCAGCGAGGAATTGGATGAAGAAGCGAGACCTAATTCGGACTTACTCTCGCGCACAGTTTTCCGCAAAGCTGCGGCGCTTGGCGAAGGCAATTGAGTCGGGCAAGTCTTTTACCATTCAGGTCGGCGGCGAGCGGCTGCGGATACCGGCGGGGTCAAATTCAACATTGAGCACGAGCGCTTAGGACCGGACGAGGAGCTCGAGTTCCAATTGCTATGGAGGCGGCAATAGCGACATCGGCACGAGGCGGTCGGCGAGAATGTTCGAGGCGATTCCCTCGAAGAGCGAGGGTCTGAAAACAAGTACGACGAATTTCAAACGGCACAGTACCCAAAGAAGATCCATTCGGGGGTGACGTCAAATGAACCAAGACCAAAATGCCGGGAAACTCTATTATTGCCCCATGCATCCGGAAGTTCGCCAGCCGGTTTTCGGAAAGTGCCCAAAGTGCGGCATGGATTTGCTGCCGGAGGGCACCCGGTTCGGCCTGCTTCGACACATGATCAAGAGCCCTTTGATGATCGTCATCATGGTGGTGGTTATGGTTGCGATCATGGCAGCGATTATGATGATGCGCTGATCGTGCGCTGTTTCGCTGGCTGGGCCGTTGCGGTAGCCGTACAATCACTGCTACTTATGCGGACAGAGTGTTAACGGCGGACATAAATGGAAGGCGCACTGCAAAGCAAATTAACGAGGCTTATCGCGGAGGGGCGGGAGATTGCGAGCGCGTTCGAGCTCGACGTCAGACAAAAGAAATGGCATTCCTTTATCGCCGCGGATTACAACGTGGTGCTGCGTCAACTGCTCCGTTTGCGCCGGCCCGGTGCGAGTTTCCTCGAGTGCGGATCTGCAACCGGCGTCATCGCGATCATGGCCGATCTGCTCGGGTTCGACGCCTGCGGCATCGAGATCGATGCGGACCTCGTTGCTGTCGCCCGGCGGCTGGCCGACAAATACGAGTCGGCCGCGCGTTTTGCGCTCGGCAGCTTCCTGCCCACCGGCTACGAGTATCGCGATTCCACGGGCGATCGCCGCCTCGGCACGCTGATGCAGGGCAAGTCGGCCTATCCGCAGCTCGGCCGTTCGCTGGAAGACTTCGACATTGTTTTTGCGTATCCGTGGGAGGGCGAGTCCGCCCTGTTGCAGGATCTAGTGAAGCGTTATGCCGGTAGCGACGCGCAGTTGCTTTTGTATGGCGACCCGATGGAAGTGTATCGCGGCAAGCGACAGGCGGGATAAAAGAGGGGTCGCCTCACTCCGAGCCCCTATCGGACATGGGTGCGGTGTTTGCGTCGCTCAACGGCCGATTTCCGCTCGTCCGCCGGAGCCGCGCGATGTGACCAGGCTCGCGGCCACCGATGCGAGCAATAGCAGCGCGACAACGCCCAACGCGATCCCCACGGGGATTTTGTACACGTCGAGCAGCAGCATCTTCACGCCGATGAACATCAGGACCGCCGCCAGCCCGTATTTGAGGAGATGGAAGCGCGCCGCCATGTCGGCGAGCATGAAGTACATGGCCCGCAGTCCCAGGATGGCGAAGATGTTGGAGGTGAAGACGATGAACGGGTCGTCGGTCACCGCAAAGATGGCGGGGATCGAATCCACGGCAAAGATGAGATCGGTCGCTTCCACGAGCACCAGAACTACGAAGAGCGGCGTGGCATAGCGCATTCCCTGTCTCGTTATAAAGAACTTCTCTCCCTGGTGTTCGTCGGTGATGTTCATGTGGCGGCGCATCCAACGCAGGACGGGATTCTTTTCCACATCGGGTTCGTGCTTGGCGAACGCGAGCATCTTGCCGCCCGTCAGCAGCAGGAACAGGCCGAAGACATAGAGAATCCAGTGAAACTCGGCGAGCAGCAGCGCGCCGACGTAAATGAGCACCGCGCGCATCGCGATGGCGCCGAGCACGCCGTAGAGCAGCACGCGCTTTTGGAATTCCGCGGGCACGGCGAAGAAGTTGAAGAGGGTGATCCACACGAAAACGTTGTCCACCGCGAGCGACTTCTCGATCAGGTAGCCGGCGAGGTATTCGAGCGCCTTCTCGTTCGCAAGCTCCCGCCCGAAGCGCCCATCGAGGTACCACCAGAACCAACCGCAGAAAACGAGCGCGATAGCGATCCACACGACCGACCAAGCCGCCGCCTCTTTCACGCTCACCCGGTGGGCGCCCCGGGCTTTGAGCACGAAGAAATCGAGCGCGAGCAAGCCGATCACGAGCAGCGTGAATCCGAAATAGAGAACGGG
>JAJPKH010000108.1 GCA_021323795.1 Acidiferrobacteraceae bacterium | reverse complement strand
GGCATGGGCCTGCGCTCGCGACGCTACTCCCTGTACGTCGATGACGGCGTGGTGAAGGCGGTCAATCTGGAGGAGCCGGGGAAGTACGAAGTGAGCGACGCCGGGACCTTTGTTGCTCAGCTCGACCGCATGCAAGGCCGCTAATCGTTGTCCTACGAGAGTCCCCGGGTCCACGGGGTAGCGCCGTCCAATGGGCTTATTCGTTCCAGCTTCCCGTCTTTTTAGTAGACAGGCGTTTAGTTGACGGTGTGCTTTTTCCGACCGATTTAGCGCATAACCAATAGTCAGACAGGGAATTTAGTAATAGTATTTACCCCGTCCCAGCTGCGGGCACGAATCCATCCAGGAGGCAGTCATGACTGATCAAAGAAAGAACAAGCAGAAACCTAAAGCTTCGAAAATTACACGGCGTAAATTTCTTGCCGGTGCCGCAGCGTCCGTCGGTGGCGCCGCCGCGGTCGGTTTTCCGATGATCTCAAAGGCCGAAACCGTCACGTTGCGATTTCAGAGCACATGGCCCGCCAAGGACATCTTCCACGAGTACGCCCAGGACTATGTACGGCGCGTCAACGAGATGGCCGAAGGGCGTTTACGGCTGGATCTGCTTCCCGCGGGCGCGGTCGTTGGCGCGCTGCAGATGCAGGATGCGGTGAATTCGGGAGCGCTCGACGGCGGCCACGGCGTCTGCGCGTATTGGTACGGCAAGAACAAGGCATATTCGCTGTTCGGCACCGCCCCATCCTTCGGCTGGGAAGCGAACGACTTGCTCGCATGGTTTTACTATGGCGGGGGCGAGGCGCTCTACAAGGAACTGTCGAACGACATCCTGAAGCTCAACGTGGTCGGCTGGCTTACAGGCCCCATGCCGACCCAGCCGCTTGGCTGGTTCAAGAAGCCGGTCCAGACGGTCGCCGAAATGCGCAAACTGAAATACCGGACGGTCGGTCTGGCCGCGGACCTGATGAAGGAGATGGGTGTAAATGTGACGATCATGGGAGGCGGGGACATCGTGCCGGCCATGGACCGCGGCGTGCTCGATGCGGCCGAGTTTAATAACCCCTCATCGGACAAGGCGCTCGGATTCCAGGACGTCGCCAAGGCGTACATGCTGCAAAGCTTTCATCAGCGCATGGAGTGTTTCGAAATCATCTTCAACAAGAAGAAGTACGAAGGCCTGCCGAAGGATTTGCAAGCCATTCTGCGCTATGCGTCCGAGGCGGCGTCCGCCGATATGTCGTGGAAGTGGGAGAAGCGTTATCCAGACGATCTCGACGCCTTAACCAAGGCCGGGGTCAAGACGTACGTTACACCCAAGCCGATTCTCCAAGCGCAGCTGGATGCGTGGGATAAAGTCATCGCCAGGCTCTCGGCCGATCCGTTTTTCAAGAAGGTGGTGGAGTCGCAGAAAGCCTGGGCGCACCGGATCGTCGAATTCAAAACAAAGTGGGAAGGCCCGAACGACATGGCCTACAACCACTTCTTCGCCAAGAGGTAGGCTTTCCCTTCCGTCGTAATCAGCCTTCGCTCCGGAACATTTCCGCGAGCGAAGGCATTTTTGTAGATGCGGGTTGATGCAGGCGCGGCGATAAGCCGTTTCCGTGCCTCGGAGTGCGATCGTTCCGTACGGGGGGTCCCCTAGAACTATGCAGCGATACCTGTTGTACATTGATCAATTGAGCACCTGGGTCGGCAAGACCTTCTCTTGGTGCGTCTTGATCCTGACCTTCGTCACGGTATACGACGTGACGGCACGCTATGTTTTCGATGCTCCCACCGGGTGGGCCTACGATACCGAGTACATCATGTACGGCACGCTGTTCATGATGGCGGGAGCCTACGCCGTGTCCCGGAACGCGCACGTACGCGGAGATTTCATTTCCCGCCGGTTGCCGGTGCGCGTGCAAGCGATCATCGAACTGATTCTCTATTTTCTGTTCTTCTTTCCAGGAATCCTGGCATTGCTCTACTCAGGATACGATTTTTTCCACATGTCGTATCTCGCCGACGAGCACAGCTCATCGAGCCCGACCGGCCCGGCGATATGGCCGTTCAAGGGAATCATTCCGCTCGCGGCGTTTTTTCTGATACTGCAAGGCGTCGTCGAGGTGATCCGCTGCGTAATTACCATCAGGGAAGGTAAACCGCCGCAGCGTCAGCACGATGTCGAGGAGCTGGAGAAGGTGATTCTCGAGGACGCCAGAGCCGGTATGAGTGGCGAACAGATCCTCCAAGAAATAGAAGGCAAGCCGCATCACCAAGGGGCGCACAAATGACCGATCCGCAAGTTGGTATTTTGATGCTGGCGGGTTTCATCATCATCATTTTTCTGGGGTTTCCTATCGCCTTTACGCTCGTCGCACTCGGCGTCGGCTTCGGCTACTACGCCATGGGCGACAACATCTTTCCGTTGCTGGTGCAGCGTACGTTCGGCGTAATGTCGAACGACGTGCTGATCGCCGTGCCGCTGTTCCTGTTCATGGGCTACATGGTCGAGCGCTCCAATCTCCTGGATCGACTATTTCATAGTTTGCAGGTCGCCGCGAAGCACGTTCCCGGTTCGCTCGCGGTTGCAACGCTCGCCACGTGCGCGTTGTTCGCCACCGCGACCGGCATCGTCGGCGCGGTCGTAACACTGATGGGTCTGCTCGCTTTACCTGCGATGCTCAAGGCCGGCTACGACACCAAGCTCTCGGCCGGCGTCGTGGCGGCGGGCGGATGCCTCGGCATTTTGATCCCGCCCAGCATCATGTTGATTCTTTACGGCGCCATGGCCAGCGTATCCGTGGTGCGGCTCTACGCGGGCGCGTTCATTCCGGGGTTTCTCCTGGCGACCCTCTACATCATTTATGTCGTTGTGCGGTCCATTCTCAATCCCAAGGTCGCGCCCAAGCTGCCGAAGGAGCAGACCGACGTTCCGTTCCGGCAAGTAATTTGGCTGCTGATGACATCGTTTTTCCCGCTGGCCTTTCTGATTCTGGGCGTCCTCGGGGCGATCCTGTTCGGCCTAGCGACCCCGAACGAGGCGGCGTCGCTTGGCGCGGCCGGTTCGATCATCCTTGCTATCGGTTACGGACAGTTCACGTGGCAGCGCTTGAAAGAAGCGGTATTCCTGACCGCCCGCACGGCGGCGATGGTGTGTTGGCTGTTCGTCGGATCATGGACGTTCTCGTCGGTGTTCTCCTACTTGGGCGGCCACCAAGTGGTGGAGAACTTCGTGCTGGGACTCAATTTGACCCCGGTCACCTTCATGTTGCTCACCCAGGTCATCATTTTCTTGTTGGGCTGGCCGCTGGAATGGACCGAGATCATCATCATCTTCGTGCCGATTTTCCTGCCGCTGCTCCAGCACTTCAACATCGACCCTGTGTTTTTCGGTGTGATGGTGGCGCTCAACATCCAGACCTCGTTTCTGACGCCGCCGATGGCGATGTCGTGTTACTACCTCAAAGGCGTGGCGCCGAAACACGTGACGTTGAATCAGATCTTTGCCGGCGCGTTTCCGTTTCTGGTGCTCGTGTTTGTCTCCATGGCGTTGGTGTATATCTTCCCGCAGCTTGCGCTCTGGTTGCCCGATTATGTTTATCGATAGAAATACCGGGTGACGCATTACAGTTGAAAGCGTAACGCCAGGGATCGCAATATAGCCGCGGAAGAAGTCGGCATGAAACCCAAGGTACTGGTGACGCGCGAGGGTGAGGCGGAGCATTCGCGAATGCACTTAACGTGCATTCGCGCCGCCGAACGCCCACGCACGGATGCGTGGGCCGGGGCATACGCGAGCCCGAGAAGTAACGCCAGGGAAGGCCGGCAATGAAGCCCAAGGTACTAGTGACGCGCGAGGGTGAGGCGGAGCATTCGCGAATGCACTTAACGTGCATTCGCGCCGCCGAACGCCCGCACACGGAGGTGCGGGCCGGATTGTCCGCGAGCCCAAGCCGCGCCGCCAGGGAAGGCCGGCGATGAAACCCAAGGTACTGGTAACGCGCGAGGTCTTCCAGGAAACCCTCGACTACCTCGCGCGACACTTCGAAGTAACCGCCAATCAAACCGATGTTCCGTTCCCGCCGGACGCGCTCGCGCAGGCGCTCTCTGACAAAGACGGCGCCGTCATTACGCTGACCGAGCGCATCGACGCCGC
>JAJPKH010000272.1 GCA_021323795.1 Acidiferrobacteraceae bacterium | reverse complement strand
GGAGCCGATACACCCGGGGACCGCACAGATCGTAACGCTGCCCGTGCGTGCGGTATTCCTCCATGGCGTCCACGAAGGCGCGCGCCACATCTTCCACGTAAATCGGTTGAAAGCGCGCGTCCGGGCAGGCGAGCGGGAAGAATCCGGGAGCGTAGCGCAACAGCCGCGCAAAACGATTGGTGAAGCTGTCGCGCGGACCGAAAATCACCGAGGGGCGAAAGCTCGTGACGCGCACGTCAGGCGCGGCGGCATGCGCGGCGTCCTCGCCCACCGCCTTGGTGCGCAGATAATGGCTCGGGGCATCGGGAGACGCGTTGAGCGCGCTCATGTGCAAGAGCCGCGGCACACCTTCTTCGCGGCACGCACTCGCCACCTTGGCCGGCAATTCCGCATGGATCCGACGGAAGCCGGCGCCGGAGTGACCGCGCTCGTTGAGAATACCGACGAGATTGATCACGACATCCGCCCCCTTGAACTGCTGTCGCAGGAACGCGGGGTCGTGCACGTCGCCTTCGATCAACACGACGCCGGGCAGCACCAGGAGGTCGCGATGCGAGGCGCTCGCGCGCGTCAGCACGCTAATCTTGTGCCCGGCGCGTGACAGCCGTGCCGCCACCGTCCGGCCGACGAAGCCGGTGCCACCGAGCATGCAGATTGTGCGTACGGACATGGAACGAGGGAAAAGAACCGGCTACGAACGCCCGTTCGCGCGCGGCGCGACCGACGGCATGCGCTCGGTCAACCGCGTCGGGCGCTTGCCGAGACGATGCTCGTACACGGCGGCGAAGGCGAGCACGTTCTTCACGTATCCGCGGGTTTCGTTATAGGGAATCGTCTCCACCCAAATGTCGGCGTCGCGCGCTTCCGCGGGGAGCCAGCTGCTGACCCGGTTCGGACCGGCGTTGTAGGCGGCGGTCGCCAGCACTTGGTGGCCGGCATAGCGCTCCAGAACCTCCTTGAGATAGCCGACGCCGAGCCGCACGTTGTGCTCGACCGTGAGCAAGGCGTCATCGACGCGGTTCCCGAGTTTGAGCCGCCGCAGACCGGCGCGCCCGGTCGCCGGCATGAGCTGCATGAGGCCGAGCGCACCGGCTTCCGAGCGCGCGTCGACCACGAACGCGCTCTCCTGACGCACCACGCCGTACACCCAGCCCGGATCGACGTTGTACTCCGCGGCGCTCGCTTCGATGACGCCGCGATAAATCACCGGGAAGCGCAAATCGAGATCGTCCGGGTGGCCGCTCAACGCGACGGTCTGGATGGCGCGGTCATACCAGCCCCACTGGCGAGCGACGACAGCGGCGACTTGCAGCTCGCGATTATTGAGGTTGCGGATGGCCCATTGCCATTGGCGCCGCGCATCCGGAATCTGGCCGAGCGTATAGAGCTCGCGCGCGGCTGCGAACGCTGGACGCGCCAGCAGCGCGGACACCTCGTCCGGGCTCGCCTCAACCGATACATGCTGCATCGAATATTCGGCGCCGACGTGATCGGCGGCGAGAAAGCCGTAATAATCGCGCTCGCGCGCGAGCGCCTCGTACAGCTCGCGCGCCTGCGTCTTTTCGCCCTTGCGCTCCAGCAGGCGCGCGTTCCAGTAACGCCAGCGCGGGCTGCGCTGCTCTTCCTCCGGCAAGGCCGCGATGAAACGTCGCGCCGTCTCCCACTCGCCCGCCCAGAGCGCGGCATAGATCCGCCAGATCTTGAGCGTCACGTCGTCTTCGCGCGCCGATACGGCGGACAGCCACTTGAGCGCGGACGGGGAGCGGTTCTGCGCGGCCAGTATGCCCACGTTGCGGAGCACGTAGTCGTCGTCCTCGCCGAAGAACTGATGCCGCTCTTTGAGCCGCTCCCACTGGCGCATGGCCTCTTCGGGGTCCCGAGACGCGAGGCGCACCACGCCGTGCTTCACGATCATGCGCGCCACCGGCGTTTCGACGGGGTAATCGAGGCTTTCGAGCTCCCGCACCGGATTGCGATGCATCGCCTGCCAGCGCTCCACCCACACCTGCTCCTTGGCCGGCAGATACGTCCCCACGTCGCGCGCCAGGCTCAAGTCGCGCGCCTCCATCGCGCTGCGGATGCGGTCCCAAACCTTCTCGCTCGTCATGTGTCCCGCCTTGCTCCAGGCGGCGAACAGCGGTTCACACGCCGGCGGCGTGCGGCGGCCCGCCGCCCACAGTTGTTCGATGCGTTGCATCACCGCGGCGGTCCGCTCGCCGTTCTTCAGCTGCCGGCCCAAATGGAGGCAGGTGAGCTCGGCGTCGCCCGGGATATCGGCGTATTCCCGCATGAAGGTGGACCAATCGCCGCGGTCGGCGAGCGCGTGCAACCACTTCTGGCGCAGGAGCTCCGGCAAGGGCGTATGCGCATTCTCCCGCATGAATTGGCGGATCGCCGGGGCGGACGTTTTCTCCACGCGATCCTTGAGGAATTCGTACTGCGCATAACCACGCAGGACGTAACCGTCCAGCTGCTTGAAGTACTTCAGATAGCGGGCTTCATCGTTCGCGCGTATCGCTGCAATCGCCGCCGTGTAATTTTGCCGTTGCAGCTCAGGCTCCGGCGCAGACACGTCCGCCCAGGTCGCGGCTACGAGCAAAAGCAACATCCAACCGAACAGGATCCGCAGCTTCATAGAAGTAAATGATAGCCGATTACCTCGCTATCCCATCAACGATTGGCGCGCTGACACCAGGGACGCGGACGAGCGCTACGCGATCACCCATTCAGCCGAGACAGCGTTATGGAATCAATCCCGCGACCGGAAACATGAGCAGTACCATCATGATTGCCGGCGAAGCCGGCGGGGCTAAAAAACGAAGTTGGTCCCGCCGGCCGCGGTGCCGCCGGCGTAGGGTGATGCCGCGCCGCCGACCGTATTGTCCATGTACAATCCGCCGCCCAGCGAGAACGCGATGCCGTGGGCCATGTTGTAGACACGGTTGCCGACCGCCGTGTTGCCGGCCGAGGCGACGAAGGTGATGCCGTACGAGATCGGTCCCGCCGAGAACGAATTGCTGACGACGTTGCGCTGCACGCTCGTCCCGGGCGACTTGAACACGCGGATCGCATCGGCTTCGCCGTCGTTCGCCGCGCTCATGTCCACGATCTGGTTGTCGTGCACATGCGCGCCGGAGCCGCCGTTGACGAATATGCCGATGGTGAACACGCCGGAGCCGGCGCCCGTTCCCGTGCCGATGATCAGATTGTTGCGCACGACCACACCGCGGCCGTCCGCCTCGACTCCGACCGAGCGGTTCGCCTCCAGCCGCAGATCCTCGACGACGTGGCCTTCGGACTTCCCCGTGGTCGTCAGCTGCACACCCGAGACGAATCCGCGGATCGTGCCGTTGCGCACCGTGACGCGTGAGCGGTCCGCGGCGCCTACGCCGACCCCCGTCCCGTTGCCGTTCAGCGCGTGACCGTTCAGATCGAGCACCACGTCGTCGGCGTTGACGGTGATGGCATTGCCCGCGGCGTTCAGGGAATTCTTGAGGCAATAGATACCCGGCGCGGTGATGGTATGGGGCAGCGCGGCAATCGTCGTGCAGAGCGTGATCTCCGCGCGCGCGGCGGCGGACATGATGACAAGCAGGATCGCCAGGACGGCGGAGCGAAGAGTCGGATGCATGGGTTTCCCTCCCGGATAGGAAGCGTCCGTTCATGTAGGAGCAGCGCCGGTGGCGCGGGCTGCAGCGGGAGTTTATGCCAGTCGCAGCGCTTCTGTCATGCGCGGGAGTAAAGGGCGCCATCGCGCACTTCGTCCACGCACCCTACGTCGAATTAATCAGGGTTTCCTTAAACGGGACGGCGGCGATGCGACCACACGAACAGAGCGATACCGGCAACGACCATCGGAAGGCTCAGCAATTGGCCCATCGTCACCCAGCCGAGCGCAAGATAACCGAGTTGCGCGTCGGGGACGCGGAAGAACTCCACAATGAAGCGAAACATGCCGTAGCAAATCAGAAACAAGCCGGACACGGCGCCGGCCGGACGCGAGCGTGCGGAGTAGAACCAGAGAATAAGGAAGAGCGCCACGCCTTCGAGCGCGAACTCGTAAAGTTGCGACGGGTGCCGGGGCGCGGGACCGCCGGTGCGGGCGAACACCATGCCCCAGGGAACGTCGGTCACGCGGCCCCACAGTTCCTGGTTGATGAAATTGCCGATGCGTCCGGCGCCGAGCCCGAGCGGCGTCAGCGGCGTGACGAAGTCCGCGACCTGGAAGAAACTGCGCCGGGTGCGGCGCCCGTACCACCACATGGCGGCGATCACGCCGAGCAGTCCGCCGTGGAACGACATGCCGCCGTCCCAGAGCGCGAAGATCTTGAGTGGATGCTGCGCGAAATAGCCGAGGTTATAGAAGAGCACGTAACCGAGGCGCCCGCCGAGAATGACGCCGAGGGCGATGTAGAAAAGCACATCGCCGACTTCCTCGCGCCCCCACCCGGAGTTCGGGCGCCCGGCGCGATACACGCCGAGTATCCAACCGACGGCAAACCCGGTGAGATACATGAGCCCGTACCAATGGACCTTGAGCGGACCGATGGAGATGGCGACCGGATCGATGTCAGGCGCGAGCATGGCGCGGCATTATGAAGCAGCCATGCACCCGACGGAAAGCGCCGTCAGACACAACGCTGCACGGCAAGGGTGCCGGAACGGCCATCCACGGTACCGTCGACGAGATCGCACACGGGAACGGCGCGGGTGCCGCGTAACCAGCGCGCGGCGACCTCTTCGACGCGCAGGATCCGCACCGAGCGCTCGCGCGCCTGCGCGAGAAAGCGCCGAAACCAATCGAGCTTCGCCATGCCTTCGAGCTCCGCGTGCGCGGTCAGCACATTCGGCCGATCTTCCCGCAACCACGACAGGTAGCGTTGCCCGAGGCCGGCCTCGGGATACTCCGGCCGCCCAAGCAATTCATCGAGCGTCGGAAGCGTCGTCGGAACCTGCATGGTGCGGAAAATGTGCGAACCCACGCGCGGAAAGAAAGGATGCGTGCCGCGCGCGTCGCTGGCGTACTCGAGCCCCGCGTCGTCATAGGCGGCGAGGCTCAGCGCGTTCGCCTGCCACCCGGCGGCGCCGGCCGTGCGCGCCGGAACGCCGAAGATGCGCTGAAACTCGGCGCACGCCCGGCCGAACTGCACGTACACTTCCTCGCGCGACATGCGCGCCAGCCCGTCCTGCCAGCGCACGTGGTCGTAACAATGGACGCCCACCTCGTGGCCGGCGTCGCGCGCGTCGCGCATCACGGCTTCGTTGCGCCGGCCGATGTGCGGGCCGGGCAGCAGCACGCCGTTCATGAGCGTGCGCAGGCCGTAGACACCGACGACGTTGGTGCGGCTCGCTTTCTTGAAGAACCCGGGCCGGAAAATGCGCTTGATGGCGCGGCCGGTATTGTCGGGACCGAGGGAGAACAGAAACGTCGCCTTTACGCCGCACTCCTCGAACACCCGCAACAGGTTCGGCACGCCGACGCGCGTGCCCCGATCGGTATCGACGTCCACCTTGATCGCAAGCTCGACGGCCACGAGGTCCTTTAGCTCGACAGGTCCTGCGCGGGGCGGGCGAGATGATAGTCGAGCGTCTTCTTGAGCGCGGTGTCGAGGTCGGTCGTCGGTTTCCAGCCGAGGTGCGTTTCCGCATTACGCACCGAAGGCACGCGCGTCAAAATATCCTGATAGCCCTTGCCGTAATACTCGCCGGAAGACACGCTCACCAATTGGACTTTATCCGCGAGCGGCGCGTACTTGGGGTAGCGCTTGACCGCCGCGATCAGCCGCTCGGCCAGCTCGCGCACGGAAACGTCATTCTTCGGATTGCCGATGTTGAAGATGCGGCCGTCCGCCGCGCCGTCGCGATTGGTGAGGATACGCAGCAGCGCGTCGACGCCGTCGTCGATGTAGGTGAAGCTGCGCCGCTGCGCGCCGCCGTCGACGAGCTGGATGTCCTTGCCGCGCAGAATATTGCCGATGAACTGAGTTAATACACGGGAGCTGCCTTCCTTCGGCTCCAGGATGCTGTCGAGCTTCGGCCCGATCCAGTTGAACGGCCGGAACAGCGTGAACTTGAGCCCGACCTGCACGCCGTAGGCGTAGATCACGCGGTCGAGCAATTGTTTGGAGCACGAATAGATCCAGCGCTGCTTGTTGATCGGGCCGAGCACGAGATTGCTCGCGTCTTCGTCGAACTCGGCGTCCGTGCTCATGCCGTACACCTCCGACGTCGACGGAAACACGACGCGCTTCTTGTAGCGCACGCATTGGCGCACGATGTCGAGATTGGCCTCGAAGTCGAGCTCGAACACGCGCAGCGGGTCCTGCACGTACGTCGCCGGCGTGGCGATCGCGACCAGCGGCAGCACGACGTCGCACTTCTTCACGTGGTATTCGATCCACTCGCGGTTGATGGTGATGTCGCCCTCGACGAAGCGGAAGCGCGATTGATCGACCAACCCGTCGAGCTTGTTCGTCGCCATATCCATCCCGTACACCTCCCAATCGGTGTCGCGCAGGATGCGCTCGGTGAGGCTGCTGCCGATGAAGCCGTTGACACCGAGAATGAGGACTTTAAGGCTCATGCACTTGCTCCCGTCTTCGCTTGAGAAGGCCCCGGCGCGCCGAGCACCGTGCCGATGGAAATACCGTGATCATCGCCGCGGCGCGGCGCCGCGTCATCTTGCCACTGCCATTCTTTCACTTCGAGCGCGCCATTCCCGCAGCCGACGGTGAGCGGCGAACTGGCGATCACTTCGCCGCACCGGCCGCGCGCGCCGGGTTTCGGCGCCGCCCACCATATATAGAAGCGCCGACCCCCGACGTCGGTGAAGGCGCCGGGGTACGGATGCGTCACCGCACGGATCAGGTTGAATACGCGGCGCGCGTCGTGCCGCCAGTCGATGCGTCCGTCTTCGGGTTTGCGGCCCCCGAAGTAAGTCGCCTGGGATTCATCCTGCCCACGCCGCGGCGCGCGGCCGTTTAAGAGATTATCCAGTTGCCGGGCCAGGACGGTGCGCGCGGCGGCTGTTACCTTGACGAACACATCGCGCGCCGTCTCTTCCGGGCCGATCGACACGCGTTCCTGATCGACGATATCGCCGGCGTCCGGGCGCTGCACCATCGCATGCAGCGTCGCGCCGGTCTCGGTCTCGCCGCGCAGCACGGCCCAGTTGATCGGCGCGCGCCCGCGGTACTTCGGGAGCAGCGAGCCGTGCATGTTGTAGGCGCCCAAGTGCGGGAGATTGAGAATCTCCTGGGAAATGAGGTTGCGGTAGTAGAAGGAAAAAATCAGATCGGGACGTAGCGCGCGAATCCGCGCGATCCATTCGGGCGTATTCACGTTTCCCGGCGTATGCACGGGCGTGCCGCGCGCTTGCGCGAGCCCGGCGACCGATTTGAACCAGACATGCTCGTTCGGATTGTCGGGGTGCGTGAACACGGCGACCACGTTGACACCGCGGTCCAGCAGCAGTTCCAAGCATTCGTACCCGACGTCGTGATACGCGAACACGAGCACGCGCGGCTCATTCATTCCCGGCGGCCTTGGACAGATTCGGCTGCTCGATCACTTCCCGGATGACGAAGCGCGGGCGCTTGCGGACCTCCTGGTAAATACGGCCGACATACTCGCCGATGACGCCCAGCCCGAAGATGCCGATGCCGACCAGCAAATAGAGAATGGCGAATAACGTGAACAGGCCTTCGGCTTCCGGACCGACGATCAAGCGGCGAACGAAGAGGTACACCACGAACGCCAGACTGCCGGCGGCGACGACCATGCCGAACAGCGTGAACAACTGCAGCGGCACCACCGAAAAGCCGGTCATCAAATCGAAGTTGAGGCGAACCAGATCGTACAGCCGGTACTTCGATGTGCCGGCGGTTCGCGCGGCGTGCTCGACTTCGACTTCCGTCGGGTGCGCCGCGTAGCTCATGGCGAGCGCGGGGATGAACGTCGACGTTTCGCCGCTCGCGATGATCTGTTCGACGATGAGGCGCCGGTACGCACGCAGCATGCAGCCCTGATCGCGCATACGTATATTGGTGAACCGCTCGCGCACGGCGTTGATCACGCGCGAGGCATAGCGGCGGAACAACGTGTCCTGCCGGTTCCTGCGGTAGCTGCCGACGACGTCGTGTCCCGCTTCGATCGCGGTCAGGAGCTTGGGTATCTCCTCCGGCGGATTTTGCAGGTCGGCGTCGAGCGTCACGACCACGTCGCCGCGCACGCGCTCGAACGCCGCCATGATGGCCATGTGCTGGCCGAAGTTGCCGTTGAAGTCGATGACGCGCACCTGGTGCGGCCGGCGGCGGTGGAAGTCGCGCAGCAACGGCAGCGAGTTGTCGCGCGAACCGTCGTTGGTGAAAACAATCTCGTACGGTTTACCGACGCGATCGAGCACGGCGGTCAGGCGCATGAACAGTGCCTCGAGGTTCTCCGCCTCGTTGTACACGGGAATGACGACGCTGACGTAGGGTTTACTCATCGGTCACCGGTGGAACGCCTCGCCCATGGCGGCGACCACACGATCCTGATCGACGTCGGTCATGGACGGAAACAGCGGCAGGCTCACGATGCGATCGCCGATCGCTTCGGCGTTCGGGAAATCGCCGCGGCGGAAGCCGAACTTGTCGCGGTAATACGGATACAGATGCGCCGCCCGGTAGTGCAGCCCGGTGCCGATATTACGCTCCTTCAGCGCCTGCATGAACGCGTCGCGATCGATGCCGGCCGCCTCGGGATTGATCAGCGGCGTATAGAGGTGCCAGGCGTGCCGATGCGGGTACGCGGGAGCGTGCGGCAAGGTCCATTGCGGCCAGCCGGCCAATAGTTTCTGATACCGCTGCGCGAGCGCGGTTCGGCGGGCGATGAAACCGTCCAGCGCCGGGAGTTGATGCAGCCCGAGCGCGGCCTGAATGTCCATCATGTTGTATTTGAAACCGGGCTCGACGATTTCGTAGTGCTGATTGCCGGTTTTGCCGAAGCGATTCCACGCCTCGCGATCCATCCCGTGAAACCGCAGCAGCGCCAGGCGCTCGGCGTACTTGTCGTCACGCGTGGTGATCGCGCCGCCCTCGCCCGTCGTGATGTTCTTGTTCGGGTGGAAGCTGAACACCTGGGTGTCGCCGAACGCCCCGATGCGCTTGCCTTTGTACTCCGCGCCGATGGCATGCGCCGCGTCTTCGATCACGCGCAGGCCGTGCTTCGCGGCCGCCGCATAGAGGGGATCGAGATCCACCGGGAGGCCGGCGAAGTGCACCGGAATGACCGCGCGGGTGCGCGGAGTAATCGCATCCTCGAGCCGGCGCACGTCCATATTGTACGTGTCGAGCTCGACGTCGATGAGCGCCGGCGTACCGCCGGCAAGCACGATCGTGTTGAGCGTCGCGGCAAAGGTCATCGGCGTCGTGATGACTTCGTCGCCGGGCTTGAGGTCGAGCGCAAGCAGCGCCAAATGCAACCCGGCGGTCGCCGACGATAAGGCAAGCGCGTGCGGCGCGCCCAAGTACGCTTTCAGCGCCTGTTCGAATTTCTGGACGCGCGGACCGGTGGTGATCCAGCCGGATTCCAGACACGCGACCACTTCCTCGATCGCTTCGCGGCTGATGGACGGACGCGCAAACGGCAAAAACTCTTCGCTCACCTCAGCTCCGTGTGACCAAATAAACGCCGGCCACGATGATGAGGATTCCGGTGATGCGCGTCAGCGAGAGGTTTTCCTGAAACAGGTAGTAACCGGCGACGGCGTTGACGATGTACCCGACGCTCAGGAGCGGATAGGCGAAGCTCACTTCGACGCGCGACAACACGAGCAGCCAAACGCCGACGCTCACCACGTAAGCGAGGAGCCCGAGCAGCACGAAGGGATTGGCGGCGACCTGCATGCCGACGGGGATGGCGTTGGCCCAGGCGAACTCGAAGTAACCGACGCGGCGCATGCCCTCCTTGAGCAACAACTGTGCGCCGGCGTTGAGCAGCACGCCGAGCAGTATCAACGGCAGATAATTCATGGGCTCGCCTCGCGGTTCACCACCAGCACCGCGTACTCGGTTTGCGCGAGCAACCGCATCGGCCCCGGCGGATTGGCGCGCAGCTTATCGTAGTTCGATCGCCCGGTCAGCAGATACACCGAGCGCGGCTCGTTCCAGCGGCGGCGGAACTCGGCGTCATCGATCATCCACCCGCGCGTGTCCTCGACGGTCATGCCGAATTCGAGCTCGCCCTGCCAGTCGACGATCGTGATGCGCCGGCCGAGATAAACCGGAAGATCCTGGTAATACGTCTCGTACGTCATGACCTCGTCGTGGGGCTTGAGGTCGCGTTCAACGACAAGCGCGAGCGTCTTGACCGAGCGACCGACGTCGAGGCGCGCGAAGTTGAGATCCAACGATCCGACCAGAATCACGCCGCCGAGGAAGAGCGCCAGCACCGTCAGGCGCCGGTTGGCGCCGCGCCAACCTATAAACGGCAGCAGCCCGGCCGCGAGCACGCCGCCGGCCACCGCGTAGCGCCCAAACCCGAGCTGCTCGAGGATGCGAGCCGCATTCGTCTCGGGCGACAGGACTCGCGGCGCCGCGACCAGGACCGAGGCGAATACCACGCCCAACACCAGCAAGAACCAGAGGCCGGTCCGAGCGAAGGGCGTGTCTCCCTCCCATTTCTTTGCAAGCCACCGGCCTACCAGCAATGCGAGCGGCGGCCAAATCGGCAATATGTACGGCACGAGCTTCGAATCGGACAGCGAGAAGAACACGAACGGCAACAGCGCCCACAGCAACAAAAACCACGAGTCGCCGTGCTCGCGACGCCGCACCCAAAGACCACGCATCACATCGCGCAGCGCATACGGCAGTAACGCGGTGAAAGGATAGAAACCCGCGAGCAGGATGGGTACGAAAAACCAGACCGGTTGGTAACGATGGTGTACGGTGGTCAGGTAGCGCTGGAAATGCTCGTGAATGAAATAGAACTGCGCGAATTCCGGATTCGCGCGCGCGACGAGCACATGCCAGGGCGCCGCGATCGCGAGGAAGACGATAAAACCGCTCGGCAGCTGCATCTCGCGCAACACGCGCCATTCCCCGAGAAGCAGAATCCAGACCGCGATCACCATTCCGGGAATGACGATGCCGACCAGACCCTTGGTAAGGACCGCCAACGCCACGCAAATATAGAAGCCGTACAGCAGGGTACGGCGCATGGCGCCGGGAGGCGCGCGGATACCGAGCAAAAACGCGCACATGGCCGCCGTGAGAAAAGCGGTGAGCGGCATGTCGAGGGTGAGAATGCCGCCCATGAAATCATAGAGCGGGCTGATCGCCAGAACCCCGGCCGCGAATAAACCCGCGCGACGCCCGTAGAGCTTGCGGCCGGTGAAATAAACGGCGAGGCAACCGAAAAGCGCGAACAGCGCCGGCCACGCGCGCAGCGCCCATTCATTCACGCCGAAGAGCCGGATCGCGCCCGCTTCGAGCCAGTACACGAGCGGCGGTTTTTCGAAATACTTGACGCCGTTCAGCCGCGGTGTCAGGTAATCCCCGCTCGCGACCATCTCGCGCGGAATCTCGGCGTAGCGGCCCTCGTCCGGCGACCACAAGGCGCGGCCGCCGAGCTCGTAGCCGAACCAGACGGCGAGCAACAACGTGAGCACTAGCGGCTCGAACCAAGGCCGAGCGTACAGCTCACGCAGCGCGGCTATCACGCGCGCCGCGCGCGGCATTCGATCCGTTTCAACTTTGATGCGGTGGATGGAAATTGCTGGCTCCGTGGCATGCGGCGACGGCCGCACGCGTTGGGTGGCGCAAGACGCCCTTCCAGGCGCACTATAGGACAAGTCCGCCTCGCTTCGGTATAGTCCAACGAACCCCGCGGAAACCTCCGATGGCCTTCGCTCACACCAACCGTCTGATCGGCGAAACCAGCCCCTATTTGCTGCAGCATGCGCACAACCCGGTCGACTGGTATCCGTGGGGCGCCGAGGCGCTCGAGCGCGCCGGGCGGCAAGACCAGCCGATTCTGCTGTCCATCGGCTATTCCGCGTGCCACTGGTGCCACGTCATGGAGCATGAGTCGTTCGAAGACGAAGAGGTGGCGCGCGTCATGAACGAAAATTTCGTTTGCATCAAGGTCGACCGCGAGGAGCGGCCCGATCTCGACAAGATTTACCAGACGGCGCATCAGCTGCTCGCGCAGCGAGCGGGCGGCTGGCCGCTGACGGTATTTTTGACGCCGGACGACCTCATGCCGTTCTTCGCCGGGACTTATTTTCCGAAGACCGCCCGCTACGGCATGCCGGGCTTCATCGATCTATTGCAGCGCGTCGCGGCCGCGTATCGCGAACAACGCGATTCCATTCGCGCGCAGAACGAACAGCTGCGCGGTATCTTTGCCAGCCTCGACGCGGGCGAAGAAAAGCAGGCCGCAGAGCCGGACCGGCGCGTGCTCGATCTGGCGCGCAACGAACTGCAATCGCAGTACGATCCCGAATACGGCGGTTTTGGAGCCGCGCCCAAGTTTCCGCATCCGACCTCGCTCCAGTTTCTTTTACACCGCTACGCGCGCTCGAGCGCCGCCGGCCGCCCCGACGCCGAGGCGCTCGGCATGCTGCGTGGGACGCTGCGCGCCATGGCTTACGGCGGGATCTACGACCAGGTCGGCGGCGGCTTTTGCCGTTACTCGGTCGATCAGTACTGGGCCATACCGCATTTCGAAAAAATGCTTTATGACAACGCGCAATTGCTGCCGCTCTATGCGGACGCCGCCGTTGTCACCGGCGATCCGCTGTTCCGCCGCATCGCAGGGGAGACCGGCGCCTGGGTGATACGCGAGATGCAAGCGCCGGCGGGCGGGTACTACTCGACGCTCGACGCGGACTCCGAGGGCCATGAAGGCAAGTACTACGTGTGGACGCCCGATGAGATTCGCGCGCGGCTGAGCGCGGAGGAATTTGCGGTCGTGGCGCTGCGCTTCGGGCTGCAACGCGGGCCGAACTTCGAAGGGCGTTGGCATTTGAACGTGCATGCCGACACGACCGAGATCGCCGGCGAACTGAATCTGGCCGAAGCCGAGGTCGTCGCGCGGCTCGCGTCGGCGCGCGCCAAGCTCTACGCGGCACGCGAAGAGCGCGTGCGCCCGGGACGCGACGAAAAAATCCTCGCCAGCTGGAACGGGCTCATGATCAAAGGCATGGCGCGCGCCGGGCGCCTGCTCGGACGTCCCGAATTCATCGCCTCCGCTGCGCGCGCGCTCGACTTCGCGCGCCGCGAGCTGTGGCGGGACGGAAGGCTCCTCGCCACCGCCAAGGACGGCCGCGCGCATCTCAACGCCTACCTCGACGACTATGTGTTCTTAGTCGACGGCGCGCTCGAGTTGTTGCAGGCGAACTGGCGCACCGAGCATTTGGAATTCGCGCTGGCGTTGGCGCGGGCGGCGCTGCAACGCTTCGAGGACAACAACGAAGGCGGGTTCTATTTCACGTCGGACGACCACGAAAAGCTCGTGCATCGCCCGAAGCCCACGGCCGACGAGGCGCTGCCGTCGGGCAACGGTATTGCCGCGCAAGTGTGCCTGCGCCTCGGCTATTTGCTCGGCGAGGCGGACTTTCTCCATGCGGCGGAGCGCACGCTGAAAGCGCTGAGCACGAAAATCGCGCAATATCCTTCCGCGCATTGTTCGCTGCTCATTGCGCTCGAAGATTATCTCGACCCGCCCCAAACCGTGGTATTGCGCGGTGCGGCGGAAGCGTTCCCTGCATGGCAGGCGCGACTGCTCGCCGTGTATGCCCCTCAGCGCATGACGTTCGCGATTCCTTCGGCGGCCGAGCGGCTGCCCGGCGTACTGATGGAGCGGAAGGCGCTGGCGGCGACCACCGCTTATGTGTGCACGGGCCACGCATGTCGGCCACCCGTCACCGACAAAGATGAGCTGCTGAAGTTGCTTCAGGAACGCGCGTAAATCGCGCGACGAGAAGACCGGGTTAGCCCCGGCGACGCGGTACTTCCGTGACTGGCATGAAAGCTGCTGGTTATCGGTCATGAACTCGCAACCGGCCAGATTCCTTCCGTGGGCGCGCACCGCATTACGGGCGCTGCGCGATCTTCATGCGCGCGAGCGCCGGCGCGTACGTGCCGAGCTCGCGCAGATTCCTGCTTTCGTGCTGTTGCTCGCGAAGGCCGGGACGGGTCGCGCCTGGAACCGTGCGGAACGCGAAACCTTGCGGCGGCGCTGGCGCGGAATGGGGCGGCTCGGGCTTTACCTCACGACGATGATATTTCCCGGCACGACGCTCACGCTGCCGTTATTGGCATGGTGGCTCGACCGCCGCGACGCGCAACAAGCCATGGCGGTGAGCGAGGCGAATCCGTGCGGCTGACGCTCAGGTCGCCGGAGTCCACGTAAGGTCCGGCTCCCGCGCCGCGCGCACGTCGTCGAGACGGCGCACGGGCGTCGTGTGCGGCGCGGTCTTCACGAGCTCCGGATTGCCGTCGATCTCGCGCAGAATCTCCGCCAACGCCGCGACGAAACGATCGAGCTCCTCTTTGGCTTCGGTCTCCGTCGGCTCGATGAGAAAACACTCCGGCACGAGCAGCGGGAAGTACGTGGTCGGCGCGTGGAAGCCTTTGTCGAGCAGCCGCTTCGCCACATCCATCGCGATCACGCCCTTGGTTTCCTTCAGCTTCTTCAGCGTCAGAATAAACTCGTGCGTCGCGCGCCGCTTCGGAAACGCCGCGTCGAAACCGGCTTTGGTCAATTGCGCGAGCAAGTAATTGGCGTTGAGCGTCGAGAACTCGGCCACGCGAT
Source organism: Acidiferrobacteraceae bacterium (assembly GCA_021323795.1). Classification (GTDB taxonomy): domain Bacteria; phylum Pseudomonadota; class Gammaproteobacteria; order Acidiferrobacterales; family Sulfurifustaceae; genus JACQFZ01. Next base: position 41,606 of record JAJPKH010000272.1, on the reverse strand, counting down.
GCATGCCTTCGCGCCCGAGCAGCCGCGCGTACACGTAGGCGCGCAGCAGCACGCCGGCGTTCCCCATGCTCGCCGACAAGCGCCCGATGGATTGCGGTCGATGTTTTTCCATCAGCCAGTGGTACTTGCCGTCGCGTAATCCCACCATCGGGATCGGCAGGAACGGTTCGAGCCGCGCATTCGCCGCCACCGGCCCCGCGCCCGGCCCGCCGCCGCCGTGCGGCGTCGAGAAGGTCTTGTGCAGGTTCATATGGATGACGTCGAAGCCCATGTCGCCCGGCTTCACGCGTCCGAGAATCGCATTCAGATTGGCGCCGTCGTAATACAGCAAGCCGCCGGCCTCGTGCACGATTTTCGCGATCTCGGTAATACGCCGCTCGAAGACGCCGAGCGTCGACGGATTGGTCAGCATGAGACCGGCCGTGCGTGGGCCGACCGCCGCTTTCAGCGCGGCGAGATCGACGTCGCCGTTGGCATCGGTCGGAATTTCGCGCACGGCGTAGCCGCACATCACGGCCGTCGCCGGATTGGTGCCGTGCGCGGCGTCGGGGACGAGCATTTCCGTGCGATGTTTGTCCCCGCGCGAGTCGTGATAGGCGTGGATCATCGCGACACCGGCGAATTCGCCCTGCGCGCCGGCGAGCGGCGTGAGCGACACCGCCTGCATGCCGGTAACGTCCTTCAGCATCTCCTGCAGCTCGTACATGCACGCGAGGAAGCCCTGCCCGCTCGACTCCGGACCGCGCGGATGCCGCCCCAGAAACGGCGGCAGCATCGCGAGCTTGTTGCTCGCGCGCGGGTTGTATTTCATGGTGCAGGAACCGAGCGGATAGAACTGGGTATCGATCGAGAAGTTCTTCTGAGAAAGGCGCGTGTAATGCCGCACGACTTGCATTTCGGAGACTTCCGGCAGGAGCGGACGACGTCGGCGGAGAAATCTCCCCGGAATGTCTTTGATGTTCGCCTTGGCTGGCGGCGCTTGCGTCGGGTTGCGCCGCCCGGGTTGCGAATGTTCGAAGATCAGCATGCGCGTGCTATTTGAGCGCCGCGACGGCGGCCTGGTAATTGGGCTCCTGCGCGATTTCCGGAACCAGCTCGCCGTAAATCACTTTGTCGTTCTCATCGAGCACGACCACGGCGCGGGCGGTCAGACCGGCGAGCGGACCGTTCTGGATCAGCACGCCGTAATCTTTGGCGAAATTGCGGTCGCGCATCATGGACAAGGTTTTGACGTTGGTGATGTTCTCGGCGCTGCAGAAGCGCTTTTGCGCAAACGGCAGGTCGGCGGAAATCGTGAGCGTCGCGACGTCGCCGCGGCTCTTGGCGAAATCGTTGAACTTCTTGGTGCTGAGCGCGCAGACCGCGGTGTCGAGGCTCGGGACGATATTGAGCAGCTTCTTCTTGCCCCTGAAATCGCCGAGGCCGACGTCCTTCAAGTCCGCATCGACCAACTTGAAATCCGGCGCTTTGGCGCCGATCTTGGGCAATTCCCCGTTGGTGTTGATCGGATTTCCGCGCTGCGTGATTTGCGCCATGGCTGCTCCTTGGATTAGACGGTGGATCGAGTTTTTGCCGCACGTTTAGAGGGGCGCGTTCCGCGGCCGAGAATCCCTTCGAGCGCTCGTCCGTAGTCTTCGATATCCGCGGCCGTGCGCGTTTCGGTGGCGCAGACGAGCAGCGCCTGCCCGAGCTCCGGATAATGCCCGCTCAGATCGAAGCCGCCGATGATTTTTTCGTCTTCGAGCGCCCGCAACGTATCCGCAACCGGCGCATCGAGTCGAAGCACCGCTTCATGAAACACCGGCCGATTGAAGACGCGCTCGACGCCGCGGATCGCGGTCAGCCGTTCGATCAACGCGTTGGTGTTGGCGTGACACGCTTGCGCCACTCGCTCCAGACCGTCAGGCCCGAGCAGGCTCATGTAAATGGTCGCGGCCGTCACCACCAGACCCTGATTGGTGCAGATGTTCGACGTCGCCTTGGAGCGGCGGATATGCTGCTCGCGCGCCTGCAGCGTCAGCGTAAAGCCGGGCTTCCCGTCGACGTCCACGGTGCGCCCGATAATGCGCCCCGGCATTTGGCGCACCAAAGATTCCTTGCAGGCCAGAAAGCCAAAATACGGACCGCCCGAGGAGAGCGGCGCGCCGAGCGGCTGCCCTTCGCCGACGGCGATGTCGGCGCCCTTGGCGCCCCATTCGCCCGGGGCCTTCAGGATCGCGAGCGACGTGGGATTGACCAGCGCGATGGCGTACATGCCGTGCGCCTGCGCCCAATCGGTCAGCTCGTCCACTTCTTCGAGCGCGCCGAAGAAGTTCGGCTGCGGAATGACGAGTGCGGCCGCTTCCTCGTTTTCGAAGCGTTTCAGCGATGCCGGGATGATATTGCCGCCCTCCGTGCAGTACGGCAGCTCGATCAGCTCGATCTGCTGGTTGCGCACAATCGTACGCACCACCTCGCGGTAAACCGGGTGCACGGTGAGCGGCATCAGAACCCGGCGCGCTTTCTTGTGCGCGCGCACCGCCATCAACACCGCCTCGGCGAGAGCGGAGGCGCCCTCGTAGAGCGAGGCGTTTGACACGTCCATGCCCGTCAGGCTCGCCATCATCGTCTGGTATTCGTAGAGCAGCTGCAGCGTGCCCTGGCTCGCCTCGGCCTGGTACGGCGTATACGCCGAATAAAATTCGCCGCGCGTGGCGATTTCCCAAACCGCCGCCGGAATGTGGTGCTCGTAGGCGCCGGCGCCGATGAAGTTGAGATACAGGCCGTCCTGCTGCGCGCGCTCCTGCATCAAGCGCGTGATCTGCATCTCGTTCAGGCCCTCGGGCACGCGCGTGAGCTTGCCGCTGCGAAGCCGCTCGGGAATTTCCTCGAACAGCGTCTCGATGCTGTCGACGCCGATCGCGGCGAGCATCGCCTTTATGTCGGCATCGGTATGCGGAATGAACGGCATGGATTAATGTTTCTCCGCCGCCACCTGGGCGTCGTAGGCCCCGGCGTCGAGTAACGCATTTAATTCGGCGGGGTTCGACGGTTTGATCTTGAACATCCACCCCTCGCCGTACGGATCTTTGTTGATCGTTTCTGGACTGTCGGCAAGCGCCGCGTTAGCCGCGGTGATCTCCCCGCTGATCGGCGCGTATACATCGGACGCCGCTTTCACCGATTCGACGACGGCGCATTCCTTTCCCGCCGCGAGCTTGCGCCCCGCTTCGGGCAACTCGACGTACACCAAGTCGCCCATGAGATCCTGGGCATGATCGGTGATGCCGACGGTAACGGTTCCATCGGACTCGCGCCGAACCCACTCATGGGATTTGGTGTATTTGAGATTGGGGGGCGTATTGCTCATCGGCTTCTCCTCAGGCAAGACAGCTCTTGCCGTTTCGAACAAACGGATACTTCACGATCCGCGCCTCGAGCAGCTTGCCGCGGATATCAACTTGGCAACGGCTGCCGCGAGGTAAACCGGCCGGCACGCGCGCGAGCGCGATCGAGCGATTGAGCGTCGGCGAGAAGCCGCCGCTCGTGATCTCGCCGTCGCCGAGACCCTCGCTATGAACCTTCTGATGACTGCGCAGCACGCCGCCCTTGCCTTCGAGCACGAGCCCGACCAGCTGGCGCGGTGCGCCGCTTTTACGCTGCTTGTCGAGCGCCTCGCGCCCGATGAACTTGCGATCCGGCGGATCGAAGGCGACGGTCCAGGCGAGGCCGGACTCGAGCGGCGTCGTCGTCTCGTCCATGTCCTGGCCGTAGAGATTCATACCGGCCTCGAGGCGCAGCGTGTCGCGCGCGCCCAGACCGATGGGCGCGACATCGACTTCCCGCAAGGCTTCCCAAATATCCCGCGCCGTGGTGCTCGGGAGAATAATCTCGAAACCGTCTTCGCCGGTATACCCGGTGGTGGCGATAAAAAAATCGCCGACGGTGGCGGAGTGAAAGGGCTTTAGGTGGGACGTCGCCGCGCGCACGGGCTCTCCGAGCGCCCGATAGACTTTTTCCTTGGCGTTCGGTCCTTGCACGGCAATCATGGCGAGGTCGTCGCGCTCGATAATCTGCACCCCCCCGAAGAGCTCCGCCGAATTGCGAATCCACGCGAGATCCTTCTCGCGCGTCGCGGCGTTCGCGACCACGCGGAACATGGATTCGTCGAGAAAATACACGATGACGTCGTCGAGCACGCCGCCCTGCGTGTTCAGCATGCACGAGTAGAGCGCCCGCCCGGGCGTTTGCAGCTTGGCGACGTCGTTCGCGAGCAGCAGGCGCAGAAAATCGCGCACCTCGCGGCCCTTCACGTCGAACACGTTCATGTGCGAAACGTCGAACATGCCGGCGTCCTTGCGCACGCGGTGATGCTCCTCGAGCTGCGAGCCGTAATGCAACGGCATGTCCCAGCCTCCGAAATCCACCATTTTGGCCTTCAGGGCCAGGTGCGTTTCGTATAGCGGTGTGCGATGCGCCATCGTCGTCGTGGTAATCATCGGTTGTCCGGAAATCGCGGCCCAATAAAAAAAGGGACGATGGCAAATCCGCCATCGCCCCTCTGTCCGGTAACCTGAGAGTCTAAGCCCCTTCGGTGGGTGGCCGCTCGGCCACCGCTCTCCAGAGTCGCTTTTTAAACCAGCGGTCCTTTTGCCTGAGCGATTCCGGGCGGTTGCGCCTTCGGCGTCACGCCCCTCTTTTTAGCGCGTGATCTCTCCCACTGGCTTCAGCGAGGGGCGCACTATATCGCAGCGCTGCATGGCAAGCCAAGCGGCGGCCTCCGAACCCGCGGGCCTGGGACGATTAACCGTGATTTCCGGGCGTCCGAGCGATCCAACTCGGCGTCCGTTCAAAATTCCCACTCCAGGCGCGCCCGCAGCAGACGGCGCTCGGTCGCATCCGTCAGTCCGAATCCGACTCCGAACGTGGCAAAGAAGCTGCGACCAAGACGCAGATCGATCGCCGGGGAGATCAGATGTTTCTGCTCATTGTGCGATTCGAAGTTGCTGATCGGCCCGAAGTCGCCGAAGAGATCGACCCGCGGCTGCCAATATTCGCTCGGGCGGTAAATGAGTCCAGCGGCGTATTGCAGCTCCCATCCGTCCGCGCGATCGGGGCCGCGCAGGGCACGCTCAAAAATGGGGTTAAAGTCCAAGGTCCAGCGGCCGAAATCTTTCTCCAGAATCAAGCGCAACTCTCCTTCCACTTCCCGCTCTTCACCATTCTCGTGGCGCGGATATTCGAGCTCCGCGTATGCGCCTAAATCAACCGGAAGCTCGCCCTTCTCGAAAAACCGGGTGCGCACTCGATAACGACTCGCGGCGTATTCGAAGTTGTCGCCGCGCGCCCGTGCATAGTCGCGGTAATAAGCGAGTTCGGTCTTGTCCGTGACGCCATAGGTGAATTCGAAAGTGCTGCGCGTGAGCCCCTTGTTATTGTCCGGCGCCGGCAAATCTTTTGTTCCGCGGCTCGTGTGCGTGGTGAAGTTCTCCAATTCGAACTCGCCCTTGCTCGCGGTTTTGTAGGGATAGACCTCAAGCTCAAAATAATTAAGCGCCATCGCTTTACTGCTCACCAGTAGTGCGAAAGCTGCCAATCCGTAAAGAAAGCCGTGCGAGCAGAACTTGGCAAGCCTGCGGCGCGCTGGCACTCGCGAGAATGGTATGAAGGAATGTCGACGACGCCCTGTCGCGGGCGACACTTGGGCTGATTGCATTGCCATGCTCCCCGAAAAAAAGTTATTGGCTGGCGTCCCCTCTCGGGGCATGGCTGGCTAAAAGGGTTTTGGTTATGCGCTAACTTGCAGACGACCTACTCCATGCTTATGCGGTCAGGATTAATTTGCCGGTGCTCGTTTGCCGCAGCCGATACTCCCGGCCGGCGTGCTCGATCACGAGCTCTCCGTGTTCGCCGAGCAGCGCCTTGCTCGGCACACGGGGTACGACGCGGGTACGCATTCGTTCCGTGCTCCGCGGCGCGATACCCGTTGGCGCTAACGCAACTCGATTCTTGTCCGCGCTCATTTGACGTGAATGCCCCTTACTTGGTACCGACCTGATCGGCGAGCTTCATCTTGCCCAACTCGGCGCGCGCAAGCGTCTTCGATGCGGCCGGCCGTCGTTGCAGAGAGCCGTAAAGCCGACCCAAAATGAGGATCGTGCTGAGCGTAAGAACGTAGAACAGCACCTGCATACCGGACGGACGATCCATATAGCCGATCAATATCTGGAGGACATGTCCGATCAAGCTCTGCTGCGACAGCAGTCCCGACGTATCCCAGACCGGCTGACCCCACGCGGGAAGGAAGTCTGCCTGCACCAGAAAGCCGGCACCCTGCGCCGCCATGCCGGCGGCGAGAAGCGCAATCAACCAGCCGGTGACCCTGAAGAGATGGCGCGCCGCAAGCCGCATCAGGCCGATGTACAGCAAGAATCCCATGCCGGCCCCGAACAATAATCCCAGCAACGCTCCAGCCCACATGGCCGACGCTTCATCCTGCTGGGCTATGGCAATGCCGTACAGAAACAGCACCGTTTCGGATCCTTCGCGCAAGACGGCAATACCGACGATGCTGGCCAACAAGTAGTGCGGACGCCGCCCAGCCGCGACGTCGCGGCCGACCGAGTTGATCTCGCGCGCAAGGCCTGCTCCATGACGCGCCATCCACACGTTATGCCAGCCGAGCATGGCTACGGCGGCGAACAACACGGACGCATTGAAGATTTCCTGGCCCATTCCTTGAGCGGCGGAGGCAATGGCGCCGGCGAAAGCGGCCACGATCACCGCACCCACTAAGCCTGCTGCCACTCCCGAGCCCACCCAAAGTCCCCGACGGGGTAAGCCCCTCGCCGCCGCAAGGACTAAGCCGACCACCATCGCCGCTTCCAACACTTCCCGCCAAACAATAATCCCGGTTGCAAACATGGTCTCTACTCGACTGGAGTGCTTTATTTAGCGACGATCTGTCCTTTAGCCGTCTTGGGGTGGAATTCGCCGAAGAAAGAGTAAGTACCCGGCTTAAGAGGGCCGAGGAGGATATCGGCTTTCTTGCCTGCCGGTATCACCTTCTCCCGGTTGAGTTCATGGCTTTCGAACTCCTCGGGTCCGGGACCCTCGTTATTCACCACCAGCTTGAATTTCTTGCCCGCGGGAACCTCAACCGTTTCCGGGATAAAGCGCCCGTCCTTCGCGGTGAGTTGGAAGACGGGCATCTCGTCGGGGGCAGCTACAACGCCGGCGGTAGAGACAAACAACAGAACGGCAACACATGCCTGCCGGAACTTTGGGATTCTTATAAACACAGCCTCTCCTTCAATTAATGACTGCCTATGTGCTAATTATGCCCATCCTTTTTCAAAATGCAAATCATTCTCATTTACATTGCCGCATCCCCCGACGAAAACCTAAAGCTGCGGACTAAGCAATTCTGGCTGTATCGAAATTGGCAACCACGGGTGCATGATCGGAGGGACGCTCGCGGGCACGAGGCGTTTTGTCGATAACGCACCCTTTGCAAGCTGCCGCTAGCGCCGGGCTGCAAAAAATGTGATCTATACGCAAACCGAGATTCCTACGAAAACCACCCTGCCGATAGTCCCACCAGGTATAACTACGGGGCGGCTGTTCGAAGCGCCGGAACACATCGACGAGGCCCGTGTCGATAAGTCGCTTTAACGCCGATCTCTCGGGTTCGCTGAAGAGCACTTGGTTCTGCCATAGCTTCGGGTCGTACACGTCGCGGTCTTCGGGGGCCACGTTAAAGTCGCCGACCACGGCAAGCCGAGGGTGGCGCGCGAGTTCCGCCTCGACGTAAGTACGCAGAGCCGCGAGCCACCTGAGCTTGAATTCATACTTCTCGGATCCGACGCGCTCCCCGTTCGGCACGTACACGTTGATAATACGCACGCCCTTCACGCTCACAATCAGCGCTCGCTTCTGGTCCCCATCGAGGCCCGGCGGTGCGCCGACGACTTCCGTTGCCGCGACGCGGGTGAGTGTGGCCACGCCGTTGTAGCCCTTCTGCCCCACGTGCGCGACGTGGTACCCCGCGGTCCGCAGCGATTCATAAGGGAAATCCGTGTCCACGACCTTGGTCTCCTGCAGGCAAAGCACATCCGGCTGGTTCGACGAAATCCAGTCAAGAACGTGGGATAAACGGGCGCGGATCGAGTTGACGTTCCAGGTGGCAAGCTTCACGGGCCGATGATACCCGCAAGGTAGGACCGAAAACGGCTATGAATCAGGCGACTCGGCTTTCTCCGGCTCCTCCGCTTTCGGTTTGTTATAGCCGGCTTGATCGAGCTCGCCCTCAAGCAAAGACTCCATGTACCCCTTCATCACCTTGGGTCCCACCATGATCGTCGGAACAGCAAGGCCGCCCGCTTGTTTTATGAGCTCATCCTGCAACTTGCGATCACCTTCCACATTCTTCTCGATGAAAGGCACGCCACGGCTCTTGAGGTAAACGCGCGCGGTGTCGCACGCGCCGCACTTCGACGCGCTGTAGAGAACCACGGGGTACTTCTGCGCGGCCTCATCGGAAGCCCGTGCTTCCACTCTTGTGCCTATGTTTTTTTCCTCGACGCGGTACCCCCCATCGGCCGGGGGTTGGTCGTGGTAGGAAACATTGCCGTCCTTATCGGTCCACTTGTAAAGCTTGCCCGCATGCGCCAGCGGCACGCTGACCAGCATCATCGCCAAGAACAGTTGCAGTCGCAACGCCATATTCAGATCCTCAAGTACAGGCCTCCCATGCGCCGGCGAATCGATTCCCGTACCCACACGACGCCGCCGATAAAGCCCAGTACAAGCATAGCAAAGGCGATTGCCAGCCAAAGCCAGCCGAACCCGGTCTCGCCCAAGCCGGTGGGGACCCCTGAGCTGCCGGCCGCGGGGGCCGTAGACTGCTGCCGGGATGACGCAGCTTGTTCGTTGCTCTGAAGCTCCGCTTGTGCGCGAGCGAGCTGCGCGCGTGCGGCCGCGAGCTCCGCCTGTAATTGTTCCGTAGCCGGAGCAGTCGATGCGGCCGCGCGGCTTTTATCGAGCTGAGTTTGAACCTGTACCAGTTGAGCCCGGGTACGCTCGAGCTCCGCGCGCAAAGCCTTCACCTGGGTACCTGCGGGCGGATGCGCGGACAACGCGCTCGTCTCAACCCAGCCTTCCGCGCCCTGGGCGTCGCGCACCCGCGCCAGCCCCGCGTCTTGCTCCAGAACCTCGAGCGCGGTTCCCGTCGTAACTGTCTTCACGACCGGCGACCCCGGCGTAACGTCCGCACGCAACGCGACCGTCACTTGGTCCGTTACATAGACGGTTTCCACGGCTATCGCATAAGCCGCGCTCATGGCCCAGATAACCAAACAGAGATACGTGCGCTTCATGCGGCTAGCCCGGAGTGGCGTAACAACGGCTCGATCGACGGCGCGCGCCCGCGAAAACGCACGAACAGCTCCATCGGCTCGTGCACGCCGCCCTGCTCGAGAATGTTGTGCAGGAATTCGCGCCCCGTGTGCCGATCGAACACGCCGTTCTCCTCGAATTTGCTGAACGCGTCGGCTGAAAGCACTTCGGCCCATTTGTAACTGTAGTAGCCCGCCGCATAGCCGCCGGCAAAGATATGGCTGAAGCTGTTCTGAAAACGATTGAAGGCGGGAGGAACGATAACCGCAACTTCGCCCCGCACTTGATCGAGCACCTGTTGCACCGATTGCTTGCCGTCCGGGTCGAAGTCGGCATGCAGCCGCATGTCGAATAACGCGAATTCCAGCTGGCGTACGAACTGCATGCCCGACTGGAAATTCTTCGCGGCGCGCATTTTTTGCAATAGCGCTTCGGGCAAATGCTCGCCGGTTTGATAGTGGCCGCTGATGATATCGAGCGCCGGTCGCTCCCAGCACCAGTTCTCCATGAACTGGCTCGGAAGCTCGACGGCGTCCCACGCGACGCCGTTGATGCCAGACACGCCGGCATAATCCACTTTGGTCAGCATGTGATGCAAACCGTGGCCGAACTCGTGAAACAGCGTGTTGACTTCATCGTGCGTGAAGAGCGCCGGCTGCCCGCCGATGGGCGGAGAGAAGTTACACACGAGATACGCGACGGGTATCTGCGCCTCCGGTCCGCGTCGCCGCCGACTCAAGCAGTCGTCCATCCACGCGCCGCCGCGCTTGTTCGGCCGGGCGTAGAGATCGACATAGAAACGCCCGCGCACTTCACCGCTCTCGTCGCGGATTTCGTAGAAGCGAACGTCCGGGTGCCAGGTCTCCACCTTCTTCACTGGTTGGATAGTCATTCCGTAGAGACGCTGCACGACTTCGAACATGCCGGACAGAACACGGTTCTCGGGAAAATACGGCCGCAACTCCTCCTCTGAAAATGCGTAGCGGTGCACGCGTAACTTTTCCGAATAATAAGCAACGTCCCAGGCTTCGAGAGAAGCGGCGCCGTGCTCCTCGCGCGCATAGGCTTTCAGCTCTTCCAGGTCTCGCACCGCCGCCGGCCGCGCTTTGGCGGCCAAGCCCGACAGAAAATCGAGCACCTGCGGCACGCTCTTCGCCATGCGCGTCTGCAACGCGTACTCGGCGTAATTCTTGAAACCGAGAAGCGCGGCCGCTTCGCGACGTAACTTGAGAATCCGCGTGATCAGCTCGGTGTTATCCCAGCGCCCGGCATTCGGCCCCCGATCGCTCGCCCGCGTGACGTACGCCTCGTACATGCGCCGGCGCAATTCCGGATTGTCCGCATAGGTCATAAAGGCGATGTAGAACGGCCCCTCGAGACCGAACTTGTAACCCGGCTTGCCCTCGCGCTCGGCGGCTTGCTTCGCCATGGCAAGGGCGGACGGCGGCAGGCCGGCGAGATCCTTCGGGTCCGTCAACACCAACTCCCAGGCTTGCGTCGCATCGAGCACGTTCTGCGAAAATCTGCTCGTCAGGGTCGATAACTCGTTTTGAATTTCGCGAAAGCGCTGTTTGTCTTCAGGCGCGAGTTCGGCGCCGGCCAGCCGAAAATCGCGCAGCGCGTTTTGGATGATCCGCTGTTGCGCCGCGGACAACGCGGCATAGTCCGGCCGTTGGGCTATCGCCTTGTACGCCACGTAAAGGCGTTCGTCCTGCCCGAGCTCGGTCGAATAATCGGCCACGCGTGGCACGCCGGCGTTATAAGCCGCCCGCAGGGGCTCGCTATTCATGACCGCATTGAGATGCGCGACCGGAGACCATGCGCGATGCAGGCGTTCCTGCATGTCTTCCATGGGATCGACCAAATTGTCCCAGGAGTGGGATGCCGTCGCCGCGAGCAAACGTTCCCGCTCGCTTCGATTTTCCGTCAGAATGCGATCGAGCGCGGGGGCGACGTGCTCGGGACGAATCGCGCCGAAGGGCGGCAGGCTGGAGGCCGATCCCGCGGCAAAATCCAGCAACGGATTGGGGGCGTTGGCGGTTTCCATGAGCAAGCGCTGATTGCAATGTGGCAGGACAGGTAATTTAACACGCCGAACCAACGATGGAGACTACAGGTCATCCTTACGATGCGCTGACGCCCGATGTGATTCTCGCAGCGGTCGAGCAACTCGGCGTCCGCTGTACCGGCGGCCTGCTCGCCTTGAGCAGCTACGAGAACCGTGTTTATCGCATCGACACGGAAGACGGGAAACCGTGGGTCGCGAAGTTTTACCGCCCGGGTCGGTGGTCCGACGCGGCGATACACGAAGAGCACGACTTCGCCCGGCGGGCGGCCGAGCACGAAATTCCGGTGGTCGCGCCGCTCGTGCATGACGGCCACACCTTGCACGAGTACGGCGGCTTTCGCTTCGCGGTGTTTCCCTGGCAACCCGGGCGCACGCCGGAAATCCGCAGTACCGAGGACTTCCACGTGCTCGGCCGCTATCTCGGCCGGCTGCATTTGTTGGGCGCCGCCGAGCCGTTCCGTCATCGTCCAACCTTGACGGTGGCGGAGTTCGGCGAAGCGTCCATTCAGCGCCTGCGTGCCAGCTCGTTTCTGCCGCCCGACGTGGTCGCGCCGTTTTGCGCGCTCGCGGAACAATTGATTCCACGGCTTCACTCGGCGTATGAATCGGCCGGCGCGATAAAAGTTATCCGGCTGCACGGCGACTTTCACTTGGGCAATATTCTCTGGAGCGAGTACGGTCCGTTCCTGGTCGACTTCGATGACTGCGTGAGCGGGCCCGCCGTTCAAGATCTCTGGATGGTGCTCTCCGGCGATCAAGCGGAAGTGGAGCGGCAACTGTCGCATCTCCTCGCCGGCTATCGTCAGTTCGCGCCTTTCGACGCCGCCGAACTGCAACTGATCGAGCCGCTACGGACGTTGCGGCTGCTGCGTTACAACGCCTGGATCGCGGCGCGCTGGGACGATCCCGCGTTCCCGCGCAGTTTCCCGTGGTTCAGCTCGCCGCATTATTGGCAGGAGCAAGTCGCGGCGTTGCGGACCCAACAGCTGTTGCTCCTCGATCCACCCCATTACACAATCGCCCCATGAGCTCGAGCGATTACGACTTTATCGTCATCGGCGGCGGCAGTGGCGGCTTGGCGGCGGCCAAACGCGCGTCGGGGCATGGTGCGAAGGCGGTCGTCATCGAGCGCGACCGCTTGGGCGGCACGTGCGTCAACCGCGGTTGCGTGCCGAAGAAAATCATGTTCAATGCCGCTTCCATCGCCGACGCATTGCATGACGCGCGCGATTACGGCTTCGATATCACGGCGCACGCCTTCAACTGGCCAACGCTGAAACGGGCGCGCGACGCCGCGATCCGGCGGCTGAACGACATCTACCGACGCGGCCTCCTCGCCGAAGGCGTGGCTGAAATTTCGGGAGCAGCGCGCTTTATCGACCCCCATACGGTCGAGGTCGGCGGTGCCCGGCTGCGCGCCGACCACGTGCTCATTGCGACGGGAGCGCGCCGAGTCGTGCCGCCGATCCCCGGCGCCGAGCTTGGTATCACCAGCGACGGATTCTTCGAATTGGAAACGCAACCGCGCTCGGCGGTCATCGTCGGCAGCGGATATGTAGCGGTCGAGTTGGCGGGGGTGCTGAACCGCCTCGGCACCGACGTCACGCTACTACTGCGAGGCGAGACCCTGCTGGCGCGCTTCGATGCCTCCTTGCGCGACGTCTTGCTCGAGGAAATGCAAAAAGATGGAATCAACGTCATGACCTCGACCCGCGTTGCGGGCATCGAGCGCGAGGCGTCGGGTCTAACCGTCAACTTGGAGCACGGCCAGCGCTTGGCCGGCGTCGAGACGCTTATCTGGGCCGTCGGCCGTCGCGCGAACACCACGGACCTCGGTCTGGAACGGACCGGCGTCGCGTTGGACCGCGACGGCTTTGTTGACACCGATGAGTTTCAAAGCACGAGCGTGCGCGGAATTTACGCCATCGGGGACGTCACGGCGCGCCTTGCGCTCACGCCCGTGGCGATAGCGGCCGGCCGGCGCCTCGCCGATCGGCTGTTCGGCGGGCAACCGCAAGCTCGGCTCGACTACACCAACGTGCCGACGGTGATCTTCAGTCATCCACCGATCGGCACCGTCGGCCTTACCGAACAGGAAGCGCGCTCGCTCTATGGCGTCGATGAAGTGAAGGTATATCAGACGCGCTTCACCTCCATGTATTACGCGATCCCGGCGCGCCGCCAGCCGACGCTGATGAAGCTCGTGACGGTCGGCGAGCGCGAGAAGATCGTCGGCTGCCACCTCATCGGCCGCGGCGTCGATGAAATCGTCCAAGGTTTCGCGGTGGCGCTGAAAATGGGCGCGACGAAAGCGGATCTCGACAACACCGTCGCGATCCACCCGACCAGCGCCGAAGAGTTGGTCACGATGCGCTGATACGGCGTTTCGCCGGACACTCACTCTTATGCCCGTACGCGCTTTTCAGAACAAGACGCCCATCGTCGATGCGTCGGCTTACATCGACGAGACGGCCGTGGTCATTGGCGACGTGGTGCTCGGCGCCGACAGTTCCGTCTGGCCCATGTGCTCGGTGCGTGGCGACGTCAATTACATCCGCATCGGCGCGCGCACGAACATCCAGGACGGTTGCGTGATCCACGTGACCCGCTCGCGTCCGGACGCTCCGAAAGGAATGCCGACAATCATCGGCAACGATGTCACGGTCGGACATCGATGCACCTTGCACGGCTGCACGATCGAGGACGGCTGCCTGATCGGCATGGGTTCGACGGTGTTGGACGGCGCGGTGCTGCGCGAGGGCGTGCTGCTCGCCGCCGGCAGTCTCGTGACCGAAGGCAAGGAGCTCGAGGGCGGTTACCTTTGGGCCGGCCGCCCGGCCAAGAAAGTGCGCCCGCTAACGCGGGAGGAGAAAGTGGCGTTCGCTCGTTTTGCCGAGCACTACGCCAAGCTCAAGGAACATTACAAATAACTACAGCCAGCGAGCGCGGCGGAAGCGCCAGAACAAGAATGCGTCGATGCCGAACATGAGCGCAAGCGCGAGCGGGTAGCCGAACTCCCAGTGCAGCTCGGGCATGTATTGAAAGTTCATTCCATAGATACCGCCGATCATGGTCGGCACCGCGACCAATGCACCGTAGGCGGCGAGACGTTTGGTCACTTCGCCTTCCTGGAGCGTAATGAGCGAAAGATTCACCGAGATCGCGGTCGTCAGCATTTCCCGATTGGAGTCGATGCCCTGATTGAGTCGCACCAGGTGGTCGTAGATGTCGCGAAAGTAATCACCCATGCCCGCGCAGACCGAAGGCACGCGTCCGCCGAAGAGCCGGCCGACCGCCTCGAGCAGCGGACCGACCGCGTGCTTGAGCGTCATGAGCTGCTGTTTGAGGCTATAGAGCGCCTCGATGTTCGCGCGCGGCGAGGTTTCCGCAAAGATCTTGCGCTCGATGGTTTCGAGCTCGGTCTCCAATGCATCAAGCACCGGGAAATAGCGGTCCACCACCGCGTCCATGAGCGCGTACAGCACGTAGCTCGAACCGTGGCGCAGCAGCTCCGGTTCGCGCTCGGTGCGCTTACGCACGTCCTGTAATCCTCGTTCGGTGCGGTTACGCACCGACAGCACGTAGTTTCGCCCGACAAAGATGTGCAACTCGCCGGTGTGGATGGCTTCGGCATTCACTTCGACGGTTTGCAGCACAACGAACAATGAATCTCCGTACTCTTCGATCTTCGGCCGCTGGTGACCATGGCGCGCGTCTTCGACGGCGAGCTCATGCAGGCCGAACTCCTCCTGCATTTCTCTCAGCTCGTCGTCGGTGGCGTCGCGCAGCGCGACCCAAACGAAACATTCCGGGCGGCTCACATACGTTGAAATCTGGCTCGGACCGATCTCGGCGAGCACGCGACCTTCCTGATAGACGACGCAATTAACCAGCATGCAAGGCCTCTAGCTTTCCTTCTTGAGCGCCGCGATCACGGACTTCGTCTCCGGCCGCACGCCGCGCCAGACGAAATAGGATTCCGCCGCCTGCTCCACCAGCATACCCAGCCCATCGCTCACGCGAGCCGCGCCGTGCAGCGCGGACCATTCCAGAAACGGCGTCGGCCGCTCGCCGTACATCATGTCGTAGGCGAGCGAATCGCGCGTGTAGAGCGTCGCCGGCAAGGACGGCACCTCTCCCTTCACACTCGCACTTGTTCCATTGATGACGAGGTCGAAGTGCTTGCCGCGCAGATCGGCGAAGCTGCACGCCTCGATCGGGACTTGGCCGCTGAAGAGCTGCACGACGTCGCGCGCCCTGGCGACCGTGCGATTGGCGATCACGACGCGCGCCGGATGATGTTTGATCAGCGGACCCAAAACGCCGCGGGCCGCGCCGCCGGCCCCGAGGAGCAGAACCTGCTTGCCTTTGATCGACGTGGCGAGGTTCAGCTCGATGTCATGAACCAGACCGATGCCATCGGTGTTGTCGCCGAAAATACGATCGTCCGGCTCGAACTTGAGGGTGTTGACCGCGCCCGCAACTTTCGCGCGATCGCTCAAGTGATCGGCGAGCCGGAAGGCGTCCAGCTTGAAGGGAAGCGTGATATTGAGGCCCTTGCCCCCGGCGGCGCGAAATTGCGCGATCGCTTGGGGAAGACCGCCGGGGTCTACCTGGATGGCGGAGTATTCGATGCGGTGCTGGAACTGGCGAGCGAACAGCTGATGGATGAACGGAGACTTGCTATGCGCGACGGGGTTACCCATGACGGCATAGCGATCAGGTCGCTCGAAATCGAAAGGATCCGCCATGCAGCTAGTGTAGCGCTGCACGCCGTTGGCAGGCGAGAAGATCCGGCCGGCGAAGGGAACTGATCGAGAAGCTTACGCGGTGGCGCGCGCGCGCTCGGCGGCGGTCGGAATCACCACGCGTTTGTCGCCGTGCGGCACCGACTGCGACAGGTCGAGCAACGGATCGCGCGACTCGCAATACGCCGCCGCCTGGCGCATCCACTCATCCGACTGGGCGGCGAGCGCCTGGTAACTGTCGTGATCGAGGTGCGTGCGAAAGCTTTCAATACTCTTGATGAGCGCCTCGGCGGTATCCGCGAGGTCGGCGCGCTCGGTCGCCGCTTCCCGCACGAGTCCCGGCAACGCGTTCAACTCGAACGTCGGCGTCTTGCGCGTCGCCGCGAAGAGCACCGCCTGGCCGGTGAGGCGCGTAATCGCCTCCTGGCACTCGAGCGCCGATTCGTAGTTATGCTCGTAACCGAAGGCATTGCGGCATGAGCGCTCGTACGCAGCCTCGAAAAATAGCGCCGAGGCCTGTTCTTGGTTAGCCCCGGCGCACTCCCCGCCTCCGAATTGGAACACTTTGAAGGCGCTCGCTTCGCCATGGTCGGACATCACGGATGCCAGGTCGGCTTCCTCCACCTTGGCGAGGTCCGCCAGCAGAGTCTCGAAATATTCCTCACCCTTGCGCCGGCTCCAGGCAAAGAAGGATTCGCCGTCGCTGCGATCCGACACATAGGCTTCTTTGATGCGCTCGACCGCCTGGGGCGCGCGCGCCGCCGGAATTTCCGGGCCGTCGAAGGTGAGGGCGCCGCCCGCCATGCCGCTGCCGCCGAGCTGGAGCACGTAGTGCGGAATGAGCTTGCCGAACAGGCGCCGGCCTTCGCCGTACAGTCCGATATCGCCGGTGTCCGGCTGGGCACAGCTATTGTGGCAGCCGCTGACGCGGATGCGCAGGTCTTCCGGCCCCCCGTTCAACATGGCGCCGAGGATCTTGGAAGACGTGATCCCGAGCTTACAGGTCGACGTGCCCGGGCATGCGACGACGTTGTCACCGGGCTTGGGCTCCGCCAGACCAATGGCGGCTATCGCCGCCCGCAACACGGGAACCTTCGCTTCCGGTACGCCAACAACCATAAAGTTCTGGTCTTGCGTCGTGCGGATATCGGGCAACCCTTCGCGTTCCAGAATCGCCGCGAGCTGCCGCAGTTGGGTCGGACTGACGTCGCCGATATGCACCCCGATGGGAAATGCGACTTGGCCCGCCGGCTTGATCGGAAAAATCTTCCGCGGCGCGCCGGCGCCGGGCGCCGGACCGGCGGCGCCGAGTTTCCAGTCACCCTTGGGATATTCCTGATTGATGAACGCGGCTTTGGTCCGTGCGTACTCCTCGCGGTACTTTTCCATGAAGCCGTCGACGCCGAAACGATCGACGAGAAACTTTACGCGCGCCTTGGCGCGGCGCTTGCGGTCGGAGTAGCGATGGTGCAGCGCGATTACCGCCTCCATGCACGGCAGCAGGTCTTTCTCTTCGAGAAACGGCTCTATCACCAACGCTTCGTGCGGTTTATGACCGAGCCCACCGCCGGCCATCACCTTAAAGCCGAACTTTCCGTTCTGATGCGTGGCGACCACCCCGACGTCGTGCATCATGCCTTGGGCGCAATCCGCCTCGCACGCGGAAAAGCTGATCTTGAACTTGCGCGGCATGTGCTGGGTCAGCGGGTGCCGCAGGAAGCGCTTCACCGCGCCTTCAAGATGCGTCGTAACGTCGACGTGCTCGCGCGGACAAACGCCCGCGAGGGCGCAAGTGGTGATGTTGCGCACCGTGTTGCCGCACGCTTCCCGGGTGGTGAGGCCGTAAGTCGCAAGATGGCGCAGCAGCGCCGGAGTATTCGCGGTGGGTACGTGATGCAGCTGAATATCTTCGCGCGTCGTAATATGCGCCACGGGGTGGTCGGTATATTTTTCGACCCCTTCGGCTATACCGACGAGCTGGCGCGGCGTGAGTCGGCCGCCGGGCAGCTTAACGCGGACCATGTGAACGCCTGCCTGACGCTGGCCGTAAACGCCTTGCTGGAGACGGAACGCCGTAAAGCGGTCGCCATCGAGCTCGCCGCTCAAAAAAGCGTTGACGTTTTCCTCAAATTTATCGAGCTCGGCGGCCTCTGTTAAATTCCAGCGCGCATTCATGCAAACGGTGTCTCGGCGAAAACCTCCGGGACTTTAGCAAAGGCCGAGTGGTATGATAAAGAATAAAACAGGATATTTTAATTCGATTCAAATATAAGCATGAAGCTCCAGCAACTTCGCTACATCTGCGAAATCGCGCGGGCCGGACTTAAGGTATCTGACGCGGCCGCGAACCTGTTCACCTCGCAGCCCGGCATCAGCAAGCAGGTGCGGCTGCTGGAAGAAGAATTAGGCGTGCAGATTTTTCGGCGCAGCGGCAAACACTTCGCCGACATCACTCCGGCGGGTCGGGAAATCATCAAACGCGCCGAGCAAATCCTCCTTGAAGTCCGGAACATCAAGGAACTTGCGCAGGAACACGCCGACGAGGGTCACGGCAGTCTTTCGATCGCGACCACTCATACGCAGGCCTGCTACGCGCTCCCGGATACGATCCAGCGCTTTCGCGTCCAGTACCCCAAAATCAGTCTCCACATCCATATGGGCACGCCGGTGCAAATCGCCGAAATGGCGGCGCGCAGCGAAGTCGATTTCGCTATCGCGACCGAAGCCCTGGAGCTACTGGAAGATTTGGTCACGCTTCCTTGCTACCACTGGAACCGTTGCGTCGTCGCGGCGCTCGATCACCCCATCTTGAAGGAATCGCCGCTCACGCTGGAACGGCTGGCCGCCTACCCGATCGTCACCTACGTTTACGGGTTCACCGGACGCTCGACGTTAGATCGGGCGTTCGCGGCGAAAGGTTTGAAGCCCGATGTCGTTTTTACCGCCACCGATTCGACCACGCTCAAAACGTACGCGCGGCTCGGGGTCGGCGTCGGCATCATGGCGAAGATGGCGTTCGACCCTCAGGTCGATATCGGGTTGGGCATGATCGACGCATCGCACCTGTTCCCGAGCAGCACCTCGCACATCGCCTTCCGCCGCGGAGCGGTGCTGCGCAAATACATGTACGACTTCATACAACTATTCGCGTCACACTTGACTCACGAGCTCGTCGATACCGCCGTGCGGCTGGAAACGAAACAGGAGCGCGAGCGGCTGTTCGAAACGAAGCTCCCGGAGCTGCCGGTCCGCTGAATTATGAGCCGCCGAGCGACGCGCGGAACATGAAGTAAGCCGCGCCCACGAGGCACAATGCCGCCCATAGAAAATCGAGCCGCAGCGGCTCTTTCATGTAAAACAACGCAAACGGCACGAACACGGTGAGCGTGATCACCTCCTGGATCACCTTGAGCTGGCCCAAATTGAATTGCCCGTAACCCGCACGGTTTGCCGGCACCTGTAATAGGTATTCAAAAAACGCGATCCCCCAACTGACGAGGGCGGCGATGATCCAGGGTTTGTCGCGCAGGTCTTTTAGATGGGCGTACCACGCGAAAGTCATGAAAACGTTCGAGCAAGTGAGCAGCAGTATTGTTTTCATAAATCCTTAGGAGCAAACCGGAACGACGGGACGCAACACTTCCTCCACGGTGAGCCGCAGGTCGTTCAAGCGGCCATGGAAGAAATGCCCGACCGCCGGAAACAGTCGCAGTCTCGGACGCGGAGAAAGCTTGGCGATCCACTCCTGCACCGCGTCCGCCGAGACCACGTCATCGTCCTCGCCTTGCAGGACGAGCGTCGGCACGCGCGGCGGGGGAGGAGGACCGAGCTCGGCGTGCAAATGCACCGGGGGCGCGACGAGGATGAGCTGCGACGCCGGAAATTGCGCCGCGGCGCGCAGGGCGATATAGGCCCCGAAGGAAAAACCGGCCAACCAGATCTGATCGCCCGGCTGTCGCTTGCGCGCCCAATGGAGCACCGCTATGGCATCCTCGGTTTCACCGACGCCGCGGGCCCACGCCCCCGCGCTCGAACCGACGCCCCTGAAGTTGAACCGTACCGTGCGCAGCCCGAGTTCGCCGAAACTGCGGGCGAGCGTATGGACGACTTTGTTCTGCATCGTGCCGCCATGCAGCGGATGAGGGTGACATACAACCGCCGTGGCACAGGCCTTCGATGCCGGACAGGCCGTTATCGCCTCGAGCGGTCCCACCGGCCCCTCTATATGCAGCGACGCGTTGCAGGGAAACGGGCCCATCCGCCTTTGTATGCCCGCGCTGCGCGCAAAAAGCAAGTAGGCGCGCCTGCGTAAACGCGTTAAAACGCTTAAACTACGAACGCCGGGAGGACCATCGTGGAGTTGGACCATACGATTTTCTGGGTTGCGCTCGCGCAAATCATCGGCGTCAATATTGTTCTTTCCGGTGACAACGCGGTCGTCATTGCGCTCGCTGCCCGCTCGCTGCCGGCGCGACAACAGAAACAGGCGATCTTCTGGGGCAGCGGAGCGGCCGTGGTTTTGCGCATCCTCCTGACCGTCCTCGCGGTGGAGATGTTGCGCCTCCCTTACTTAAAAATCGTCGGCGCCGCGTTGCTGTTGTGGATCGGCGTCAAATTGCTCGTTCCCGAAGGAGAAGAGGACGATGACGACGGCTACAGCGGCGGGAACATGATGGCCGCAATCCGCACGATCCTGATCGCGGATCTCGTCATGAGCCTGGATAACGTGATTGCGGTCGCCGCAGCCGCCAAGGGAAGCCTGCTCCTGCTCATCCTCGGGCTCGGCATCAGCATTCCCCTGGTCATCTTCGGCAGCACCTTGCTGCTTCGCGTCATGCAACGCTTCCCCGTCGTCATCACCATCGGCGCGGGACTCCTCGGCTGGGTGGCCGGCGAGATGGCCGTCACCGATCCGCTGGTGCAGGAGGGAGTGAACGCACAAGCGAGCTGGCTGCACGCGGCCGCTCCCGTCGCCGGTGCGGCGCTCGTGGTTATGACGGGAAAATGGTGGGCCGCCCGCGGGCGGCGCGACATGCATCCGGCGCCCGCCGAACGCCGATCGAACGAACAAGTTTAACGCTGGGGAACGCTGATGCTCAGGCTGCTGGTGCCCGTGGACGGATCGGACAATTCGCTTCGCGCCGTCGATTACGTGCTGCGCACGCTCGGCTGGTGCAAGGACACCGCCGAGGTGCACGTGCTGAATGTTCAACCTCAGCTGCCGGGGGACGTCACGATGTTCATTCGTGCCGAGCAGATCAGGCAATTTCACCAGGAAGAGGGAATGAAAGCGTTGGCACCGGCGCTTTCGAAGCTCGATGGCGCCAAGATACGGCACGTTTCGCATGTGGCTGTCGGCGATCCCGCCGAGGTGATCGCGCGGTACGCCAAGGAAAAGCACTGCGATCAGATTTGCATGGGCACGCGCGGGCTCGGGCGCGTGACGGGGATGCTGCTCGGCTCCGTCACGACCAAGGTCATTCACCTCTGCGACGTTCCCGTCCTCCTCATCAAGTAGCGGCCGCAGGGCCGCGCCCTCATCTTACCGCTACGCTCAAGATGTATACGGCGTAGCACGCTCCGTTAACGCCGAAGTGATAAGGCCGCAGCGTTCCCCGGGATAGCGCCACCAGCACCCACGCGCTCGCAAGCAGGGTGAGCACCAAGCCTACCGCCACTTCCGCGCGTAGCTCCCAGGGCGTCAGTAGAATACCGAGGGCCGGCAGGAGGCTGCCTTGAAACACCATGGCTCCGGTGATGTTACCGAACGCGAGCGTATCTTTGCCCCGCAACGTCCAGAGGACGCTGTTCACCTTCTCCGGCAGCTCGGTCGCTAAGGGAATAATGAGTAGCGACAGCACCAGCGGGCTGATGCCGAGCGTCTTGGATAGGTCTTCTATACCGGCCACGAAACCATGAGCGCCGGCGACGATCCCGGTTAGACCGAGGCCAAGCTGAAGCACCTCCACCACCGGATTGTCACGCACGCCCGCCCAGCCAAACAGCCGCGCGAGCACTAAGGGGTGGCCGGCCTCCGTTGCATGACCGTTCGCCACGAGCTTCGCCGAAGCGCGCAACGTGAGCAGTAGGTACAAGAAGTAAATACCGACGAGCATGAGCGCAATTACGCCGCGTATCAGCCGATGCTCGTGCGGGACGAAGATGGCGACGGCGCTCAGCGAGAAAGCGGCGAGAAACCAGACGAGGTCACGGTGCAAACCGCCGCGCTCCGGCTGTAGCCGCCCGGACCAGCCGCGGCGCCACGCCGCCGCCAAACCGACGAGGAAGAGGGCGATCGTCGAGAGCATGAGGGGCGCGCCAAGAATCGCGCCGACACCGACCTCTTCACGCACTTCCTGGGTGGCGGCGCTGGAGAGTATCGCCACCACCGGCACCATCGTTTCGGGCATTGCCGTCCCGACGGCCGCGAAGATCGAGCCGGTCACGCCTTCCGATATCCGAAACCGCTCGCCCAGGTGCTCGAGCGCGTTGGTGAAGATCTCGGCGCTGATCAGGATCAGTATCAGCGCACCGCCCAGCAGTAGCAGCGTCATCGGCGCTTCGCTCTTGCGGTCACATTTCTACTTCGGCGGACGGGTGGCAACGAACGCCGGTCGCGTCGCGAGGTGCGCGTGCCACGCGGCCAGGCGGGGAAAGCGGCGACGCCAGTCGTGCGCGTAGCGCAAATCGATGTATTCGAGCGCGACCGTCAGGGCGACGTCGGCGACGGTCAGCCGGTTCTCCACCAGAAACGGGCCCGGCGGCAAGTGCTGCTCCGCGAATTCGAGGGCGCGCGCGATTTTTTGCTCGCGACGCGCGTTCGCGTCCGCCGATTGTTGCGCGAGCGGGCGACGCAGCTCCATGGTTCGGCCCACCGTTTGCTCGAGTACGCCGTCGGCGAGCGCGGCCCAGCGCAGCGCTTGCCAGCGCGCTTCGCCGGCCGGTGGAATCAGCGCGGGCGGCTTCAAGCTGTCCAGATACTCCGTGATGACCGGAGAATCGAATAACGTCGAGCCGTCGTCGCGCTCGAGCACGGGTACGAGACCGAGCGGGTTATAGCGGGGCACGGTGCTGTCCGGCGCGTGCGGATCGACAACGATGAATTCGCAGGCGAGCTGCTTCTCGGCGATCAGCGCGCGCGTCTTGCGGACGTAGGGCGAGGTCAGCGATCCGTATATTTTCATTGCATCACCAGATAATCGAGCACGAGGCCGAGAAAGACCGCGGCCCCAAACCGGTTGTTGTCCAAAAACGCGTGGAAGCAAGCGTCGCGGGCGCGGTTTCGAATCAGCCATTGCTCGCGCACGGCGAAGGTCGCCGCGACGACGAGCCCGCCATGGTACAGCATCCCGCGATCCGCCATGAATCCGGCGACCGCGAGCAGCGCGAGCGTCGCGGCGTGGAAGATTCCGACCATGAGACGGTCGTAGCGGCCGAAAAGAATGGCGGTCGACTTCACGCCGACGCGCACATCGTCCGGCCGGTCCGCCATGGCATACGCCGTGTCGTAGGCGACCGCCCAGCATACGTTCGCCGCGAGGAGCGTCCACGCGAGCGGCGGTAAGGAATCGGTCTGCGCGGCAAACGCCATGGGAATTCCCCACCCGAACGCCACGCCGAGATAGAACTGCGGCAAATGCGTCCAGCGCTTCAAAAAGGGATAGGTGGCCGCGAGAAAGGCGCCCGCGAAAGCGAGCAGGATCGTCAAGCGATTGAGCGTAAGCGCGAGAACGAACGCCACGAGGCAGAGCACGCCGAACAAAACGAGGGCTTCGCGCGGGGGTACACGTCCCGCGGCGATCGGGCGCGTGCGCGTGCGTTCGACGTGGGGATCGAACTCCCGATCGGCGTAGTCGTTGATGACACAGCCGGCGGAGCGCATGAGAAATACGCCGACGACAAACACCACGAGCGTTTTCAAATCCGGCCGGCCTTGCGCGCTGAACCAGAGCGCCCACAGCGTCGGCCAAAGCAGCAGCAAACTGCCGATCGGCCGGTTCAGCCGCATCAGCACCGCGTAATCCTTGAAACGTTCGATCGCCTGCGTCATGGAAAGTCCAACGACAAAGCCGCCGGTCAGACGGCGCCGTACTCTTCCCGCCGCGCCATCCAGCGCCGGATAATCGGCTCGACTCGCTCGGGATAATCGGACAACAACTGCGCGGCCGCCTGCTGCACGCGCGGCAGCAATCCGCGATCGCGCGCAATGTCGGCGATGTGGAACGCCGCCACGCCGGTCTGCCGCGTGCCGAGCAGCTCGCCCGGACCGCGCATTTCGAGATCGCGCCGCGCAATTTCAAAACCGTCGTTGGTCGAGCGCAGTACCGCCAGGCGCTCGCGCGCGATTTCCGATAGCGGCGGCTGGTACAACAGCACGCAACTGCTCGAGATCGAACCCCGCCCCACGCGCCCGCGCAACTGATGCAATTGCGACAACCCCAGGCGCTCGGCGTTTTCGATGATCATGAGCGAGGCGTTCGGCACATCCACGCCGACCTCGATGACGGTGGTGGCGACGAGCAGGTTCACCTTGCCGCGCTTGAACTCGGCCATGACGCGCTCCTTCTCCTTCGGCTTGTGGCGTCCGTGCACGAGCATTACGGTAAGGTCCGGCAGAGCCTCCGTCAGCATTTCCGCCGTGCGCGTCGCCGTCTCCAGATCGAGCGCTTCGGATTCTTCAATGAGCGGACAGACCCAATAGGCCTGGCGACCGGAGGCGCAGGCTTCGTGCACGCGCGCGACGACGTCGGCGCGGCGCGTGGCGGGGACGGCCACGGTCTCGATCGGTTGCCGCCCCGCCGGCAGCTCATCGATGACGGAAACGTCGAGATCCGCGTAAACGCTTTGCGCGAGCGTGCGCGGAATCGGCGTGGCGCTCATGATGAGCTGGTGCGGCGCCTCGTCGCTGTGTTCCCCCTTGGTGCGCAGCCGCAGCCGTTGCTGCACGCCGAAGCGATGCTGTTCATCGACGACGATAAGACCGAGGCGCGCGAACTTCACGCCCTCCTGGAACAGTGCGTGCGTGCCGACGGCGATCGCGGTTTGGCCCGCCGCAATGTCGAGCAGCGTCTGCGTGCGCGCGCGGCCGGTCACGCGCGCCGAGAGCGCCGCGACCGAGACACCGAGCGGCGCCAACCATTCGGTGAGATTCCGGCAGTGCTGTTCCGCGAGAAGCTCGGTCGGGGCCATGAAGGCGACCTGATAGCCCGCTTCGATCGCGCGCAGAGCGGCGCACGCCGCGACGATGGTTTTGCCCGAGCCGACGTCGCCTTGCACCAGACGCTGCATCGGTTCGGGGCGCGCGAGATCGCGGTTGATTTCCTCCAGCACGCGGCGCTGAGCGCGCGTCAACGCGAACGGCAACCGCGCCAGCAATTGCTTTATGAGCCCATCGTTTCCGGCAAACCGCGGCGCGCGCTCGGCGCGCAGCCGTTCGCGCACGCGCCGCAAGCTCAAGGTGTAAGCCAGCAGTTCTTCGAACGACAGGCGTTGCTGCACCGGCGCACTGCCGCTCATCAGCGCGGCGACATCGGCCCCGGGCGGCGGACGGTGCACCAGCTCCAGCGCGTCTTTAAGATTCGGCAGGCGCAATTCATCGCGCACGTTGTCCGGCAGCAGCTCGGTAACGTGGATGAGATGGCGGTTGAGCGCCTCCTGCGCCAATCGACGCAGGCTCGTCTGGCTGACACCTGCGGTGGAAGGATAAACCGGTGTCAGATGATTCTCGGGTTGCGGCGCGGCGTCGGCCGGCAGGATGGAATACTCCGGGTGCGCCATTTCGAATCCGGCCGGCCCGAAACGGACGGCGCCGAAACACCGCACCCAGCGCCCGCGCGCGAGCTGTTCCTGCTGCGCGGCGTTGAAGTGAAAGAAACGCAAATGCAAATGCCCGGTTCCATCGGCGATGCGGCAGACGAGCGCGCGACGGCCTCGATAAACGACATCGCTCAGTTCGACCCGCCCCGCCACCAGCGCTTCCTGTCCGGGTCTCAAACTTCCGAGCGGCGTGAGGCGCGTGCGATCCTGGTAGCGCGACGGCAAATGGAACAGCAAGTCCTGGACCGTCTCGAGTCCCAGGGTTTTCAGCTTCTCGGCCAGCCGGGGGCCGACGCCTTTCAGGCACGTGAGCGGCGCGCGCGCCGGGTCGGGCGCGCGGGCGACGACCGACACGGACGGCGCGCGCACTTAATCGGCGGAAAGGACCAGGATGGCGTCCATTTCGACCGCCGCCCCTTTGGGCAACGCCGCCACGCCGATTGCCGCGCGCGCGGGATAGGGCTCGGAGAAATAGCGCGCCATGGTTTCATTGACGAGGGCGAAATGCCCGAGGTCCGTAAGAAACACGTTTAACTTGACCACGTCGTCGAGATCGCCGCCCGCGGCGCGCGCCACGGCGCGCAGGTTCTCGAAGACGCGCGTGATCTGCGCCCGAATATCGACCTCGAGCTCCATCGTCTGCGGATTCAACGGGATCTGACCGGAGAGATAAACGGTTTGCCCGGCGCGCACGGCTTGCGAATACGTGCCGATGGCCTTCGGGGCACTGGCGGTAGCGATCGGTTGTTTGAAAGACATGGTCGTTGCGCTCCTGTACGAGCGCATGAGTGTCGGCGGCGATTCTTGGGAATGCAAGACCCGTTCCGGCTTCAGCCCTTCTTGCGGTTGATGCGCACGACCGTGTCGAGCGCGCGGATGCGGCGCATGATGCTCGCGAGATGGACGCGGTCTTTTACTTCGACGGTGAACTCCATCGTGGTGTAGCGGCCGTCGCGGTCGTCGAACGACACCGTGTCGATGTTCGCGTCCTGCTCGGCGATGACGGCGGCGACTGAGGCAAGCACGCCGCGGTTGTTGCGCACGTCGACCCGAATCGTCACCGGGAAGACGCTTTCGATCTGCTGCTCCCAGCGCACGTCGATCCACTGATCCGGGTGCTTGCGGTACTTCGCGACGTTGGGGCAGTCTTCGGTATGAATGACGATACCGCGTCCGGACGAAAGAAAGCCGAGGATCGGGTCGCCCGGTATCGGGCGGCAACAGCGCCCGTAAGTAACCACCACGCCCTCGGTGCCGCGGATCGCGAGCGGCGTCTCCTTGTTGCTTTTACTCAGCAGTTCCCGGAAGCGCCGCGTGAACGCAAAACCGCCGGCCTCCGGCGCGGCGGCCGGCACCAGCTGGCGCGCCACCACGGCCGGCACGCGATTGCCGAGACCGATATCGCTCAGGAGCTGGTTCCAGCTCGCCAGTTTCAGGCTCTTTAACAACTTGTCGCGCTGGGTGTCCTTGAGCTCCTCCATGTTGGCCCCGAGATCTTTGAGTGCGCGTTCGAGCAATCGGGCGCCGAGATCGACGGCGCCGCCGATCTGCCGGTTTTTCAAGAAGCTGCGTATGTTCGCGCGGGCGCGGCTGGTCACGACGTAATCGAGCCAAGACGGATTCGGAGCGCCCGAGCTCGAGGTAAGGATCTCCACGTGATCGCCGTTTCGGAGCGTCGTGCGCAGCGGCACCAGCTCATGGTTCACCTTGGCGCCGACGCAGCGGTTGCCGATATCGGTGTGGACGTCATACGCGAAGTCGATGACGGTTGCGCCGCGCGGCAGCTTCTTGATCTCGCCGTTCGGCGTGAACACGTAAACCTCGTCGGGAAAGAGGTCGATCTTGAGATGCTCGAGGAACTCATGCGGATTGCCTGCCTTCTGCTGGATCTCCAGCAGATCCTTGAGCCACTGCAGCGCGCGCTGGCGCATGGTGTCGCCGCCGGCCTCGCCGCTCTTGTAGAGCCAATGCGAGGCGACGCCCGCATCGGCGACGCGGTGCATCTCGCGGGTGCGGATTTGCAGCTCGATCGAGACGCCGAACGGCCCGAACACCACCGTGTGCAGTGACTGGTAACCGTTCGCCTTGGGAATGGCGATGTAGTCCTTGAAACGCCCCGGGATCGGCTTGTACAGGCTGTGCAGCATGCCGAGCACGCGGTAACACGTGTCGGCTTTATCGACCACTATCCGAAAGCCGTAGACGTCATACACCTGGTCGAACGAGAGCTTCTTCTGCTGCATCTTTTTATAGATGCTGTAGACGTTCTTCTCGCGCCCGGTCACTTCCGCCGCGACGCCTTCCTGCTCGAGCTGCTGCAGCACTGCCGTACGCACTTTCTCGACGATGGCCTTGCGATTCGCGCGGCGGCGGCGGATCGTCTCGACGATAATGCGATAGCGCAGCGGATAGAGCGTGGCCATCGCGAGGTCTTCGAGCTCGATCGCCCATTGGCGCACACCCAGACGGTTGCCGATCGGGGCATAGATATCGAGCGTCTCGCGCGCGATCGACCGCTGCCGTTCGCGCGGCAGAAAGGAGACCGTGCGCATGTTATGCAGCCGATCGGCGAGCTTGACCAGAATGACACGGATGTCGCTCGCCATGGCGAGCAGCATCTTGCGGAAATTCTCCGCCTGCGCTTCTTCCTGGCTCTGAAACTCGATGCGGGTGATTTTCGAGACGCCGTCGACGAGCTCGGCGACATCTTTGCCGAACGCCTGGGCGATTCCCTCCTTGGCGGTCTTGGTGTCCTCGATGACGTCGTGCAGGATGGCGGCGATGATGCTTTTCGCGTCCATGTGCATGGACGCGAGAATGTGCGCCACCTCGAGCGGATGAAAGATGTACGGTTCGCCGCTGACGCGGCGCTGGCCCTCGTGCGCTTCCGCGCCGAAGCGGTAGGCCGCGCGGATATCGGCGACGTCTTTGGGTTCGAGGTAAGTCCCGAGCAGCGCGCAGAGATCGTCGATCTCGAAACGCTCAGGCGCGCCGCCGGAACGCCGCGCTGCTTCCGCCGCCGGGTTGCGCTCGGCCGCTACGCCTGCGCTAGTGCGTGGTGGGGCCGTCTCCCGGCTTGGCGGCGAGGTCGGCGGCCGGGTTTTGCTCGGTTGCGTCTTCATCTGCCTCGAGTCCGGCCTGCGGGCTCTCCTCGTCCAGTATGGCGTTGGTAACGAAGCCGGCGGCGATCTCGCGCAGCGCGAGCACAGTCGGCTTGTCGTTCTCTTTGGCGACACAGGGCTCCGCGCCGCTGCTCAGCTGGCGGGTGCGTTTGGCGGCGACCAAAACCAGCTGAAAGCGGTTATCCACGTTTTCCAGACAATCTTCGACGGTAATACGGGCCATGCGTTACCTCTTTACAGTTTAAAGTATGGCGCATAAAGCGCTGCGTGCACCTTCGTCTCCATCCCTGCTCTTAGAAGGACAAAAGAGCGAGGCAAGGCGCGAGCACTTCATTATGATCGAAGCCGGCGGGGTCGGGAGCGCGGCTTCGTAGGAAACCGTCATCTTACTGACGACGGGGCGGTATTTCCAGACAAAACGGCTAATTACGCAGCAACGCGGCGATATCCAAGCTAATCGGCCGGCGCTTCTCGGGCATCCCCTCGAGAATCGCACCGACGTCCGCCAGGGCCTGCTCGAAGTCGTCATTGACCACGACGTAATCGAACTCGCTGTAGTGGCGCATCTCGTCGATGGCCGCCTGCATGCGGCGGGCGATCACCTCGGGCGCGTCCTGCCGGCGATCTTTGAGGCGCTGCTCGAGCGCCGCGCGCGACGGGGGCAGCAGGAAGATCGCCACCGCCGAGGGCTGCGCGCGTTTGATGGAACGCGCGCCCTGCCAGTCGATGTCGAATACCACCCGCTTGCCCTTGGCCAGGAGATCGTTGACCGCCGCGTGCGAGGTGCCGTAGCGATGGCCGAAGACTTCGGCGTGCTCGAGGAACGCGCCGCGCTGTGCCATCGCCTCGAACTCGGCCGGCGTGACGAAGTAATAATGTACGCCATGCCGCTCCCCCGGTCGCGGCGCACGGGTGGTATGGGAAACCGAAAGCGCGACATCGGGAAAACGTTTCGCGAGCGCATCGGCCAAACTGGTCTTCCCCGTGCCCGAGGCGGCGGAGAGTATATAAAGCCGCCCTTTCTGGTCCGCGACGTGTCCGGTGGATGTCATTCGATGTTCTGCACCTGCTCGCGCATTTGCTCGATCAGCACTTTGAGCTCGACCGCAATGTTCGTGAGCCGAAGATCGACCGATTTCGAGGCGAGCGTGTTGGCTTCGCGGTTCAGTTCCTGCATGAGGAAATCGAGGCGCCGTCCGACTTGGCCCTCGCGGCCGATCACGCGCTCGACCTCGCCGACGTGCGCCTGCAGCCGATCGAACTCCTCGCTCACGTCCGCGCGCGTCGCGAAGAGTACCATTTCCTGTTCCAGGCGCGTCGCATCGAGCTGTGCACGTATCTCGCCGAGCCTGGCATCCAGGCGTTGACGGTAGTCGCGCGCGACGTCCGGCAGCAGCGTCGTCAAGCGGCCGAGCAGCGCTTTGACGCCGCGCAGGCGCTCTTCGATGAGCGCCCGCAGCCGCTCGCCCTCGCGCCGGCGCGTCGCAACCAGCTCCTCGAGCGCCGTGGCAAGAAGCTCGAGCGCTCGCGCTCCGAGCGACTCCGCATCCAGGGCGGGCGAGCGCAGCACGCCCGGCCAACGCAATACGTCGCTCACGGAGAGCGGCGCCAGGCCCACCTCGAGCGCGGCGATTTCCTCCGCGGCCGCCAGCAGCTGATTCGCGGCCACCCGGTCGAGCGACGGCGCCGCACCCGCTTCCGTCGGCTGGAGCCTGAGCGTGGCGTCGATCTTGCCGCGTTCGAGACGCCGCCCGACGGCCTCGCGCACGGCGGCTTCGATCGAGCGCAGCTCCTCGGGGAGGCGCACGCTTATTTCCAGGTAACGGTGATTGACGGAGCGCAGTTCCCACGTCAACCCGCCCGCCGGCGTATCGGCGGCGGCGCGGGCGAAAGCGGTCATGCTGAGAGTCATACGGGTGTCGCTGGCTTGCTTGGCGGCGATGGTAAACCGAAAACCCAAGCCGGCCAAACGACCGCCGCGCTCGAAAGGCCTTCTATACTTAAAGCGGAAACCCGCCCGCATGAAAACCAAAATGGAAAACGCCCTGCCCCCCGGCTACGTGCTGCGGCAGTACCGCATCGTGCGTACCCTGGGCGGCGGCGGCTTCAGCATCGTTTATCTGGCGGAGGACAGCCAACAACAACGCCCCGTCGTCATCAAAGAGTATCTCCCGAGCAGCCAGGCGCGGCGCGCCGAAGACGAATCGGTCGAGAGCCTTTCCGCCGAAACCGACGTAACGTTTCGGCAGGGCATAAAGCGCTTCTTCGATGAAGCGGCGGCGCTCGCCCGGATCAACCATCCGAGCATCGTGCGGGTGCTCGACTTCTTCCGGGACAACAATACCGTCTACCTCGTCATGAGCTACGAGGAAGGCAAGGACCTCGGGTCGTACATCAAACAGCGCGGCGGCGGGCTTTCGGAAAAGTTCCTGCGCACGGTGTTCCCGCAGCTCTTGCTCGGCTTGCGCGAATTGCACGCCAGTAATCTGCTGCATCTCGACATCAAGCCGGCGAACATTTTCTTGCGTCCGGGCGGCAAACCGCTGCTGATCGACTTCGGGGCGGCGCAACCCGCCTATCGTGAAAACCGGGTGCTCAGCGCCCACACGCTGACGCTCGGCTACGCGCCGATCGAACAGCACAAACGCGGCCATCTGGGTCCGTGGACGGATC
Source organism: Acidiferrobacteraceae bacterium (assembly GCA_021323795.1). GTDB lineage: Bacteria > Pseudomonadota > Gammaproteobacteria > Acidiferrobacterales > Sulfurifustaceae > JACQFZ01. The sequence continues at coordinate 9,804 of JAJPKH010000272.1, read as the reverse complement.
TCTACGCCATCGGCGCCTCCATGTGGGCCTGCATGAGCGGCAAGTCGCCGCCGCCCGCTCCGGAGCGGGCCAAACGGGACAAGTACAAGACGGCCATGAAGGTCTACGCCGGGCGCTACTCGAAGCAACTGCTGGAGGCGGTGGACTGGTGTCTCAAAGTCGATCAGATCGAGCGACCCCAGACGGTGCAACAGCTGCTCGACATTCTCGCGCAACCCGCGGCGCCGGAAACGGAGCCGGAGGGCGGCGTGCTCGGTCGGTTCCTGAAGCTGCCCTGGGCCAAATAAGTCACGCGATGAAATATCGGGTTGCCCAGCTCTCGAGCACCGGCGGGCGCAGCGCCAACGAAGATCGGGTCGGGATCGCCGAGCGGCACAACGCCGTTTTGCTCGTCGTCGCAGACGGGCTGGGCGGCCACACCGGCGGCGAACTGGCCGCCCAAACGGTCGTCGAGACCGTCTTACGCCTCTTCCAGGGAATCAAGCAGCCGCGCCTCCCGGATCCGTTTGCGTTCCTCGCACTCACAATGCTCAAGGCGCACCACACGGTCGTCGCGCGCGCCAAGGCGCACGTGCCGCCGCTCGAAGCGCGCACCACCTGCGTGCTCTGCCTGGTACAGGAGGGTTTCGCCTACTGGGGGCATGTGGGCGACAGTCGCTTGTATCATTTCCGGGGCGGGCGGCTGCTGAAGCGGACCGAGGATCACTCGACCATCGAGGAGCTACGCCGCGATGGAGTGATCAGCGAGGAGGAAATGGCGCAGCACCCGCGCAAGAGCTATCTCCTGCGTTCCCTGGGCGGGAGCGGCGACCCGAGCATCAGCCTGAGCGAAGAGACGTTGCTGAAGCCCGGCGATACGCTGCTCCTTTGCAGCGACGGACTCTGGGAAGCGCTTAGCACCGACGACATCGCGCGGTTTCTCTCGTCATCGACGATCGACGACGGCATGGAGGAAATGATTTCCGCCGCCGAGAAGCGCATGGGCGACGCCTGCGATAATGTCACCGCCGCCTGCTTGCGCTGGGAAGATCGGCCGCCGCTGCATCCCTCCCTGCGTGCTCCCGCTCCGGCACAAGTCGACGCCAAACTGCTATGGCAGGGAGCGGCCGCGACAAAGGTCGCGGCCCAGCGCGCCGCCGAGCCCGAGCGCAAACCGACGGATCGGCGCGGCAACATCGAAAACCGAATCAACGAGCTCGAAGAATACCTGCGGAAGTTCGAGCCGAAGAGTTAGTAGACGGGCCATGGCGCCAGCCGCCTAACGCGCCTTAATCCCGCCGTTCCCGAAAACCCGTTCCTGCGTGGTGCTCCAGCCGCCGCGCGACGCGGGCGGCCCATAACTCGCCCGCTTTTCCATGCCGGCACTCGCGCTGGCGTCGTTGCTCGCCTTCGACGAAAATGCGGCCTCTTCATTTCCTGCGACAGCACCATGCGTCCGAGCGGCCGTGCGCCCGATGAACTACGTCCCATCCGCATCACCCGCCGCTACACGCGTCATGCGGAAGGCTCGGTATTGATCGAGTTTGGCGATACGCGCGTGCTTTGCACCGCAAGCGTCGAGGAAAGAGTGCCGCCGTTCCTCAAAGGCAAGGGTCAAGGTTGGATCACCGCCGAGTACGGCATGCTCCCGCGGGCGACCCACGAACGCACGCAACGCGAGGCGGCGCGCGGTAAACAAGGCGGGCGCACCTTGGAGATCCAGCGGCTGATCGGGCGGGCGTTGCGCGCGGCGGCCGATCTCACGCGACTGGGCGAACGTACCATCACCGTTGACTGCGACGTGCTGCAGGCAGACGGCGGCACGCGCACCGCCTCGATCACCGGCGGGTACGTCGCGTTAGTCGACGCCATCAGCGCTTTGCGCGGGAAAAATCTGCTGGTGCAGGATCCCGTACGGCACTTCGTGGCCTCGGTGTCAGCCGGCCTTGTCGACGGCGTTCCGGTGCTCGATCTTGATTACGCGGAAGACTCAACGGCTGAAACCGATATGAATTTCGTGATGAATGAAACTCTCGCCTTCATCGAGGTCCAAGGCACCGCTGAGCGCGGCACGTTTACGCAGGAACAACTGAGTCGCATGACCGAACTTGCGCGTCGGGGAATCGAGCAGCTGATCGGCAACCAACGACGCGCGCTTGCCGGCGGATGAGCCGAACGATCGTCCTCGCGAGCGGCAATGCGGGCAAGGTTCGCGAGATAAACCAGGTGCTCGCGGAGCTCGGTCTCGCGGTAACGCCCCAGTCGCACTTCGGCGTTCCCGCTGCCGAGGAGACCGGTTTGACGTTCGTGGAGAACGCCATCCTTAAGGCGCGTCATGCCGCGCAACACACCGGCTATCCCGCCATTGCGGATGACTCCGGCCTCGAGGTCGATGCGCTCGACGGCGCGCCGGGCGTGCACTCGGCACGCTACGCGGGGAAAGACGCGACCGATAGCGCGAATGTCGAAAAACTTTTGGAAGCGCTGCGCGGCGTGCCGGAAACCAAACGAACCGCGCGTTTTCAATGCGTAATGGTTTATTTGCGCAAGCCGCAGGATTCCACGCCCATCGTTGCGCACGGCACCTGGGAAGGCGTGATCGCCTTCGCTCCGCGCGGCGCCAACGGCTTTGGCTACGATCCGGTGTTTCTGGTCCCGGAGCGCAACTGCACGTCGGCCGAGCTGGCGCCCGAGGAAAAAAATCGCCTGAGCCATCGCGGTCAAGCCCTGCGCGCATTGGTCGCCGCGCTGCGGCAAAGCAGACGCTAGTTGCGCGAAGCGAAGTAACGCCGATCAGGATTTATACACCTCGCTCGCTGCCGCAACGGGCGCGGGCGAAGTGCCACGCAGACTATTTTTCTATGCCCATCGAACCGCCGCCGCTTTCTCTATACATCCACCTTCCGTGGTGTGTACGCAAATGTCCTTACTGTGACTTCAATTCGCATGCAGCGGAAGACGAGGTCCCGGAACGTCGTTACGTCGAGGCCGTGCTGCGCGATCTCGCTCTCGATGCGCCGCTGGCGGAAGGCCGCACGGTCGAAACACTGTTTCTCGGCGGCGGCACACCGAGTCTTTTCAGTCCCGAGTCCGTCGCACGCTTGCTCGACGGCGTGCGCGCGCTGGTGCCGCTCGCTTCCGGCGCCGAGATCACGCTGGAGGCGAACCCGGGAACGGTCGAGCTCGGGCGTTTCCGGGGGTTTCGTGACGCCGGCGTCAATCGCCTCTCCATCGGCGTCCAAAGCTTCGATGACGACAAACTCAAAGCGCTCGGGCGCATTCACGGGCGCGCGGAAGCGCTCGCCGCCGCCGGCGCAGCGCGGACAGCGGGTTTTGACAACTTCAACTTGGATCTGATGTACGGGCTGCCCGGGCAAAGCGTCGAGCAAGCGCGCGTGGACATCGTGACGGCGATCGCGTTGCAGCCGACGCACATTTCGGCCTACCAACTCACGCTCGAGCCCAACACCTTATTCCATCAACATCCACCCACGCTTCCCGACGATGACGTCATCGGCGCCATGCAAGATGTCTTGGTCGACGAACTGCAAAGACGCGGATATCGCCAATACGAGGTTTCGGCGTACGCGCAGGACGGGCACCAATGCCGCCACAATCGGAACTATTGGGAGTTCGGTGACTACCTCGGCATCGGAGCTGGTGCGCACGGAAAGTTGTCCCGCGCTGAAGGGGTGATGCGCGTTGCGAAGGCGCGCCACCCGGACGCCTTTCTCCGCACGGCCGGCACCGCCGCCGCTCGTGCGAGCATCCGCTTCCCTTCGCGCTCCGATCTTATCTTCGAATTCATGCTGAACGCCCTGCGTCTGCATGACGGCTTCCCGGCAGCGCTCTTTTCCCAGCGGACGGGGCTTGGGCTCCGTGACATTGAGGTACCGCTGCGGGCCGCCCGGGGAAAGGGACTCCTGACGCTCGATGCCGACGTCATCCGGCCGACGGCATTGGGGCGACGGTTCCTGAACGATTTGGTGGCCCTGTTCCTGCCGTCCGATCAGTCCCAGTAAATCTCCTGAAGTCAAAGTACGAATAGCGCGGGCGCGACACGTTTGTTATTTTCGCCACACGTTCGCGATAAATTTCGAGGAGAGAACATGAAGAAACATCAAGGCTTGGCGACGGGCGCTTTTGTCGGATGCTTGCTCGTCTGCGCAGGCGCGACCGCTCAGGAGAATCCCATGTATTTCGGGGTCAAGGCCGGACAAGTCGATTCCAGCCGGGGCGGATACGACCCGGCGAGCAATTTCGGACTATTGCTGGGCTACGACCTTCATCGAGACGCAAATGGCGCTTTTGCCATCGAGGGCGAGTACACGCACGACATTTCGCAAGGCGATGTTTCGGTGAGTGGCGTCAACGGTCGCTGGAAAATCGAAACGCTGGCGGCGTACGGCGCTTACCGAACCGGCGGCGATGTCTACTTGAAGGCGAAAGCGGGATGGCTGAGCGAAGACATCAACGTGAGCGGTACGGGCGGCGGCAAGAAGGATTCGGATTTCTCGTACGGGGCCGGCGTTGGTTTTCATTTCAATCGCAAGACCGGCCTTGAGCTGGAGTACACCGTACTGGAGAATGACTTTAATTTCCTCAGTATCGGTTATTTCACGCACTTCTAAGTAAGCGCAAACGGAGAGCCGGTGGCCCGGCAAGAAATGCCCAGGTTCCGGTGGCGCCGGCGCGCGTCGCCGCTGGTGGTGTTCGCGCTTGTTGCAGCGCTCGCGGCGTTCGTCACGGTCTTGCTGCCCGGACGGAGTCCGCGGTCCGCTCCGGACGTCGCTCTTATTCTTCTCGATGGGCGCACGGTCTCGTTGACGGAGCTCCGTGGTCGGCCGGTACTCGTCTCTTTCTGGGCCACCAGCTGCGTGCCTTGCGTGGAGGAGACACCCGAGTTTGTCCGCCTATACCACGACCTCGGTCCGCGTGGACTGGAGCTTTACGCAGTGGCGATGCCCTATGATCCGCCGCTGCAAGTACAACGCTTCGTGCAGCAGTATGGCGTGCCCTATCCCGTCGCTCTAGACGTGACCGGAACCGTTTCACGCGCGTTCGGCGACGTGAACGTCGTCCCTACCGCCTACTTGCTCAGTCCCGACGGCGAAATCGTCCTCAAACATGCGGGCAAGCTTGATTTCACCCGCGTGCGCAAATCGGTCGCGGCGTATCTCGGGACGATCCGCGGACCGCAATCCCAACCCGCTTCTTGACTCACGTTTTCGCTCGGCATAGCAGCCTGGGAAGACCTGATAATTTCTTGCCCGACGAACCCCTTTCGCTCGCTGATTAATAGAGGTCCACCGGATCCACGTCCAGCGACCAGCGCACGCGCCGCGCCGCTTTTTGCTCGCCGATCCGCTTGAGGCAGCAGGTAAGAACAGTGTGCAACGGCGCGCGCTGAGCGGACTGAATCAAAAGTTGCGCCCGGTAGCGGCCGGCGCGTCGCTCCATCGGAGACGGTACCGGTTCCATGACTTGCACGCCCGATCCTTCCGCGCAGCGCCGAGCGATCGCTCGTGCGGTGCGCAAAAAGGCGAGCGCCGCTTCCCGCTGCGGAGATTCTGCACGCCACAACGCGAGATGGCTGAAGGGCGGATATCCGGCCTCGCGCCGTTCGGTTAAGGCGTAGTCCGCAAATTCGTCATAACCCTGCACTTGCAAGGCGGTCAGTACCGGATGATTCGGATGGTAGGTTTGAATCAATACTCGCCCCGCCTTCGCCGCGCGTCCGGCGCGTCCGCTGACTTGCACAATCTGCTGCACCAGGCGCTCGGCCGCGCGGAAATCACTTCCATACAATCCCTGATCGGCGTTGAGCACGCCGACCAAAGTCACGTTGGGAAAGTCGTGGCCTTTGGATAACATTTGGGTGCCGATCAGAATATCGGCATCGCCTCGGCGGACGCGCTCAAGCTTCTCCACCAGCGAACCCTTCGCGCGCGTACTGTCCCTGTCGATGCGAACGACCCGCGCGCTCGGAAACATCTCTTTGAGCGCGGATTCGACGCGCTCCGTTCCTTCGCCGAGCGCGTGCAGACCAGCGGCCCCGCATTGCGGACAAATCTCGGGCAAGGCCTGATCAGCACCGCAATGGTGGCAACAAAGTCTTGCGGACGACCGGTGAAACGTGAGGCGCGCATCACAACGGCGGCAGGGCGCCACCCAGCCGCAGACGAAGCACATCCAGATGGGGGCGAAGCCGCGGCGATTGAGGAATAGCAGAACCTGCTCGCCTCTACCCAGTGTTTCCGCCATCGCCGCTCGCAGCGGATGGGAAAGACCTTCCTCCCGCGCCAGTCGGCGCATGTCCAGCAACTCCATGCTCGGTGCAACGGCGCCGCCGGCGCGATTCGGCAACACGATCATCGTGTAACCTCCGCTCCGCGCGCGGTTCAGACTCTCCAGGGACGGTGTAGCGGATCCCAGAACGATTGGAACCGCTTCTCGACTGGCGCGCATCACCGCAACGTCGCGTGCGGAGTAGCGGAACCCGTCCTGCTGCTTGTACGAGGCATCATGTTCCTCGTCGACAATAATCAGGCCGAGGCGTGGCAGCGGTGTGAAAACGGCGGAACGCGTCCCGATCACTACACGTGCCTTTCCGGCGCGTGCGAGCAGCCAGGCGCTCGCCCGCTCCTGGTCGGTCAGATCAGAATGCAGCACTACGAGCGGCTCGCGTAAGCGTTCACGAAAACGAGTCAGGAGCTGTGGCGTAAGTCCGATCTCAGGAACCAACACGAGGACCTGCCGACCGCTGCTAAGCACGCGCTCAATCACGCGCAGATAGACCTCGGTCTTGCCGCTCCCGGTCACTCCGTAGAGCAAGAACGGACTGAATCCGCTCGCGCCGACGATTTCCTGTACCGCGGCGGACTGCGCCGGCGAGAGGGAAGGGGCGTTTACCGGTTCGGTGTCGGCTGGCTGCAGCGAATCGCGATCATGCACCGTCACCCATCCTCGCTCGACGAGCGCGTCCACCGCGGATCGCCAGTTGCGAGAGAGCACCGCTAGTGCGCGCGCGTTCAGTCCCGCGGGTTCCGACCGCAGGGCCTGTAAAACGCGCCGTTGTAGGGTCGCCCGCTTCAATTCGTCAGGATTCGCGTGCGCGCCGTCAGCGGTGAGTACCCAGCTTCGTACGCGGATGTCGACAACCGCATCCCGCGTACGCAGCAGCACCGGTAAGGCGGCCGCAAGGACTTCTCCGACCGGGTGATGATAGTAATCGGCCGCCCACTCGAGCAGCTTTAACAGCGGCTCCGGCAAGAGCGGTTCAACGTCGAGAACTCGGTCGATAGAACGGAGCCGTTGCGCCGTGATCTGGGTTTCGCGTGCGATACCGGTAACGATTCCCACCATCCTCCGCCGGCCAAAAGGCACCCGCACGCGTGCGCCGGGGCGCGGCGGCGATTGAGCGTCCGGCAAGAGGTAATCGAACAGCCCGCGAATGGGAACGGCCACCGCCACTTGCAGGATTGTCGTGCCAGGTACTTTCACGAATCTGAACTAACAAACGGGCACACGTGAAACAGATGCTTCACGCTAACCGGTTTAGCAACAATGATCGCTAAGCTCTTGTCAGTAAAAGAAGCATGGTTATAAACAGATTCTGTGGATAACATTGTTGATGAACAGCCATGCTGCTGATGAAACAACGGAGAAGCGACGATTTTTGCTAACTTGATTAAAAATTAATCTGGCAAAAAAATTGCTTAATTACATGAGCTTACGGCAAGTTAACGGTCATAGGACAAATGCCGTCTGGCTTTTGCCATTTGTCGCAGCATTTTGCGTCACGTGTGCATAAATCCAGCGAGGGCCACGGGACCAAACGAGTGGGTCAGCGGACAAAGATATTCGGAACGAGGAAAATAAGCGAGCCATTCCGGATCGAAAAGACAGCTCAGCAGGCGACCCGCGCGGGGAGTCCCCAAGTGGACTTTTCCAGCCAGTCGGTGAGCTCTTCCGCGGATAGCGGGCGGCTCAGATACATGCCTTGCACGGCATCGCAACCGCGGGAACGCAATCGCAGCAGAACGCCTTCGTCATCAACGCCCTCCGCCACGACTTGCAAGCCGAGATTGTGGGAAAGATCGATACTGGTGAAGACGATGGCCGCATCGTTCTCGTCGCGCGCCATGCCCATCACAAACGACTTGTCGATCTTCACCGCATGCACCGGCAATCGCTTGAGGTAGGCCAGAGAAGAATAGCCGGTGCCGAAATCATCAATAAGGACCTTGAAACCCATCTCCGCGAGCCGCGTGAGGAGATCGTGCGCGTCCGTCACGTCGGACATCACCGCACTTTCCGTGATTTCAAGCTCCAGCCATTGTGCGGCCGCCTGATGCACCTCAAGCTGCTCGGCGAGTTCTTCGGCAAGCCCGCTGTTTTGGAGATCGCGAGCGGAAATGTTGACCGCGATGGGGAGGTCAAAGCCCGAGAGGCGCAGCTCTCCCGCCATCCGCAATGCTTCGTGCGTCACCCATCCCGTGAGCCCACGGATCAGACCCGTTTGTTCGAGCAGAGGAATAAACGTTTCAGGCATGATCAGCCGCCCGCTTGGGTGGCGCCAACGTACGAGCGCCTCGACTCCGATGACGCGGTTCGTTTTCAGCCCGATCTTTGGCTGGTAATACAGCACGAACTGCTCCTGTTCGACGGCCTGACGCAATTCACCCATCAGCGTGAGCTGCGCCGGGTTGTGTCGGTCCATTTCAGCGTCGTAGAAGGTGTGCCCGCCGCCGGCTTGCTTCGCGGCATACATAGCGACGTCGGCGCGCTGAATTAACGTGTGCACGTCGACGCCATGATCGGGGTAAAGAGCGATGCCAATACTCGTGCCGACATCCAGCTGATGCGCCTCGATAATGAACGGCGAACGCAAGCTTTGAACCAGCATGCGCGCCGCCATATCGGCTTGCTTTGCTGTTACTGTGGGCAACAACACCGCAAACTCATCTCCCCCCATGCGCGCAATCGTGTCCGAATCCCGAAGTTTGTCGCGCAACCGTGCCGCAACTTGCTGTAACAGCAGATCGCCAATGTGATGGCTCAGTGTGTCGTTGATTTCCTTGAACCGATCGAGATCCATAATGAAAAGCGCAAAGGTACGGTTTTCCTGTTGCGCCTGCGCAATGGCTCGCTCCAGGCAGCCGTAAAAGAAGTTTCGATTCGGTAAATGAGTAAGTGGGTCCGTGAACGCTACCTGCTCGAGGCGTTTGTACAACCCCTCGAGCTTATCGGTCATGTCATTGAAGCAGGCGGCAAGTTGAACGGCTTCGGCGTTACCTCTTGCACGCACGCGATTTCCAAGCTGGCTTTGATCGCGCTGTTGGTTGCGTAAGCGCTCCATCAGCGCACGTACCGGCCCCACCACCGTTCGCTCGAGTAGCGCGAGCGCAAGCAGCACGACCAACAGCGTCATGGCGGCGACCGCGAATAACACCGCGGAACGGGTTTGTTCCAGTCGGGCGTACAGCGCGCGTTCGTCGCGCGCTATTTGAAAGTGAAGCATGTCACCGCTGGACAATTCGATGGGCATCGATGCGGTAAAAATTTCTTTACCCACGGCTTGCAGGGCTGACCAGGCGTCTGACTGATGGATGGTCGAACCGTCCGAAACCATGATTCGCAGCGGCAGTCCGATAAGACCTTCGGTCGCCTGCAAGGCGGGAAGCACGTCCGAAATGATTTGAGCATATCCAGCGTTCGCGCGCCCTATAGGGACCAGCGCACGGTAGTACAAGCGCTGTCCCGCCAGACAGTAACCGGACAGAATACCGGTGGATGCCGGAGCCGAGGACGCCTGGGGGCTTG
>JAJPKH010000110.1 GCA_021323795.1 Acidiferrobacteraceae bacterium | reverse complement strand
CCCTCCCCCCTTGAGGGGGAGGGCAAGGGGAGGGGGGTGTGTATGACAGGCAAAGCGGTTCATGGTCCGTGTGCAGTTTCAGGCGAAACAGGCGGCTCGCAACGACAGGCGTTAAACTGGTCCGGAGCTTCTCTAACCAATTCCCCACCATGGGCAAACGCAACCGACGCGTATCAGCGCAAGAGGGCGTCACCAAGTTCGACCTGGTCCACCGCCCGAGCGCGCCGTTCCCGCGGCGGCAACTGCGCGACCTTATCGCCTGGCGCATGATCCTCTGGCGGCTCGGACTGATCGGGCAAGATCCGGCGCGCTACGGTGGTGTCGGCTTCGGCAACGTCAGCCAGCGCCTGCCCGCGCGCGGACGAGCGACGCGCTTTGCCGTGAGCGGCACGCAGACCGGCGCACTTCCGGTGCTGGCCGCACGTCATTTCGCCGTCGTCACGGCGTGTTATCCGGAGCGCAATCGCGTGGAAGCCGAAGGGCCGATCGCGCCGTCGTCGGAATCGCTCACGCACGGGATGCTCTACGCGCTCGACGCGTCGATACGTTTCGTCTTTCACGTGCACGCGCCGGACATCTGGCGTCAGGCGCGGGCGCTGAAGCTGCCGCGTACCGCGCCCCACGTCGCCTACGGCACGCCGGCCATGGCGGCGGAAATGCGGCGCTTGCTGCGCAGCGGGCAGCTGCGCCGTAACCCCATCTTGGTCATGGGCGGGCATGAGGACGGTGTTATCGGCTTCGGGCGCAGCGCCGATGAAGCCGGCGCGGCCCTCCTCGGGGCGCTCGCGACGGCGCTGGCACGTTTGCGGGTGCCTTGAGGGCGTGTAAGCTTCCCCGGAACGAGCCAACTCCCACCGGCCGGTTGATGCAAAATTACGAAGGTCGTCATTGCGAGGAGCCGAAGCGGAAGCCAACCGACACCTGCGGTGTCATTGCGAGGAGTCGTTGACGACCAAGCAATCTCGACCGGGATTGCTTCGTCGCAAAGGCGCTCCTCGCGACGACGAACGACTTCGGATGGCTTCGGTTCGCTCGCAACGACATAAAAGTTTTCGCATCATGCTAGAGCCTTGCTGCCCGTAATTCCTGCTCATGGCTTACTTTCTCCAGCAGCTCATCAACGGCGTCACGCTCGGCATGATCTACGGCCTGATCGCCATCGGCTACACCATGGTGTACGGCATCATCGGCATGATCAATTTCGCGCACGGCGAGATCTATATGATCGGCGCCTTCATCGCCGTCATCGCCTTCGGCGTGATCGGCGTGCTCGGCATTTCCTTCGTGCCGCTCGCGCTCCTGATCGTGCTGATCGTGACCATGGTGTTCACCGCGGCGTACGGCTGGACGCTCGAGCGCGTGGCCTACCGGCCGCTGCGCGACGCGCCGCGCCTCGCGCCGCTCATCTCCGCGATCGGTATGTCGTTCTTTCTCACGAACTACGTCGCGATCGTCCAGGGCGCGCGCGTGAAGCCGCTCCAGCCCGTGATCCGCGGCGATTTCATCGTCTACGACGACGGCGTTTTTTCCGTGCACCTCACCTACGTGCAGATGCTGATCTGGACGCTGACGCTGGTGCTGATGGCGGTGTTCGCCTACCTCATCGGCCGAACGGCTTTCGGGCGCGCGCAGCGCTGCGTGCAGCAGGACCGGGTCATGGCCGGCCTCGTCGGCATCGACGTCGATCGCACGATCGCGGCCACGTTCGTGATCGGCGCGGCGCTCGCCAGCGTCGCGGGGATGATGGTGGCGCTCTATTACGGCGTCGTCGACTTCTTCATGGGCTTTCTCGCGGGCATCAAGGCGTTCACCGCCGCGGTGCTCGGCGGGATCGGTTCGCTGCCGGGCGCGATCCTCGGCGGGCTGCTGCTCGGACTGGTCGAGTCGCTGTGGTCGGCGTACTTTTCGATCGAATATAAAGACGTCGCCGCCTTCTCCATCCTCGTGCTGGTGTTGATCTTCCGGCCGACGGGGCTGCTCGGGCGCCCGGAAGTGGAGAAAGTGTGAATGGCGGCGATGCCCGAGCCGGCACGCTTCGACTGGCGTGAAGCGCTGACAGACGCGGCCCTCGCCGCCGCCGTTGCCGCGGCGCTGGCCGTCCCCTTGATCGGTTTTCACGCGGTCGACGAGCCGACCGGCATCCGCATCGACACGCGCTTCGACTGGGTCGTGATCGGTGTTATCACCGTCTTCGTCGGCCGGCTGCTGCTCGGCGCGCTAAAACGTTTGCGGCCGCAGACCGCGCTCGCGCCGCTCGGTCGAGCGGCGATGCGATTGCGCCCGGCGGCAACCGCGCTCACTTGGGCGGGCTTGGCCTTTGCCGTGCTGCTGCCGGTGCTGCCCTTTTCCAATCGTTACGTCATCGACGTCGCGACGACGGTGCTGATTTACGTCATGCTCGGTTGGGGACTCAACATCGTCGTCGGGCTCGCGGGCCTGCTCGATCTCGGCTACGTCGCGTTCTACGCCGTCGGCGCCTACAGCTACGCGCTCCTCGCCATCAATCTCGATCTGTCGTTCTGGGAATGCCTGCCGCTCGCGGGACTGTTCGCCGGCGTCACCGGCGTGCTGCTCGGTTTTCCGGTGCTGCGCCTGCGCGGCGACTATCTCGCCATCGTCACGCTCGGCTTCGGCGAAATCGTGCGCATCATTATCATCAACTGGCAGTCGTTCACCGGCGGTCCGAACGGTATCACCGGCGTGCCGCGCCCGTCGTTCTTCGGCCTGCCGTTCACCGCCAACCCGGCCGAGGGCCAGGTGGCGTTTCACCAACTGCTCGGCCTGGAGTACTCCCCCTCGCACCGCATCGTCTTTCTCTATTTTTTAATCCTCGCCCTCGCGCTCATCACGAATCTCTTCACGCTGCGCATCCGCAAGCTTCCCGTTGGGCGCGCGTGGGAAGCGTTGCGCGAAGACGAGATCGCCTGTCGCGCGCTCGGCATCAATCCGCGCAACACCAAGCTCACGGCGTTCGGCATTGGCGCCATGTTCGGCGGCTTCGCCGGCGCGTTCTTCGCGACGCGCCAAGGCTTCATCAGCCCGGAGAGCTTCACCTTCGTCGAGTCGGCGACGATCGTCGCCATCGTCGTCCTGGGCGGGATGGGAAGCCAGATCGGCGTGGTGCTGGCGGCGCTCTTTCTGACGCTCCTGCCGGAGCTCGGGCGCGAGTTTGCCCAGTTTCGCATGGTCGTTTTCGGCGCCGCGATGGTGCTGATCATGATCTGGCGACCGCACGGGCTGCTCGCCTCGCGCGAGCCGACGTTGCGCTTGAAGCGCGAGGACGCGCCGCCGTGACGGCGCCGCTGCTGCGCGTGAACGGACTGACCATGCGCTTCGGCGGGGTTACCGCCGTCGACGACTTGTCGTTCCAGGCGCAGCGGCGCGCCATCACCGCGCTGATCGGTCCGAACGGCGCCGGCAAGACCACGGTGTTCAATTGTCTGACCGGCTTCTATCGGCCGAGCGCCGGACGCATCACGCTGTACCGCGAAGCGGCGCCGGTTCAGCTCGATCGCTTGAGCGACGTGCGCATTGCGCGCGCGGGCGTGGTGCGGACGTTTCAAAACATCCGCCTGTTTCCGGCGATGTCGGTGCTCGAAAATCTTATCGTCGCGCAGCATAACGCGCTCATGCGCGCCTCGCTCTACACCTTCGGCGGCCTGGTCGGTTTGAAGCGCTATCGCGCCGCGGAAAAGCGCGCCGTCGAGCTGGCGCGTCATTGGCTGGAGCGCGTGCATCTGATCGACCGCGCCGACGATCCCGCGAGCAGTCTGCCGTACGGCGATCAGCGCCGGCTCGAGATCGCGCGCGCCATGTGCGCCGGCCCGTTGCTGCTCTGTCTCGATGAACCGGCGGCCGGTTTGAATCCGCACGATTCCGCCGAGCTCGCGCGGCTGTTGCGCGAAATCTGCGATCGCGAGCGCGTCGGCATTATTTTGATCGAACATGACATGCGCGTCGTCATGGACATCTCGGATCATGTCATCGTGCTCGACTACGGCCGCAAGATCGCGGAAGGATCGCCCGGCGTCGTGCGCCAGGATCCGGCCGTCATAAAGGCGTATCTCGGCGAGGCGGAAGATACGGCGCTGCCGCCGGAAGTCGCGCGCGATTTGGTACGCAAAAAATGACTGAGCCGCATTGGGTGATAATTGAGGAAGCGTTGAACCCATTCGGTAGTCGTGCGTCGACAGGCTCGGCACGAACCGATATCCACGATAAAACCGTTCGGCCTGAGCTCCTCGAAGGCCTAGGTTCGTATTCGATTGCCTCCAAGAAACGACAATGACCGAGTCGTTGCTAACCGTCGAAGGTGTGCACGCCCACTACGGCCACATCGCGGCGCTCAAGGGCGTGGACCTGACCGTGCGCCGCGGCGAAATCGTCGCGCTCATCGGCGCGAACGGCGCGGGCAAGTCGACGCTCCTCATGACAGTCTGCGGCCGCCCGCGCGCGTCGGGCGGCCGCATCCAATTCGACGGCGAGGACATCACGCGGCTGCCGACCTTCGAAATCGTGCGCCGCGGCATCGTGCAGGCGCCCGAGGGGCGGCGAATTTTTCCGCGCCTCACGGTGCTCGAGAACCTGCAAGTCGGCGCGACGCCGGCGGAGGCGGCGCACTTCGAGCAGGACCTGGAGCGCGTGTACGCGCTCTTCCCCGTGCTCGCCGAGCGCCGGCGCCAGCGCGGCGGCACGCTTTCCGGCGGCGAGCAGCAGATGCTCGCCATCGCGCGCGCCTTGATGGCGCGGCCGCGCCTGCTGCTGCTCGATGAGCCTTCGCTCGGTCTCGCGCCGTTGATGATTCAGCAAATTTTCCGCGTGATCGCGGACATCAACGCGCAGGGAATGACCGTGCTCCTCGTCGAGCAAAACGCCTACCACGCGCTCAAGCTCGCGTCGCGCGCTTACGTCTTAGCGGCGGGAAAGGTCATTCTGTCCGGCGGCGGCGCGGAGCTGCTCGCCGATCCCCAAGTCCGCGCCGCGTACCTCGAAGGCGGACAGCCGACGGCGAAGCCCGTTGGTTGAAACGCCGAAGGTCCACATCGGAGCGGTTAAATAAGAATCACTCTGACCCTTCTTTTAGTTATTAGTCCTTAGCGATTCGTTCTTTCCGGTTGCCCGGGTGTCGCTGCTACGCTCGCGTCCTGGCTATAGGTGCGCGAATGGACTGGGCATACACGCTTTCCGGATTCGTGGTCGGCTTTATTGTCGGTCTTACCGGCCTTGGCGGCGGGTCGTTGATGACGCCGCTGCTCATGCTGTTCTTCGGCGTCCCGCCGGCAACCGCGGTCGGAACGGATCTGCTGTATGCCTCGATCACGAAGGCGGGCGGGGTGTGGGTGCACGGCCGGCGGGGGAACATCCGCTGGCGCATCGTCGGCTGGCTCGCGCTCGGCAGCATTCCGACCGCGATGGCGACGACGTGGGCGCTGACCGTTTTTCGGCTGCGCGACGAACACTTGTCGGCGCTGATCAGCACCGTCCTCGGCGGCGCGCTCATTCTCACCGCCGGGTCGATTCTGTTTCGCGAGCGTATTTGGCGGGCCAGCCGCGAACGCGAGGTGCAGGGGCATAACCTTTCGCCGAAGGCTTTGGCGCTCGCAACGGCGGCTACCGGCGCCGTGCTCGGTTTGCTCGTCACTATTTCTTCCGTCGGTGCCGGCGCTATCGGGATGGTCGCGCTGCTGTGGCTCTATCCGCGCCTGCCGTCCGTAAAGTTGGTCGGCGTGGACATCGCGCACGCCGTGCCGCTGACGGCCGTCGCCGGGCTCGGCCACTTTTACCTCGGCACCGTCGACTTCACGCTGCTCGGAACCCTGCTGATCGGCTCGCTGCCCGGGATTTATTTGGGCAGCCACGCGAGCAGCTTTTTCCCCGAGCGCCTGCTGCGCTCCGCGCTCGCCTGCATGCTGATACTGATCGGCGGCCGGCTCGTCTGGTAAGCGCGCTTTTCACGAGAACGGAAACCCGCGGCGCCGTATGCAAGGCGCTGCAAGCGTGCTGCGCTGATCGCGCCGCCGCAACGTGCCTGCTCAATACCGGCGTGTAATCGGAGCGGTTCATCTGCGACCGCCGCAAGCGCAACCTGTCTCCGACAGGTCGGCCCCGATTGCCCCACGGTCGTGAACCAGGAAAACTAGCTCGGTGAAACGAGCCTTACTCCTCGCCATTTCGCTCGTCGTCGTGCCGGCCGCCGCCGACTGTGTGCCGGTGGCGGCCTGGGTGCATCCTGCCGCTCCCGGAAAACCGGTGCCGCCGGCGGCCCTTATTACCGAAATGGCGCAAAAGTCCGCGGTGCTCCTCGGCGAGAACCACAACAACGCCGAGCACCATCGTTGGCAGTTGCACACACTCGCCGCGCTACATGCGGCTCGCCCTGACATGGTCCTCGGCTTCGAAATGTTCCAGCGCCGCGCGCAACCGGTGCTCGACCGCTGGGTGGCGGGCGAGCTTTCCGAGAGCGAGTTTCTGACCGCGACCGACTGGCGCAACGCGTGGGGCGTGGACGCGGCGCTGTACCTGCCGCTCTTTCATTATGCCCGCATGCACCGCATTCCGATGGTCGCACTCGACGTCCCGCGGAGCGAACACGCGAAGGTGGCGACGCGCCCGGTGCCGCCTTCCGCCGGCTACGTCGAGAGGCTGCGGAAAATCCTCGCAGACCATCCGCCGGCCGAGTTCAAAGAATTCGTGGAAAGCCAGACGCTGCATGATCGCGTGCTCGCGCAATCGATGGCGGAGGCGCTGACCGCGCGTCCGGGCGCGATGCTGGTCGGCATCCTCGGCCGCGGGCACGTCGAGTACGGCTACGGCGTTCCCCATCAGTTGCAAGATCTGGGCGTGCCGAACGTCGGCGTGCTGTTGCCGTGGGATCGCGACGCCGAATGCGCGACGCTCGTTGCCGGGTTCGCCGACGCGGTGTTCGGCGTCGACGCGCCGCCCGACGCACGCGCGGCGCGGCCGCGCCTTGGCATTACACTCGCATCCGAGGGCAGCGTGGGCATCAGCGCGGTCCAGAAGAACAGCATTGCGGAAGCCGCCGGGCTGCGCCCGGGCGACGTGCTGCTCGAAGTCGCCGGCCTGCCGGTGCAAGACGCGCGCGACGTGCGCGAAGTGATCGAACGCCAGGCGCCCGGCACGTGGTTGCCGATCAAAGTACGCCGCGGTGACGAAACCGTGGAGCTCATCGCCAAGTTTCCGCAGCCGCTCGCCCGCGCGGCGGCGCTGCACTATGACATCGAAGTGCGCATCGATCCGGCGGCGCGCACGCTCGAAGGCCGAAGCGTCCTTTCCGTGCCCGCTTCGCGCGCCGCCGACGTCGCACTCGCCGCCGCGTTCGTCATCGAGTCGCGCAAGCAGAACGAAGACCAGCTCGAAATCCGCTGGCGCGGCGCGCTCGAGCAAGCCGCCTTTCTTTCCGGCGACAGCGGCTGGTACCCGCGCGTTCCCGGTGCGCTGGCTTCCTATAACCTCACGCTCGAGCTGCCCGGCGGGTACGTCGGCGTCGTACCCGGAAAGCTCTTGGAGGAAACGAATACGCCGCAACGCTATCGCGCGCGCTTCGCGTTCGCCGCGCCGGGCGAAGCGATCGATCTTATGATCGGCCTGTATCGGATCGAGGAACGCACCCATAAGAGCGCGAGCGGCAAGGCGTTGCGCCTGCGCGCGTATTTTCATCCCGAGATCGAAACGCTCGCCGCCGGTTACCTGGATTCGGTCGCCGAATACATCGATCTCTACGAACGCCGCATCGGCGCCTACCCCTTCGACGGCTTCAGCGTGGTGTCGAGTCCGACGCCGAGCGGCTACGGCATGCCTTCGCTCACGTATCTCGGCATCGACGTGCTCAAGCTCCCGTTCATCCGCGCAACATCGCTCGGCCACGAGGTACTGCACGACTGGTGGGGCAACGGCGTGTACGTGGACTACGCGCGCGGCAACTGGGCCGAGGGGCTCACCACCTTCATGGCCGATTACGCGTACCGCGAGCGCGAGGGCGAAGCGGCGGCGCGCGAGACGCGCCTGGCGTGGCTGCGCGACATCAGCGCCGTCCCGCCCGGGCAGGACGAGCCGCTGACCGCGTTTCGCGCGCGCACCCACGCGACGTCGCAGATCGTCGGTTATCGCAAGGCGGCGATGGTGTTTTTCCTGCTGCGCGAGATGCTCGGCGCGCAGACCTTCGAAGCGGCGCTGCGCGACTTCTGGCGCACGCAGCGTTTTCACATCGCCGCGTGGTCGGACCTGGAACACGCCTTCGAGGCGGCTTCGGGTCGCGACCTCGAACCGTTTTTCACCCAATGGCTCACACGCCCCGGCGCTCCGGCGGTCCGCATCGCCTCCGCGCACGCTATCAAGCACGCGCATGGTTGGCGCACGACCGCCACGCTGACTCAGGACGCAACGCCTTATTCCGTACGCGTTCCTCTCGTCGTCGACGGCACGACGACTCATGTCTTCGACTTCAACGAGCCGACGTCCCGCTTCACGATTGAAACGAAAGAGCGCCCGCGCGAGATCGCGCTCGATCCCGAGCTGCGCGTACTCCGCCGCCTCGCGCCCGACGAGGCGCCACCCATACTGCGCGCCGTCATGGTCGCGCCGGCGGCGAGCGTCGTTGTCCTCAGCGACGCACTCAAACAGCCGGCCGAGCAGCTCGCGCGCCACCTGCTCGACGGCGCGCCGGGGCCATCGCAAAAATCGCTGGTGATCGGGCTGCACCAGGATATCGACGCCTGGCTCGCGCGGGAGCGACTGTCCCGACCGAAAGCAGTCGGCGGCAAGGGCACGGCGCAGGTCTGGATGGTGCCGCGTCCGGGCGCGCCGCTCGCCGTCGTGTCCGTACGCGATGCCGAGGCGCTCACCGCCGTGCTGCGTCCCTTACCGCACTACGGCGCACAAAGTTTCATCGTGTTCGAAGGGAGCAAAGCGATCGAGCGCGGCGTCTGGCCGGCACGGCCGCAAACGGTGCGCGTGACCGGGCAGCCATGATCTGATGTGTTCGCCGGAGTCAGTTTGATAGCGGACGACGGGCCGTGGATCCTGGTTCTGCGCCCCGCAAACTTGCTACCGTTCATCGCCGCCGAACGGATTTCCGGTCGTAAATCGATCGTAGCCGCCGTAATAAGTCCTTTCTAAAGCAGCGCCATGTCCATGGCGGAATGCCTCCTGTGTGCCTTGCGCCTCAAACCAGCCGGCTTGAGGCGCAAGCGCCGCAACGCGTCACATCTAATGGGATACACAACTCGCGCGCCTCGATTCAGCGCCTACACTTCGGGCCAGTAGTTCCGACAATGCGGAGGTCCAGTATGGAACAGCAACTCGATATCGTTATGACATCCTTACGCAGTTTCATGTCTGATTTTGGTTTGTTTCTGCCGAAGCTGATCGGCGCCGTCGCTATCTTGATCGTTGGATGGCTGGTTTCGAAGGCGCTTCAGTTCGTCGTCGTGCGGGGACTTAAAGGCGTGCGGTTCCATAAGCTGACGGACGGGGCCGGCCTCGACGACTTCCTCAAGAAAGGCGGCATACGCACGGGCACCGTCGACGTGCTCGGGGCGATGGTGTACTGGCTCGCGATCTTGATGACGCTGCTCACGACGTTCAACGTGCTCGGGCTGACGGCGCTCTCGACGCTGTTCCATCGGGTGGCGGAGTTCGTGCCGAACGTCATCGTCGCGATGCTGACGCTGACGATCGGTTTGTACTTCGCGCGCTTCGTCGCCGATGCGGTAACGACGTACACCCGTAACGTCGGCATGGTGGACTCCGATCTCGTCGGCCGGCTGATGCGCTACGCGATCACCGCCTTCGTCGTGATTCTCGCGATCGGCCAGTTCAACATCCCCGACCGCATCCTCGATTCCGTGTTCCTGATCATGTTCGGCGGCGCGGTGCTCGCCTTGGCGCTGGCCTTTGGTTTCGGCGGCCAGAAGTGGGCGGCGGACAAGCTCGACAAAATGGAAAAGGGCAAGCTCGGTAACGGCGTGCATCATTTGAAGAAGGCGGCCTGATTCGTTTCGTAGAGTCGATCGCTTCGTTCTTTATCAACCGGCGCCTCAGGCGCCGGTTGTTTTTAAAAAGTAACCCCGTTTTTCCGACACCTTTGAAGTCCAGTGGACGGCGTTTCCCGCATGCAAGGAACGAACATTCAAACGGCGAACCGGTAAAGCATACCGACGAGCGCGCAGGCGCCGATCACGGGGATAACGCCGAGCTTGAAACGCCAAAGGGCGACGAAAGCCGCGATGCCGACGAGCGCGGAAACCCAGTCGAAACCGAGCAAGAGCGTGCGTGCATCGAGCGGCGACGCGAATCCGTTCGGCCACAGCACGTGATAGGCGAAGAATACGGCGAGATTGAGGATCACGCCGACCACGGCCGCGGTAATGCCGGTGAGCGGCGAGGTGAATTTAATATCGCCCCGAGTCGCTTCGATCGTCGGGGCGCCGATGAAAATGAAAAGAAAGGTGGGTAGGAACGTGAAGAACGTCGCCACCGACGCGCCGGCGATGCCGGCAAGTGCGAGCGACTCGGGACCGAACAATTCCTTGGTCCAGCCGCCGACGAAGCCGATGAACGCGACCACCATGATTAACGGACCGGGCGTGGTTTCTCCCAGCCCCAGCCCGTCGATCATCTGCACGGG
>JAJPKH010000042.1 GCA_021323795.1 Acidiferrobacteraceae bacterium | reverse complement strand
TACCGAGCTTACCGAGCATCGCCGCCATGTCCTCCGCCGAGGTCGCCGGATTGACGGCCTTGTCGATCGCGCGGATCTTGCCGTCCGGGCCGATATAGAAGGTATAGCGGCTCGCCATTCTAAAGAGGTTCAGCACGCCGTACGCCTTGGCGGTTTCCTTGGTCGGATCGCTTAAGAGCGGAAAGTCCGCCTGCGTTTCGGCCGCGAACCCCTTGTTCGCTTCGGGCGGGTCGGTGCTGACCATGAAGTAGCTCGCCCGGTATTTCTTAATAAGATGACCGTTCTTCGCCAACGATTTGCACTCGACGGTGCAGCCGCGGGTGAAAGCCTTGGGAAACCATGCGAGCACTACGCTTTCCTTATTTCTGAGATCCGCCAGCCGATAGGTCTGGCCGTCGCTCGCTTGCAGCGCAAAGTCCGGCGCCGTATCGCCGACGTGGAGCTCAGCCGCCATCGACGACGCCGTAGCAATGCTCGAGACGAAGCCGACGAGCGTCAGGAATCCCATGATGCCGCGATGACGTATCCCGGCGCTGCACGTGGCCTCAACTGGTAATGTACGAGGTGAGTTGTTCAACCAGGGCTTCCTTCTCTTCCAGCATCAGAGCGGCGAGATCGCGCAAGGAAACGATGCCGACAAAGTCCCCGCGATCGAATACCAGCAGGTGCCGGCACTGGTTCTTGCGCATGAGGTCCATGCAGTGCTCGACGCTATCGTCGGGTGCGACATGCACGAGCGCGGTGCGCATGACCTCCTTCAGTTTGACCGTGGCGGGATCTTGCCGTTGCGCGACGACGCGCATGAGATCCCGTTCGGTGAAGATGCCCTGAATCACGGAAGACCCCTCGACCACCACCGAGCCGATGAAGCGATCGACCATCACTTGCGCGGCTTCGAGAACCGAGCGGTTCTCGTTCACGATCGCCACCCGGCGTTCGACTTTTGGGGAGATTTCAATCATGGGAATTCCTCCAATGGAATGCACAAGCCCCGTGTGATTAAAGATAACAAGCTGTAATAGGGAACGGTACTGCCGCCCGATTGGCGGCGCGGCGGGCTTCCATAGGCGCGGAAAATACCGTGGGAGACATGGAATAATTGCGGAGCCAAGGGATTCCGGATCAGGGCGTTGGTCGCACGTGGGCCGGACTGGTGCGAAGCGCCGCCTGGCGGCGGCCCGCGACGACGAACCAAACCCAGGAAAGCAGCTGCAGCGTCGCCATGACGGCGAACGCCGCGCGAAAGGCGCTGGCCTTGGACCAATCCGCGGCGACGAACAGATCGATGAGCACGCCGAGGCCCCATTGCAGCGAAAACGCGCCGACGAACGCGGCGAGGTTGAGCGCGGTGCTGACGCGGCCGTAAAGGGCGGGCGCGAAGTGACCGCCGAGCGCGGCGTAGCCGAGGGTGACCGTGGACGCGCAGAAGCTGGTCATCGCCCAGAGCGGCAGCTGCGGGCCGATACGTGTCGTGATCATCACCAGGCACACCCAGGCGACCGCCAGCAAGCCGCCCATCAAGGCGGCGGGCTTGACGCCGCGGCGGATGAGCTTCGTGGAAAAAGCGGCCATGGCGAAAAAACTCGTTAGCGAGGCCACGGCCATGGCGAACAGGTGTTGCGCGGCGCCGTCGCGCGTCAATCCGTCCACGTTGAGAAACCAAGGCACGGCCCACAGGCCCTGTACCGCCATGAACCCGCCGGAGAAGAGCGTCATCAGCGGCGCGAAGCGCCAGAAGTCGCGGCTCTTGAAGATATGCGCCACGCCTTGCCACTGTTCCTTCATCGTCGACTTCGCGATTCCATCTTGACGATCCGGGACCGCGACGAACAGGAACGCCGCGGCCGCGACCAGGATCGCGGTGAGCAGCACGAACACGCCGCGCCAGCCGAGAACCGGCAGCAGCATTTCCATCGGAATGCTCGCGGTGATCATGCCGAGCCCGCCGGCCGCCATGATCGCGCCGGTGAGCGAGGACTGGCGCTCGGCGGGATACCATTGCGAAAAGTTTTTCAGTCCCGCCATCAAACAAGCGGAGACGCCGAGCCCGATCAGACCGCGGCCGACGGCGAGCTCGCCGATGTTGTGGCCCCACGCGAACACCAGCGTGCCGCCGGCGGCAAAGAGCAATAACGTCGCTTCCACGCGCCGCGGGCCATAGCGATCGAGCAGGATGCCGAGGGGAATCTGAAACGCGCCGAAGGCGAAAAAGTACGTGCTGGTGAGCAGGCCGAGGTCGGCCGCGCTCAAGCTCAACTCGCGCGTGAGCTCGGGCGCGAGCACGGCGTTGGCGTTGCGCAGCAGGTACGAAAGGTAGTAGCCGAAGGCGAACGGTAGAAAAACACGCAGCCAGTTGGCGGGGCGAGGGCGAGTCGGAGGTGTGTCAGCCATGGCGCGACTATAACCATTTCCCTTGCCGGTGGAACAGCTCCTGCCCCTTGTTCTTCGAACTCGGGAATTTCGTCAGGCCCAGTTGCTTCACCCGCTTCGGGAAGCGACTTATCGCATCCACACGGCGACCAGCGTGGTGCATAGGGAAATAACCGCGACGATGACCGCAACGATACTGATAGTTCGGCTTTGCCTGATCGCGCGCTCGGCCGACACGGCGCCGGTTTCGATCGCCTGTATCGTCCGTTGCATCTGTTCGGCGAGTATTTTCACGGACTCGGCATTCTGCTTCACCGCCTCCTGTAACTCCGTAATCCGCTCGCTGTCTTTTCTGCCGCTGAAGTGCGGCACCGCGGCCGTGACGATGGTCGTGAGGTAGGGGAGGACGGTATTCAAGACGGGCAGCCAGGGCATGGTTCATCCTTAGTTAAGAAGAGCGGTCGAGACGCTCCTGCGTTGCCTGTTAGCGTAGCGATTTACCAGCGAGGGGCAGGGCGGACGCGAGGATTAACCAGAAAGAGCCGCGACTTGTTCCCGTTGCGTTTGGAGTTTCGCCAGCGCCTGCTCGAACTGCTGCACGCGGGTTTTTTCCTGCTCGACGACTTGCGCGGGCGCGCGCGCGACGAAATCCTGGTTGGCGAGTTTGTTGCGAGCCTTCTCCAATTCCTTCTGGTATTTCTCGATCTCCTTCTGGAGGCGCTCGAGCTCGGCTTTCTTGTCGATCAGCGAGCCGAGCGGAACGAGCACTTTCAGTTTTCCGACGAGCTCCATGGCGGACTCCGGTGTTGCCGCACCGCTCTTTACCCACGTCAGCGATTCGGTACGCGCGAGGAGCTTGAAGTAGTTCTCGTTGTTCCGCATCCACCGGTGCTCTTGCTCGGAACCTTCGGCGAGCAGGACCGGCAGTGCCTTGGAAGGCGCGATGTCGCGTTCGCTCCGGATGGTGCGAATAGCGCCGATGACCGACATAACCCACTGCATTTCTTCGGTCGCGGCCGCGTCGATTGCTTCCGGCTCCGCCTCGGGATACGGCTGGAGCATGATTGTTTGTTTTCCTTCATCCTCTCCAAGGATAGGCGCGACACGCTGCCAAACTTCCTCCGTGATGAATGGAATCAGCGGATGCAGCAAGCGCAGCAGCCTTTCGAGCACATTAACGAGCGTGTGGCGCGTGCCGCGCTTCGCGTCGGCCGAGGCATTCCCATCCGTTAGCACCACCTTGGACAATTCCAGATACCAATCGCAGTACTCGTGCCAGACGAAGCCGTACATGGCCTGCGCCGCGAGATCAAAACGGTATTCGCGAAATCCGTTTTCGACGTCCGTGATAACCTGGTTGAGGCGCGACACGATCCAGCGATCGGCGGCGCTGAGCTCCAGCTTCCCCGCCAGGCCGACGTCTTGCCCCTCGGTATTCATGAGCACGTAGCGCGCGGCGTTCCAGAGCTTGTTGCAGAAGTTGCGGTAGCCCTCGATACGGCCGAGATCGAACTTGATGTCGCGGCCTTGAGTCGCGAGCGAGGCGAAGGTGAAGCGCAGCGCATCGGTGCCGTAGGCCGGAATGCCGTGCGGGAAATGTTTGCGCGTCGCTTGTTCGATCTTTTTCGCCATTTGCGGCTGCATCAGGCCGCTGACGCGCTTCTGCACCAGCGCTTCCAGATCGATGCCGTCGATGAGGTCGAGCGGATCGAGAATATTGCCCTTCGACTTCGACATCTTCTGGCCTTCGGCATCGCGCACCAGACCGTGGATATACACCTCGCGAAACGGTACGTCGCCCATGAACTTGAGACCCATCATCATCATGCGCGCGACCCAGAAGAAGATGATGTCGAAGCCGGTGACGAGCACGCTCGTGGGATAGAACGTTTTTAACGCCGCCGTTGGTTCCGGCCAGCCGAGCGTCGAAAACGGCCACAAGGCGGAGGAGAACCAGGTGTCCAGGACGTCGTTATCCTGCGTCAGGACGATGTCCCTTTTCAGCTCGCGCACTTCATCGCGGTTCTTCGCGATCCAATCGTCCATCAACGCCAGCAACTCCTTGTCGCTCAGCTTGGAATTGGCCTGGGCCAGCGCCTGCATCGGCGCGTGAGCGGCGAGCTTGCGGATAAACGCTTTGTCTTGCGCTTCTTCTTTCGTGCGCGCGACGTAGATGTTGCCTTCCGCGTCGTACCAGGCGGGGATGCGATGCCCCACCAGAGCTGGCGCGAGATCGTCCAGTCCTGGATGTTGTACATCCACTGGAAATACGTGTTGGCCCAGTTCCCCGGGACGAACTGCGTGCGCCGATCGAGCACCGCCTGAATCGCCGTTTCGGCGAGGGGTTTGGCTTTAACGAACCACTGATCGGTCAAATACGGCTCGATCACCGTGCCGGATCGGTCGCCGCGCGGCACCATGAGCGTGTGGTCCTGCACGCGCTCGAGCAGACCCTGTGCCTCGAGATCGGCGACGATCCGTTTGCGCGCCTCGTAGCGGTCGAGCTCGTGGTACTTCGAGCCCGGCAGGTCGATGTGCGCATCGATGGTCAGGATGTTGACGATCGGCAAGTGGTGGCGCTTGCCGACCTCGTAGTCGTTGAAGTCGTGCGCCGGGGTGATCTTGACGCAGCCGGAGCCGAATTCCTTGTCGACATATTCGTCGGCGACGATCGGGATCTTGCGGCCCGTGAGCGGCAGCTCGACCTGCTTGCCGACGAGATCCTTGTAACGCGCATCATCCGGATGCACCGCCACGGCGGTATCGCCGAGCATGGTCTCGGGACGCGTCGTGGCGACGACGAGATGATCGTTGGTGCCGTCGATGGGGTAGCGGATGTGCCAGAGATAGCCCGGTTCTTCCTCGGAAACGACCTCGAGATCGCTGACCGCGGTGTGCAGCACCGGATCCCAGTTCACCAGGCGCTTGCCGCGGTAAATCAGACCTTCTTCGTAGAGCCGCACGAACACTTCGGTCACCGCGCGCGACAGGCCCTCGTCCATGGTGAAGCGCTCGCGCGACCAGTCGACGGACGCGCCCATGCGGCGCAGCTGCTTGGTGATGGTGTTGCCGGATTGCTCTTTCCATTGCCACACGCGCTCGATGAACGCGTCGCGCCCGAGGTCGTGGCGGGTCTTGCCTTCCGTTTCGAGCTGGCGCTCGACCACCATTTGCGTCGCGATCCCGGCGTGGTCGGTGCCGACCTGCCACAAGGTGTTGAAGCCTTTCATGCGGTGATAGCGCACCAGCGCGTCCATGAGCGTGTCCTGGAACGCGTGCCCCATGTGCAGGCTGCCCGTGACATTGGGCGGCGGGATCATGATGCAGTAAGCGGGTCCCTTGGCACCGGACGGCTTGAAGTAGCCGGCTTTCTCCCACGTCTCATAGATCGGCCGCTCGATCGCGTGCGGATCGTAGGACTTGCTTAGCGTCGTCGCGTCCGTGGCGCGGGACTCCGGGGAATGCTTATCACGGCTCATGCAGCGGCGGCTCGGTGCGAAAAGCGCGATTCTAGCGAAGTAAGATGCGAAATGCCGCCGGCGAATATTTCTTCGGCAGGCGAGGACCGGCGGGCCCCGAATCGCTTACTTCGGCTTGTGGAGCGCGCGTTTCGCCAGCGCGTCGGTGAGGTACTGTTGCAGCTTCTCGATGGTTTTGATATCGAGCG
Source organism: Acidiferrobacteraceae bacterium (assembly GCA_021323795.1). Taxonomy (GTDB): domain Bacteria; phylum Pseudomonadota; class Gammaproteobacteria; order Acidiferrobacterales; family Sulfurifustaceae; genus JACQFZ01. Next base: position 17,541 of record JAJPKH010000042.1, on the reverse strand, counting down.
GCGTCTCGCCGGCCTTGCGCCGCTCGATATTGAGCTTGGCGATTACGCGGATGGCGATGTCGCGCGCCTGGCCGGGGCCTGGCAGCGGCGGGGAAGGCGGCGCGTTGAGATCGGCGACCTCTTTCAATACCGGAATCTCTTCCTGTTTGGGCGGGGCGTTCTGATCCGCCGGTTTCGGCGCGGATGCCTTGGGCCTCGCCGGCTTCTCCTTGACCTCGGGTGCCGCCTGCGCCTTTTCGAGCGCCGGGGCCGATGGCGCTGGGGGCGCCGGCTCCAGCGGGATCGTGGGCGGAACGGCCGCATCGCTGCGTTCCACCGGCGGGCGTGCTTCCGGCGCCGCCGCTGGAGCGGATCGCTCGGTTGTGCCGGATGTTTTTGCCGTCGTCATCTCATCCGGAGTTGCGGACAACTGCGACACGTCGAAGTCCACCATTAAGGCGGGAATCTCCTCGCCGCCTTCGGCCTTTGTTGTGGTGGTTATTTCACCGTCGTTATGAGCGCCGCCGCTGTCGCTCAGCGCCGACGGTGGGTTGATGTCGGCGGTGGCGGGCGCCGCACGCGGAGCCGGCGCGTCGTCGAGCGCAATGGTGGTCACTTCTTCCTCCGCCGGCTCGAGCGGCGGCGCGGGGGGAACGACGTGCGTCTCGAATAATTCCCGTTGCGGGTTGGCGTCCTTGTCGGAAGCCGCGGCCGGGGAACCCGCTGCCTCCCGGTTTTCGGCGGCGGGCGGTTTTTGCGTCTCCTTCGATTGTGCGCCGACCGGTTCCGCGGGCAGTTCGATGGTGTCGGGCGCGACGTCGTCACTCTCGTAAGCGGACAGGAGATTGACCGCCTCGGTCGCGTCCGCCGGTGTCGTCTGGAACTCGACGACGTTGTCCGTGGTCTCGGCCGCCGGTTCGGCCGGCTCTAGCTCGATGGTATCGGGTTCGTTGTCGGCTTTGCTTTCCACCTGAATGATTTCCAGCTCCACGACGTTGTTGACGGGTGGCGGTGACGGCGTGCTCGGTTCCTCCAATTCAGGCGCTACCGGTTGCAGCTCGATCGTTTCATCGCGCTCCGCGGACACCTCCGGCGGCGCGGCGGCGGGCTCGATCTCGATGGTTTCTGCCGCGATTGTCTCCGGCTCGTCCCACTCGATTTCGAGCGTCTCATCCGGCAGCAGCGGTTCGGGAGGCGTCTCCTGCGCGCGCTCCACCGGTTCGATGATCTTGTGCGTGATGATCTCGTCGAGTTGATCGAGCGCTTCTCCGAACGAATCCGGTTCGGTCGGCGCCGGCGGCGGCCGTTCCGGTGTGGACTCCGCGGGCGGCGACGGCTTCGCCGGCGCCGTCACCAGGTCGGTGCGGATCAGGTCTTGCAGCGACTTGAGCACTTCCGAGAGCGTGTGCTTCTGTTGCGGTTTGTGTTTGGGTTTGTCGTCGCTCATGACCCGTGGGATCGCTACAGATTGTGCGTTTGTACCGTAAAGCCGCGATCACGGTACGCGCGGAACCGTTCGCGCGCCGCCGCCCGCGCCGGCTCGTCCGGGCTCACCAGCTCGGCGACGCGCTCAAAGCGCTCGAAGAACTCGGGCACTTTGGACGAGAGCGTGATCAGCACGTCCTTGAATTCCGCTGGCGGCGCGTCGTGCCCGATCAGCACCGGCAGGCGCGGATCGACCGGCTGGGCGTGGACTCGATGGGGAATGAAGCTCCCGGGGTGGAACGTCCATAGCAACCGGTCGAGTTGCGCCGCTTCGTCCGACGTCTCCGTGAGTATATAGACGCGGTGCTTGAGCTTGTAGGCCTTCTGCGTCAGGCGGCACGCGGCGAGGTGTTTGCCGTCGCCGTCCGAGGCCTGTGGGAGCAGGTAGAAGTCGACGCGGGTCATTCCGACGGCGCGGATTCCTTGCGCGCCCGATCGATGAGGAACTGAGTAAGCATCGGTACCGGCCGGCCGGTCGCGCCCTTCTCCTTGCCGGTCTTCCATGCGGTGCCGGCGATATCGAGGTGCGCCCACTTGTAGTCTTTGGTGTAGCGCGCGAGAAAGCTCGCGCCGATGATCGCGCCCGCGTCGCGGCCGCCGCTCACGTTCGCCATGTCGGCGAAATTCGAGTCGAGGCCTTTTTGGTAATCCTCCCACAGCGGCAGCTGCCACGCGCGATCCCAGGTGTACTTGCCGGCGTTCAGCAGCTCGCGCGCGAGCTGATCGTTGTTGGCGAAGAGTCCGCTCGCGTGGCCGCCGAGCGCGACCACGCACGCGCCGGTCAACGTGGCGATGTCGATTACCAGGGCGGGATTGAAGCGGCCGGCGTAGGTGAGGGCATCGCACAAGATGAGACGGCCTTCGGCGTCGGTGTTCAGGATTTCGACGGTTTGGCCCGACATGCTGGTGATGACGTCGCCCGGCCGGCTCGCCTGGCCGCCCGGCATGTTTTCGGTGGCGGGAATGACGCCGACCACATTGAGGGGAAGCTTGAGCTCGGCGGTCGCTTTGATCGCGCCGAGCACGGAGGCGGCGCCGCACATGTCGAACTTCATCTCGTCCATGTTGGCAGCCGGCTTGATGGAAATACCGCCGGTGTCGAACGTGACGCCCTTGCCGACGAGCGCGATCGGCGCTTCATGCTCGGCCCCGCCGCGATATTCAAGCACGATGAGCCTGGGCGGCTGATGACTGCCGCGCGCGACGGAGAGCAGCGCGCCCATGTTGAGCTCGCGCATCTGCGCTTCCTCGAGCACCGTGCTCTTCAGTCCGTACTGCCGCGCGAGCTCGACGGCCTGCTCGGCGAGATAGGCCGGGGTGCAGATGTTGGGCGGAAGATTGCCGAGGTCCTTGGCGAGGCGCATGCCGGCCGCGATCGCCAACCCTTCCTTGACGGCCAGCTCGCCGGGTTGCAGGTCGCTGCGGCTGCCGACGGCGAGGATCATGCGCTTCAACGCGCGGCGGTTTTCGTCCTCGCCGTTCTTTTTCTTCAGCCGGTCGAAGCGATACAGCGCCGCCTCCGTGACCTCCACGGCGTGGCGCAGCTTCCACAACACGTCCCGGCCCTTAACGTCGAGGTCCGTGAGATAAGAGGTGACCTCGGTCGCTCCGGTATTCTTGAGCGCGCCGATCGCCGCCGCCGTCACTTCCCGGTAACGCGGTTCGTGGAATTCTTTTTCCTTGCCGCAACCGACGAGCAGCACGCGCTCGCTGGGAGAGTGCGGCAGGTTATGCACGAGCAGCGTCTGGCCGGGTTTCCCGCCGTGATCGCCGCGTCGTAGGATTTGCTTGATCGCGCCGCCCGTGACTTCGTCGAGCTGTTGCGCCGCGTCGGAGAGTTTATTTCCCGTGTACACCCCGACAGCGAGGCAGCCGCTGTGCTGTTTCTCGGGCGTGCCGCTTTTTACGCTGTATTCCATAGTTTCCTTCGCGCGACGAGACCTGCGGGACGGTGGAATTGTGGTATATTGCCGACCGGTCAACGACCCCGGTTGTTGTTGCTGCTCAAGCGCTTACCGAATCGCGTGAACGGATTTCCGGCCGCCCCGCGTAGCTTCCGCCCGTTGCCGCCGGTTGCGCCGCATTTTCCGCTGTTTGTCCAACCGTTGTCAAAACCCGCAGTTCGCTTCAGGTCATGATCATCCGTCGCGCCTTTTATCGCGAGGCGATCCAGGCGACGGTCGGAATCGTCGCGGTGCTGATCGTGGTGTTCCTGCTGTTCGGCATGACCGCCGTGCTCAACCGCACCGCGCGCGGCGAATACGCCCAGACCATCGTATGGCAATTGCTAGGGTGGGAGACGCTGCGCCGCCTCGATTTGCTGCTGCCGCTCGGGTTCTATCTGGGCGTGCTGCTCACCTTCAGCCGCTGGTACCGCGACAGCGAGATGACCGTGCTCGCCGCGTGCGGCATCGGACTGTCGCAGTTGCTGCGGCCGGTGCTCGTGATGGCGGCGGTGATCGCGTTGCTGGTGGGCGCGGCCGCGTTTTATGTCACGCCGCTCGCGGCGCGTGCGATCCAGGAAGTGAAAGCGGAAAGCGGCCAGCGGCCCGAGCTCGCCGGGATTACGCCCGGCGCCTTTACCGAAGCCGCGGCGGGCGGGCGGATTTTATACGCCGAGCGCGTTGCACCGGACGGACGCATGGAGCAAATTTTTCTCAGTAACCCCGCGAAGGATCGGCCTCGCATCGTGCTCGCGCAGGAAGGATACCCGTTTGTCGACGGCAGAACCGGAGACCGCTTCGTCATGCTGACGAAAGGTTGGGCTTACGAGGGAACGCCCGGGCAACCGGATTACCGCATCGTGCGCTTCGAGAGCTATGCCGTGCGACTCGAACAGAAACCGATCGTAGCGCCGCCCGCCACGACCGAAGGGCTGCCGACCGCCGTGTTGCTCGCGACGCGGGACACCGACGCCTCCGCCGAATGGCATTGGCGTCTCTCCAAACCGGTTCTTGTGTTCGTGCTCGCGATCTACGCCGTCGTGCTGGCGTACACCGACGCGCGCCGCGGGCGCCTGGCGAATTTATTTATCGCCATTCTCGTTTACTTTGTTTACTCCAATCTGCTCGGACTCGGCCAGACGTTGATCAAGAAAAGCCAGGTGTCGGACGCGATCGGGCTCTGGTGGGTGCATGCGTTGATGATTGCGATCGCCGCCTTTCTGTTCTATCGGCGCAGTCGCAATCGGCCGCTGCTTTTGCGACTGCGCAGGGTGCGTGCCTGATGGTGAAGCTCCTCGACCGCCATATCGGGCGCAGCATGTTGATGGGCACGCTGCTCGTGTTCGGCGTCTTCTTGGCGTTGTTTGTCTTCATGGCCGTGGTCGATGCGCTCGGCGATTTCGGCAAGGGCGGTTTCGGATTGTACGAGCTGGTGCGCTATGTAATCTTGAGCCAGCCGCGCCGCTTGTACGAGACGTTTCCCGTGGCGGTGCTGATCGGCACCTTGCTCGGGCTTTCCACGCTCGCTCTCAACTCGGAATTGATCGCGATGCGTGCCGCGGGTGTGTCAAAATTGCGTATCGTCGGCGCGACAATGAAGACGGGCCTGTTGCTGGTGATCGTCGCCATCCTGGTCGGCGAATACGTCGTGCCCGTCGCCGAGACGCGCGCGCAGACGGGGCGGGCGCAGGCGCTGGCGACGAGCTTCAAGCAGGGAAATTCCGGGCTCTGGCTGCGCGAAGGCGCGGCCTTCGTGAACATCGGTGAGGTGCTGCCGGATTTGAGCCTGCTCAACGTGAATATTTACGACGTTTCGGCCGCGTCGGAGTTGCGCCGCCATGTGCACGCCTCGCGCGCCGTGTATGACGGCGAGGAGTGGCGGCTCGAGCAGGTAAGCGCGAGCCGCATCGCGCAGCAACGGGTCGAGACCGACAGTAGTGCGGACGTTGCGTGGAACGCGCGCTTCACGCCGGCGGTGGTGGCGGTTTTTACCATCCGTCCCGAAGCCCTATCTATCGCGCAGCTTTATGCCTATATTCGCCATCTACGCAGTAACAGTCAGGATGTACGGAGCTACGTTCTCACTTTCTGGCAGAAAATTTTCATGCCGTTCGCAACAGCGCTCATGATCCTTCTCGCCGCCCCGTTTGTTTTCCGTCCGGCGCGCAGCGGCGGGCTGGCGCAACGGACTTTCATCGGCGTGGTCCTGGGTCTGGCGTTCGTCGTGGTAAACCGCAGCGTCGGTTATCTCGCGCTTATATACGGTATGCCGCCGCTGGCGGCGGCCGCGGCGCCGCTGATTATGTTTTTCGGCGTTGCGTTCGTACTGATGCGGCGAGCCATTTGATGCGGCGCGCTTCGATTGTGCACAAACAAAATTCTCTTTGGCGACCGATTGTTGCAAGAACATTACGGCCTCGGCATGCGCGCAAGTTCTTGTTTTCTGGGCATCCGCTTCTGTTTAAAAAATGTTCAAACTGATATAAGTACTATTCCGCAACGTGAATCAGCGCCATCGAGACCGAGTTAGTAACATAGTTATCCACAAATTCTGTTAATAACAGCTTGCATACTCAACCCTAGGATTGTCGGATATTGAATTCGCTTTATCTCATCGAGTTTGGTCATTTCGCCGCTTACCTCGCGTTGATTGTCGCGGCCGTGCAGGCGCTGGCGCCTGTCGCGGGCCACATATGGGGCGCGCCGCGCTTGTCCGCGATCAGTTTGAATGCAGCCGTTCTCGTCTTCGTGCTGACGAGTCTCGGGGCGATAACTATTATCTATGCGTTTGTCACCAGTGACTTTTCCGTCGCTTACGTCGCCGAACATTCGAACCTGCAATTGCCGCTCTTCTACAAAGTCGCGGCGCTGTGGGGCGGGCACGAAGGGTCGCTGTACCTGTGGGTTTGGGTGCTGACCTTTTATACGCTGCTCGTCGTTTGGCACGGTCGCCGGCATTATCCGCGGCAATTGCCCGTCATCGTGGCGGTGCAGGGCGCTCTGGTGGTCGGATTCTTCGGTCTTATCCTTTTTCTTTCGAGTCCCTTCGAGCGCCTGCTGCCGGCGCCGCCGGACGGCCGCGATCTCAATCCGCTGCTGCAGGATCCGGGCATGGTGTTTCATCCGCCGATGCTCTATCTCGGCTACGTCGGGTTCTCGGTCCCGTTTGCGTTCGCGTTAACGGCGCTGCTGACCCGCTGGAAGAGCGAATTCTGGGTCGGACACATACGGCGCTGGGCGCTCGTCGCCTGGGGCTTCCTCACGACCGGCATCCTGCTTGGCGGTGCCTGGGCGTACTACGAACTCGGCTGGGGCGGTTATTGGGCCTGGGACCCGGTCGAGAACGCGTCCTTCATGCCGTGGCTGCTGGGCACGGCGCTGGTGCATTCGATCACCGTGCAGGATCGCCGCCGGATGCTCCACGCGTGGAACATATTTCTGGTGATCAGCACGTTCTCGCTGTCGCTGCTCGGTACTTTTTTAGTGCGTTCCGGCGTGTTGTCCTCGGTCCACGCCTTTGCGGTCGATCCCGGCCGCGGCGCCTACATCCTGGCGTTCATGACGATCGTGTTGAGCGTGTCGTTCGGAATTTTCCTGGCGCGCGGCAGATATCAGCAGGCGGAAGAGTCGGTGACGTCGTTGCTCTCGCGCGAATCGCTGTTCGTATGGAACAACGTGCTCTTTTCGATCGCGTGCGCCAGCGTTCTGCTCGGAACGCTTTATCCGCTCGGCCTCGAGGCCCTGACGGGCGAAAAGCTGACGGTCGGTGCCCCGTACTTCAATACCGTCATGGTGCCGATTTTCCTGGTCGTTATGTTATTGATGGCCATCGGCCCGCTGGTGCCGTGGCGCAAGGCAAATGCCGTCCGGCTCAGGCAACATTTGCTGATTCCCGCGATCGTGGGCGCGATCGCGGCCGCGCTCATGGCGGCGGTCTTGGGCGGCTATTGGACCGGCCCCGCGGGCGTCGGGCTCGCATTTTTCGCCGGTTCGGCGCTGGTCACGGATTACCTGCGCGCGATTCGCCAGCGCCGGGCGCAACTCGCCGAGCCGTGGCTGCGCGCGGCGCGCAAGACCGCGCTCGGCAACCGCCGCCACTACGGCGGCATGGTCGTGCATTTCGGCATCGTGATCGTCGCGCTTGGATTAGTCGGCTCCGGACTGTTCCGCCACGAAGCCTCGGTCGTGATGGCGCCGGGTGACGCGTTGCCGATCGCCGGCGAGACGCTGCGTTTCGAGGGCGTGCGTACCGACCGTCGTTTCAACTATCGCACGGTGGAGGCGCGCTTTACCTTGCTCGGTTCCGGACGCGTGATTACGCCCGAACGCCGCGTTTATCCGCAGCAGGGCGCGCCGATGACCGAGACAGGCATTGATTCCACGCCGCTGCGCGATGTCTATCTAGTGCTGGGGGAGCCCGTCGAGGGCGGGCGTTGGACGGTACGCGCGTACGTCAACCCGCTGGTGCAATTCATCTGGATCGGCGGCGCCATCATGCTTTCCGGTCTTGCGTTGTCGCTCAGCGGCCGGCGGCGGGAAGCGCGAGCGAAGGCGGCTGTTGAAAATACCGCCGTCGCGGCCAAGTGATCATGCGCCGATTTTTTCTCCTGCTTCTCTTCGTAGCGATTCCCGCGTTCGCGGCGCAAGTGACGGAGGATCCGCACGAGCGCGAGATGCTCTCGATCGCGGAGACGCTGCGTTGCACCGTATGCCAGAATCAATCCGTCGCCGAATCGGACGCCGACCTCGCGCGCGACATGCGCGAGCTCATCCGCGAGCAGCTCGCCGCGGGCAAGAGCCGCCAGGAAATCGTCGATTATTTCGTCAGCCGTTACGGCGACTATGTGCTGATGAAGCCGCCCTATGACGGGCCGGGCGTGCTCGTTTGGCTCGGACCGGTCGTGCTCGTGCTGGTGCTCGCCATCCCGGCGTTTGTTTACCTGCGTCGGCGTCTGCATGTGCCCATGGCCCCGCCGCCGGTGCTTTCCGCCGAGGACGTCGCGCGCGTACGCGAAGCGCAACGACAACCCCCCGAATGACGTTACTGCTCGTGTTCGCCGTGCTGGTCGCGATCGCCTCGGCGTGGTTTCTGGCGCGCCCGCTGCGTGCCGAGCCGGTGGCGATGAACGAGAATGGCGACCCGTTGATTCAGCTGCGCGACCGGCTGTTGGCGCAGTTGCGCGAAATCGACGTGGAATCCGGCGATCGCAACATCGATGCGACGGTCGCCGCGGACGAGCGTCGGCGGCTGGAAGCGGAGCTCGCCCAGGTTCTCAAGAGTTTGGTGGCGACGAAGAGCGCGGACGCCGATGCGCCGGCCGCGTCCGGGCGGCGTCTGTGGTTACCGACGGTCATCACGCTCGCGATCGGTTTGCCGCTGATCTCGGCGGGAATTTATTTCGCCCGGAATTCGGAGACGCTCGCGCAGCTCGGCCAAGGGCCGACCATGGCGGGGGGGCAGGTTCCGCCGATGGTGTTGCAAATGGTCGCGCGGCTCGAGGCTCGTCTCGCGGGGCAGCCGGCTGATCCTAAAGGGTGGGCGCAGCTCGCCCGCGCCTACAGCGTGCTCGGACGCGCGAGCGAGGCGCGCCAAGCGTACGCGCGCGCCTACGACCTCGCGCCCAAAGACCAAGAAATCCTGAGCGCCTACGGCGAATTTCTGCTGTCGCTCGATCCCGGGCGTCCGTCGCCGGAGGCGGTGACGCTTTTTCAAAAGCTTTACGCCCTCGATCCCGAAAATCCGGCGGCGTTGTGGACGCTCGGGCTCGTCGCCTATCACGAGCAGAAATTCGCGCAATCGGTGAAATATTGGGAGCGGCTGCTGAAGCAGTTGCCCCCCGACAGCGAAGCGACGCCGGAAATAAAGCACGCGATAGAAACGGCGCGTGCGCAGGCGAAGAAATCGAAATAAACCGGCTGCATTCCCGCGCACGGCGCCGCACTATTCGGCGCATCTCCAAAAATTTTATCGCGATTCCGTTGTCCGCCTGGCGAGACGGATTATTGTCTTGTCGTAAAGCTCGCGAGTATCCTGATTCCCGCGCGCGTTACCGACCGACCGTTCGCCTGTCGCACAGGCAACGACCCAAAAACAACCGGAGTGCCGATGAACGTCATTCGATCGTTATTGTTGACCTGTGTTTGCGGCGCCGCCTTCGGCGCGCCCGTGGCCTATGCGCAAGGGACTTTTCCGAACCGGCTGGTAAAGATCATCGTGCCGTTTCCGGCCGGTGGTACGGCGGACGTACTGCCACGCATCGTCGCCGACAAGTTGAGCGCCAAATGGGGTCAGCCGGTGATCATCGAAAACCGCGCCGGCGCGGGCGGCAACATCGGCGCGGAAGCGGCGGCCAAAGCCGATCCGGACGGTTACACGCTGTTGGCCAGCCCGCCCGGCCCGCTTGCCATCAACCAGAACCTTTACAAGAAGCTCTCCTACGACGCGAAAAAATTCGTGCCGATCAGCGTGCTCGCGACGGTGCCGAACGTGTTGGCCGCCAGGCCCACGCTGCCGGTCGATTCCGTCCCGGCGCTGATCAACTACGCGAAATCCAAACCGGGCGCCGTCACGTTCGCCTCGCAGGGGAACGGGTCGACGTCGCACCTCACCGCGGTGATGTTCGAGTCGATGGCGGGGGTGCAGATGGTGCATGTGCCGTATAAAGGTACCGCTCCGGCGCTCACGGATCTCATGGGCGGGCAGGTCGATATTTTCTTCGATAACTTGGGCTCCTCGCTTGCTCCGCATCAGGGCGGGAAGCTCAAGATCCTTGCCATCGCGGGTCCGCAGCCGGTCGCGTCGCTGCCGAACACCCCGACGCTGGCGGAAGCGGGGCTGCCGGGTTTTCGCTCGGTGACGTGGTTCGGCGTCGTCGCGCCCCCGGGTACACCGGCGCCGATCGCGGCGCAGATCAGCGCGGCGATCGGCGAAGCGCTGCGCATGCCGGATGTGCGCCAGCGTTTCCTCGATCAGGGCGCCGAGCCGGTCGGCGGCACGCCGGCCGAGACGGCGAGCTTCATCAAGGATGAAGTCGTACGCTGGGAAAAAGTGATCGCCGGCGCCCACGTCAAAATCGACTGAGATGCCGATGCGCGTACCGAATACCGCTGCGCCGTCACCGGAAAACCGCCGCGCGTGGCCCGCGGGCGCGTCGACGCGCGTGCCGTATTGGGTATACCAGGACGCGGAGATTTACGCCGCCGAGCAGCAGCGTATTTTTACCGGACCGGTTTGGCACTATCTTTGCCTCGAAGCCGACGTCGCTACGGCCGGGGATTTCCGCACGACGTTCGTCGGCGGAATGCCGGTGGTGGTGGCGCGCGATACCGACGGCGAGATTTACTCCTTCGAGAACCGCTGCGCGCACCGCGGCGCGCTCCTCTGCTTGGAGAATGAAGGCAAGGCGCGCGACTTCCAGTGCGTCTATCACGCGTGGACGTACGACCTGCAAGGCAACCTCAAGGGTGTGGCGTTCAAGGATGGGGTGAACGGCAAGGGCGGTATGCCGAAGTCGTTTTGTCCGGAGGAGCACGGGCCGCGCAAGCTGCGCACGACCGTGTTGTGTGGACTGGTGTTCGGCAGCCTGCACGACGATGTTCCGCCGATCGAAGAGTATTTGGGCGCGGACATTCTGGCGCGCCTCGAGCGCGTGCTGTGCAAGCCCGTGAAAGTGATCGGCCGCTTCACGCAGGCGCTGCCCAACAATTGGAAGCTCTATGTCGAGAACGTCAAGGATTCATATCACGCGAGCCTGCTGCATCTGTTTTTCACCACATTTCGCATCAACCGTTTGAACCAGCGCGGCGGCGTGATCGTGAGCGAAACCGGTGCGCACCACGTGAGCTGGTCGGCGATCGACGCCGGTGCCGCCCCCGCGCGCCGGGATGCGGCGTACAGCGCGCAAGGTATCCGCGCGGAAAAGGACGCCTATCGGCTCGCCGACCCGAGTCTCCTCGACGGGCGCGACGAGTTCGGCGACGGCATCACGTTGCAGATCCTGTCCGTGTTCCCGGGCTTCGTGTTGCAGCAGATCCAAAATAGCATCGCCGTGAGGCAGGTGCTGCCCAAAGGCGTCGAATCGACCGAGCTCAATTGGACGTATTTGGGTTTCGCCGACGATACGCCGGAAATGAAAACCATGCGCCTCAAACAGAGTAACCTGGTCGGGCCGGCCGGTTACGTGTCGATGGAGGATGGCGCCGTCGGGGGGTTCGTGCAGCGCGGTATTGCGCAGGCGGCGGACGCGCAAGCCGTGCTCGAGATGGGCGGTGACGGCATCGAGAGCCAGGACTCGCGCGCGACGGAAGCGTCGGTGCGCGGCTTCTGGAACGAATATCGCGCCTTGATGGGACTTTGAGCGTGACCGACAGCGGTTTCCCTCAGCGCCTGGCCGCGCTCAACGCGGAGTACGCGCGCTGCATCGATGACGACCGTATGGAGGCGTGGCCGGAATTTTTCTTCGAGCGCTGCCTCTATAAGATCACCACCGCGGAAAATCACCGGAACGGGTTCGAGGCCGGCATCATTTACGCCGACTCGAAGGCGATGTTGAAGGACCGCGTCTCGGCGCTGCGCGAGGCCAACGTCTACGAGCGTCAGCGCTACCGCCACATCGTCGGCGGTCCGGCGATCATCGCCGAAGAGCGTCATGTGGTGCGGACCGAAAGTCCGTTTCTGGTGACGCGCATCATGCGCGACGGACGCATGGACCTCTTCGCGACAGGCAAGTATATCGACGCCGTCGGCGAGGATGCGGACGGCGCGCTGAGGTTCGTCGAGCGTATCGTCGTCTGCGACAGCGCGCGCTTCGATACTCTCGTCGCGCTTCCGCTTTGAGGCGAGCATGGCGACGCGCATAGCGGTCGCGATCGGCGATCCCAACGGGATCGGACCGGAGATAGCGGTCAAGGCGGCGGCCCGGTTCGTGGGTAGCGACATCGAGCCGGTGTTGGTCGGCGACGATTTCGTCATCCGTAAATACGTCGAACGGCACGCAGCCGAGCTCGCGCGTCGCATCGAGATTGTCCCCGTGCGCGCGCTGGATCGCGCCGCGTTTGCGCCGGGCGCTACGGAGGCGCGCGCGGGCGCGGCCACGATTGCGTACGTACGCGAGGCGTTGCAGCTCGCGCAGCGCGGCGAGGTAACGGCCGTCATCGGCTGTCCGCATTCGCAGACGGCGATCAACCGCGCGGGCATTTCCTTCACAGGCTATCCGGGACTCGTCGCCGAGCTCACCGGTACGCCGGCCGAGCGCGTGTTCCTGATGCTCGTCGCGAACGGTCTGCGCATCGCGCATGTCACGCTGCACGAGAGTGTGCGCAGCGCGCTCGCGCGCCTGACGCCCGTTCTGATCGTCGCCGCCGCGCGCGCGGCTATCGATGCCGTGGAGCGGCTCGGCGTCATCAATCCGCGCCTCGGCGTGTTCGGTATCAATCCGCACGCGGGCGAGGACGGGCTGTTCGGCGACGACGACGAACGCATTACCCGTCCGGCGGTGAAGCAACTACAGGCACTCGGCATGGCCGTGAACGGCCCGACCGGCGCCGATATGCTGCTCGCGCACCGACGTCAGGACGTGTATCTCGCGATGTTCCATGATCAAGGCCACATCCCGATCAAGCTCCTCAGTCCCTTGCGGTCGAGCGCGCTCTCGATCGGAGCCCCGGTGCTGTTCTCCAGTGTCGGTCACGGCTGCGCGTACGATATCGCCGGCCAGGGTGTGGCTGACCCAGCTTCCGTCGTTGAAACGCTCACGCTGCTTGGCGGGCCGGGTTCAGCGTAGTTTCCGTGGCGTACACCATTCGCGTCGCCAATTCCGAGATCATCTTCCGCTGCGAACCAGGGACGACAATCCTGGATGCGGCGCAGGCCGCCGGCTACGAAATGCCGTATTCGTGCCGCAATGGCGTGTGCCACAACTGCAGGGGCCACGTCACCTCCGGTGCTTACGAGGGGCCGCGGGTGGAGGACGGCGCGACGCTGTTCTGCCAAGCCAGACCCTCCGGGGATCTCGAGATCGCGCCGCGGACGATCACCAAACGCGAACCTCACGCCCGCAAAATCATCGAGGCGACGGTTTATCGGCTGACACGCCCGGTGGAAGACGTGGTGTTGCTGCAGCTGCGCTTCCCGGCCGGCACCAAAGTGAAGTTCAAGGCGGGCCAGTATCTGCAGGTGATTTTTGAAGACGGTAAGCGGCGTTCCTTCTCGATGGCGAACCCGCCGCAGCAGAACGACGGCGCGCAGCTGCACGTGCGATTGATTCCGGGCGGCAAGTTTTGCGAGTCGGTGGTTCCGCGCCTCGTTCCGGGCGCGAAGCTGCGGGTCGAATTGCCGTACGGCGATTTCTTTCTGCGCGAGGATTCCAAACCGGCCATTTTTGTAGCGAGCGGAACCGGCTTCGCGCCCATCAAATCGATTCTGGAGGACGCTTTCCGGCGCGGCGTGACGCGCGCGATGGTTCTGTATTGGGGTGCGCGCAAACGCAAAGACCTCTACGCGCTCGAACTGCCGGCAAGCTGGAGTGCGCGGCATGCGAATTTCCGCTTCGTGCCGGTACTGTCAGAGCCGGATGCGGATTGGCCGGGGCGGATCGGGTTCGTTCACCGTGCCGTGATGGAGGACGTCAAATCGCTGGCCGATCATCAAGTCTATGCCTGCGGTGTGTCGGCGATGGTGGAAGCGGCGCGACGCGATTTTCTGGGCGAACGCGGCCTGCCGGCGGGCGCATTCTACTGTGATGCCTTCGTTACACCGGCGGATCGTGCCGTTGCGCAAGGCCTGCCGGCGCCGACGAACGATCCTTAGGATGCGCCGCCCGCCTCCGCGAGCTTGGGCAGCAACACCGCGCTGAGCACTTCCGGCGTGACCGGGCCGATGTGCTTGTAGCGGATAACGCCCGCGCGATCGATGACGAACGTTTCCGGCACGCCGTACACGCCGAGCTCGATGCCGAAGCGCCCGGGGAGATCCGCGATGCTCATCTCGTAAGGGTCGCCGAATTGCTTCAGCCAGCCGAGCGCGTCGTCGCGCGCGTCCTTGTAGTTGAGACCGATGATCGGAACGTGCTGCTCGCGCGCCATCGCGAGAAGCACCGGATGCTCGTCGCGACACGCCACGCACCACGACGCCCACACGTTCAAGAGATAGGCCCGTCCGCGCAACTTGTCGTTGGTGATGGTCTGTTTCGGATCGGCGAGCGAGGGCAGGGCGAACGCCGGCACCGGCTTGCCAATGAGCGGCGACGGAATGTTGCGCGGCGAATAGGAACCCGACTGCATTTTGACGATAGCGATGCCGAGCAGCAGGCCGAGTGCGGCGAAGAGAACGATCGGGATAACGAACTTCTTCACTAGCGTTTCGCCTGGTTGCCCGGCACGAACGAGCCGCCGTGCAGCGCCTTGGCGGCCTCGGGCGGCATGTAATTCTCATCGTGCTTGGCGAGCACTTCTTTCGCCACGAAAAGCTTGCCTTCGCCGAGCCGACCTTGGGCCACCACCCCCTGACCTTCGCGGAAAAGATCGGGGAGCGCGCCTTCATAATGCACCGGCAAGCGTTTATTCAGGTCGGTCACCACGAAATTAACCTTCAGCCCGTCGGGCGAGCGCTGCACGCTGCCTTTCTCGACCAGGCCGCCGATACGAAACGGCCGATCGAGCGGCGCCTTGCCTTCGAAGACCTCGGTCGGCGAATAGAAGAAAACCAGGTTGCTGCGAAAGGCGTTCAGCACGAAAAGCGCCGCGACGGTCAAACCCGCCACGCTCACGACGATGACAGCCAGTCGTTTGTAACGCGGTTTCATCGCGGCTCCCGGTTGAGACGATAGTACTCTTCCAGCTGCCGGCGTACGGTCTTGCTGCGCCGCCAGGGGAGCACCACGTTGATGCAGAGCACGAGGGCCGCAAGCGCGTAGGCGGCCCAGATATAGGTCGTGTATTGTCCCATCGGATAACTCCGTTTGTTCAATCGTGACGCTCGGCTTAACTCTGCTTGGTGATTAATTCCGCTACCCACGTCGTATGGCGCTCGCGCTCGAGAATTTCGTTGCGCATGCGGGCCAGGACGACGGTGACGAAAAAGGTCGTGAAAGCGATCGCCATCAGCAGCAGCGGAATCAACAGGCTGATGTGAATCGTGGGTTTGCCCATGCGGCCGACCGAAGCCGGCTGGTGCAGCGTGTTCCACCACTCGACCGAGAAGTGGATGATCGGAATGTTGACAACGCCGACGAGCGCGAGAATCGCCGCCGCGCGCGCCGCCCGTTTCGGATCGTCGATCGCGGCCTGCAGCGCCATGAAGCCGACGTACAGGAAAAACAGGATCAGCTCGGAGGTAATACGCGCGTCCCAGGCCCACCAGGTGCCCCACATCGGTTTGCCCCAGAGCGAGCCCGTGACTAACGCGAGGAGGGTGAACGAGGCGCCGATGGGGGCGCACGAACGCGCCAGCACTTCGGCGATCTTGACGTTCCAGATCAATCCCATCGCGCCGGCCGTCGCCATGACGACGTAAATAAACATCGACATCCAGGCCGCCGGGACGTGGATGAACATGATGCGCACGCTCTCGCCCTGCTGATAGTCCGGCGGCGCGACGAAAAGCCCTTGATAGAGGCCGACCGCTAGCAGCAGCGCCGTGACGGCGGCGAACCAGGGGATCAACCGGCCGGCGATGGGGTAGAACGTTTTGGGGGAGGCGTATTGGTGTATGTTCAATCGAGCGACACGCGTAAGGCCGCGGACGTGGCCCACGGCGTTAGAGTCAATGCCAAGACGAGAAAAGCGGCTAACAAGGAGAAATAGGCCTCGGTATCCAGCCCCATGACGGCAGACGCAACGCTGCCGGCGCCAAAAATCAGAACGGGAGTATACAGCGGGAGCACCAGCAACGAAATCAAGACGCCGCCGCCCCGCAGCCCGAGCGTGAGCGCCGCGCCGACCGCGCCGAGCAGGCTCAGGACCGGCGTGCCCAGGAGCAGGGACAGGACGAGCGCCGGCATCGCGTCGGCCGGAAGCTGCAACTGCAGCGCGAAAAGCGGCGCCAGCAGAACCAGCGGGAGGCCGCTCAGCAGCCAATGGGCGAATATTTTTCCGAGTACCAGCACCGCGAGTGGATGGGGCGTGAGTAAAAGCTGCTCGAGGGTGCCGTCCGTGTAGTCATTGGCGAAGAGGCGGGGCAGGGAGAGCATCGTCGAGAGTAGAGCGGCGACCCAAAGTACCCCGGGGGCGAGCGTCGCCAGCACTTGAGGCTCCGGGCCGACGCCGAGAGGGAACAGGGCGACCACAATGGCAAAGAAGACGACCGGAGTCAGCGCGTCCTGGACGCGCCGCAGCGCGACCGTGAGGTCACGCCGGATGACACACAATACGGCGGGAAGCAGGGCGACGCTCACGCGGGGTATCGTCGGGACGCAGCGGGGCGTGCCGCCGGGCTCGCTCCGACCGGCGGATTGTTCGTCCGGGCCTTGTCGAGGTCGATGCGTTTGAGCGTGGCGGTGGGAACGTCGAAGGCCTGGTGCGATGAAATGATCGCCGTGCCGCCCCGTTTCAGGTGATCGGACAGTATTTCGGTTATCAACTGGCACGACGCGACGTCCAACGCCGTAAACGGTTCATCCAGGATCCAAAGGGGTTTGGAGAGCACGAGTAAGCGCGCGAGCGCCAGCCGGCGCTTCTGGCCCTGCGAAAGAATTTTGGCGGGAAACGCGCGATAAGCGGCGAGCCCGAGCCGCTCGAGCGCGTGCGCGATGGCATCAGGCATCACCCTTTCCATCGTGCAAGCGAGATTCCAGAGATTCTCGGTCGGTGTCAGTTCACCCTGGATGCCGTCTTTGTGTCCGAGATACGCCAGGTCTTGGCGATACTCGTCGCCCAACTTCCGGATCGAAACGCTGCGCCAGCGGATTTCACCTTCCGCCGGGCGTGATAAACCGCACACGGTTCGGAGCAGCGTGGTCTTGCCGCTGCCGTTGCTGCCCGCGACGTGGAGGAGCTCTCCCGCCGCCACGTGTTGGTTAACGCCGACGAAGAGCGGCCGGTCGCCGCGGGCGCAGCCGATATCAATGAGGTCCAGATAATGCGGTGTCAAATGACAACCCCGCAGTGGTTTTGCCGCCGGCGCGCTTTCATCGCTTCG